>JAYUKI010000843.1:0-3311 GCA_043764595.1 Myxococcales bacterium | reverse complement strand
TCTTGAAGAACATTGCCCTCGGGTTTACCGCTTCGCCGCGCAAAACCCAAGAGCCCGTAGGGGTGTCAGCGGTCGAGACGCACGATTCGGGTTTTTCCCGCGTCCTCGAAGACCACGAAGACATCATTTGCGCGCGTGAGGAGCGCCTTTGGCGGCCGTGGCAGGTCGAGCCCCCAGGTCGGATCCGCCGTCGGTGACGTCTCGGGCGCCCCAAAACGGGAGAGACGGCCCTTCTGCCCGGCAGCGTGCCCAAGGACGACGGAGCCATCGCAGGTCATCGTGACCGCGACTTGGCCCACGCCCGCGCCGACCGGCCCGACCGTGTGCTCGAGCTTGGGAGGGGCGGTTTTCAGAAACCGGGCCGTCGCCGTAGCTTGCTGCGGAATGCCGACGACCATCGCGTCCTGGGACACGTACAGCGAAGCCCCGTTGTACTGAATCGGATTCGGAGAGGTCGCTCCGATGACGATTTTGCCGGCCGGCCCGAAGTTGGCATCTGCTACGAGCGTGTCCCCCACGAGGGTCCTCCGGGAAACGGAAATCTCGTTGAGCGGTGGATCCGTTGGCGGGATGGGCACGAGCAGGCTGTCGAGCGACGCGCCAACGCCGCCGAAAGCCATCACCGCGTTGGGCCCGACACTCGTCGTTCGCCCTGCGCCGCCCTCGACGCGAATGCTTCCTTCCGGAATGCCACTCGAAGGAGCCGCATAAAACGCCCACACGTCCCGTCCCGCGACACGACGTACGGCCGTCGGTAGAACCGAGCCCGTGGGTGAAGCCTGCTGAACGAGGGGCTCGCGAACCTGACCGGAGAGCGAGAGACGCCGAAGCCGCGCACCGAGGTATCCGGTAGCCGCGTAGTGCGAAGCGATGGCGATGCCCGTGGCGTCGACGTCGATTCCCACAGCCAATTCGAGGTCGTCTCCGAAGCAGCCAAGCATCACCGGAGCACTCGCCGCGACGACGCGGAAGAGAGCCATCTGGCGCCCTGAGTCTCCGCACGAGGCTCGGCCCACCACGAGCACCGCGCCGTCTGGAGCGAGCGCCGCAACCGCGTTCGTCACGGGAGCCTCCCAATCGAACGTCGCATCCAACGCTGCACGAGGCGGACGGCACGCCACGCTGCCGTCCGCGCCGACGTCCCGAGCCTCTGCATCGCCAGCCCCATCGCGAAGCACCTGCCCATCCGTAGGCTCGGACACGCCCGAGTCGGCATCCGGCGCGTCGGCACCGTCGGCTCCCCCGAACGTCGTGCAGGCACCCATCGCCAACACCGTCAGCGCACACACGAGTCGGTCCGAAGAGAGGTGGCTCATCTCTTCACGATAGCGCCCATCCCATGCATACACATGCATTTCGATGCACATGCATACATTCCATAGTGGACAGGCAAAAACCCAGGCTTCGACACTTCAAGGCTTGCGATCGGACACCGACACGTGGCGCCGCTCGACCGATTCGTGTTGGTCCCACGAAATCGTGGAGGCGTCAGTGGTGACGGTCGAGGCGGGGGTCCACGAGACCTCGGTCGCACGGCCTTGGAACCATGGGACGACACGCTGGCCGTCGTGCAAGCCTTGACGTCGTACGCTGCGCTGTCCTCGTCCGTCAGACCAAGCCTTCGGTCGTAATTCGCGACCGTCGAGATGTGCCATGGGGGCGCGAGCTGCACGGAGAATTCAAGCGGATCGTGCCTGCTTCCTGAGGCGCAGACCAATCGCTCCGCCAATCGCCCCCGTGACCGCCGAACTGATCGTACCAAGAACAAGCACCATCGCTGGAACGTCCTTCAACGCGAGCGATACCGCGACCCCCAGGAGCGCACTCCCGCCGCCAACGAGGACGGCGCCAGGGAGGACCCGCTTCCACCCTGCGGCAGCCGACTTCGCATAGGCCATGCCCGCCACGAGCGAGATGGCCATACCGCCAAGTGCAAACACATCCTCTTTGACGAAGTCGACATAGTGACCCGCGAGAACCATGGCGAGTTGGAACGCTGTGGCCACGGTCAGCGATACGAGGATTGAACGAGTACTCATGGCTTCAGGTGCCCTTCCCTCGGGCGCGCACGTTCGTCGTTGCCGCCGGAGCGCACTCCGACCTGGCTTCGGACCAAGAGAGCCGAATCCTCCAACGCACCGCCCATCCATGCATACACATGCATTTGAACGGATGCACCTGCGTTCCCACAAAAGCGCGGCGGCGTCGATCCATCGGGTTTTCGTTTACGCTCCCGCCGCCCAGCACCGCGCGCGCCTACGCTTCAGCGGTCGGCGGCATGCGACGTCAAGGTCTGCAAGACACCCAACGTGTGGTCGAAGGCCGCGCTTCCGAGTCGGGCGCGAAGAGCATCTTGGGCGCGCTTCCAAAGAGGAAACCCATCCCGAAACGCACGTCGTCCCTCGGCTGTAAGGACGACCCCTCGCTCACGGCGATCGCGCCCCGGCTCGAGGCGCACGAGCCCGCGACGAACGAGACCCGAAACGTTGCGGGACAACGCGGAAGGCTCCACGAGCAACTGCTCCGCAAGAGCCGCAATGGGAGGGGGCTCCGGCCAAGGCCCAGCGAGAGCACAAAGGACCGTGTACTGAGTCGCCTTGAGTCCAATCGGAGCAAGCGCCCCATCGAACTCCTGCGTCACGCTGCGAGCCGCGCGACGCACGTGGAAACAAGCACAAGAAGCGACCTCGCGGTAGTCCACGTCCGCATCCGCTCCACCTTTTCGAGACGTCCGGTTCACGCGAGCTCCAAAAAGAAGCCTACCGCAACCCCACCCCAACACAAAACCCGCCACAGCGAGCAGCAAGCCGCCCGCGAGCCCGCGAGCCTGCGAGCCTGCGAGCCTGCGAGCAGCCCGCCCTCTCCAAACGGAACGAGGAGAAGGCTGAGCGATTTTCCCCAAGACCGAGCGTCAGCAAGGAGGGTCGCGCGGAACCGACTCCTGTCGGTGAGCACGCCCGACGCCGCTGCCGCGAAGGTATTGGGGAAAAGCGCCAGCCTTCTAGGCTAGCTCGGCTTCTTTTGCGTATACGATGAGCGGGGCGTCGCCCTTCGTGATCACTTCTTCGTTGATGACGACTTCCTTGATCCCGCCGGAGCGGCTCGGGATGTCGTACATGATGTCGAGCATCGCGCCCTCGAGGATGGCGCGAAGGCCACGAGCACCCGCGTTGCGCGCCAGGGCTTCTTTGGCCACGGCGAGGAGCGCCTGCTTCGTGAACTTGAGCTTCACGCCATCCATCTCGAAGAGCTTCTGGAACTGCTTCACGAGCGAGTTCTTCGGCTTGGTGAGGATGTCGATCAGCGTCTCT
>JAYUKI010000842.1:0-11565 GCA_043764595.1 Myxococcales bacterium | reverse complement strand
CCCAGGCCCGGACGGCTCTGCGGCCTGGGCGCCTCGGCCCGGCCCGCTTGCCCTGGCTGGCTCGGCGCAGAATCGGCGGCGGGTGCGCTCGCCTGAGCCTCGCTCGGGTAGCCAGCCTGAGGTGCGGATTTCGCGTTCGAAGGTGCGGCGGGCTCCGCGGGTGCGCTTTCCGCACTCCGTGCCGAGTACGCACTTCCACCACCGCCGGCGCAACCGGACAACACCGCCAAAAGAGTCACGACCCATCCGATGCGCTTCGTCATGTTCATCCTCCGTGGGGTGCCGAACGGAGCCACCACGATAGCCCTTACAGGCCGCTCACGTCTTTTTTCGAGGCCACGGGCGCGCGGCACTTTGTCGAGCGCTGGAGTACGTTTTCACCATTTGTTCCGTTGGCTTGCGAGGAGGAGGGGCTGTTTTCACCGCCTCACCGGCTCGGGCCAAGGTCACGAGCATCGCTTTCATGTTCGGGTCCGCGCCTGGCTCGGGGGGGAAGTCGCTCCCCGGGGAGAGGTCTTTGATTTGAGCCACGCCCCTTCCGATCGACTCGGCGGCCGCGAAGAGGACCCGCCGAAGCTTTGCCTTCGATATGCCGCGATGGTTCGTGGACGCGAACAAGCGCCCCCCGGGGCCGAGCATCGAGAGCGCCTTGGCCGCGAGCTCGCCGTAGTGCTGTTCCGCGACGAAACGCCGCTTCTTCGACGTGGAGTAGCTCGGTGGATCGAGAACGACGACGTCGAAGACCTCACCTTTTTTGGCGGCCCGATCGAGGTACGCAAACGCGTCTTCGCCGACGAGCTTGTGGTGAACGGTGTCGGTACACCCGGCTCGAACGAAGTTCTCCCTTCCCCGCTCGAGCGCAGCGATCGAGGCGTCGACGCTCACCGTCTCGCGCGCGCCACCGACCGCTGCTGCGACGCTGAACCCGCACGTGTAGGAGAAGAGATTCAACACGCGAGCGCCGGCGGCGGTGACGCGAAGGAGCCTCCGATTTCTTCGCTGATCGAGGAAGATGCCCGTGGAGAGCCCATCCCCGAGACGAACTCCGAATGGGACTCCTTCCTCGAGCACGACGAGCGGGTCGGACGCAGGCTCACCACGCGACGGAAGCTTCGGCGCGAGCTCGTCGCGGCGTGTGTCCACCAGAGTGTTGGCTTGGCGCGGCCGGTTCTTGAGATAGACCCCCGCGAAACCGAGCCGGTACACCGCATCGAGGACGCGATCGATGCGGGACCTTGCTTCCCAGAGCCCCTCGCCGTCGTCGTAGAGCTGCACCACGGCGTGCTCGCCGTATACGTCCACGGCCAAGTGCGGCAGAGCATCCCCGAGCTCGTTCACGAGGCGGAAGCACGTGGTATCGACCGAGCGGCCAAGAGAAAAGCGTGACTCTTTCGCGACGAACAGCGCGTCGGCGAGCGCTCCAGCATCATCGTAGATTGCTTTGCCAAGATCGCCGCGCGCAAGCCACCGTGCGAACGCCGCTGGAGGGCTCGAGGCAAACGTTCGCGCCTCGCCCGCAACCTTGGCCGAAAGTGCCAAAGACGCGGCATGGAGCATGAGCCTCGGGGCCCGAGGTCCTCCGTAGAGCGTGTCTCCGGCAATCGGCGTACCCGCGTGGGCCAGCTGGACTCGCGCTTGGTGCGTGCGGCCCGTTTCGAGCTTGAGCGAGGCCTCGGCCCTCCCACCTTTTCGGGACCGCTCTTCGACATGCGTGATGGCAAGCTTTCCGGCCGGGGCCCGGACGATTCGCATGAGGCCTGCGTCTCCCTTGTCGAGGGAGTCGCGCAACGTTCGTTGTCCCAAACGCCCTTCGACCAGAGCAACGTAGCCCTTTTGGACCTCACGGCCTTCGAAAGCCGCGGCAATCGCTGCGTTCGCCTCTTTGCGGCGCGTGAACAGGACCAGACCGCTCGTGTCCCGGTCGAGCCGCTGGTGCACGCCAAGGTAGGGATCCTCCCCTCGCGCGGAGAGGAATCGCCCGAGACGCGTGACGAGGTCCTCGGGCTCTTCAGGGCTCGGGGCCTGCGTCGGGACCCCGGAGGGTTTGTCCACCACGAGGAGGTCCTCGGACGCATGCACGATCCACGCTTCGTCGAAATCCGGAAAAACCTTGGAGGGAACCACGGGCGGAAGCTACCAGATGTTTCGCGGACCCCTGCCGTGTCTCGACCGAACGTCTCTACAGCGAGTGTCAGGCTTCGGGCGCGACGGACAAGCGCTCGTCTTCCGCACGCTCGACGCGGTCGAGCCCTCGCTTGTGGACCACGAGCACGGTTTCTTCGACCGTGGTCTTCGTTCCACACGTGACCCGAACCTCGAACGGGAGCCGATAGGCGCGCGGGGCGTCGATGAAACGCACCTTTCGCGTACTTGGGCAGAGGACAGGGACCTGCTTCGTGGCGTCGTCGAGGCGACCGAAAAACGGAGACAAGTCGTAGCGAAAGACGTGCTTGATGCGACGCACTCCGGACGCCAGAAGCTCCTTTTGCGTGCGAACGTGACCACGGCTTTTGTAGATGATGACGCTAAAGGGCACCGTCGCGCCGCTCTCCGGATTCAGTGGATCGGGGAGGCGTTCGCTCTTGTGCTTGAAACACTCGCTGGCGGTCACGATGACGTCCCGACCCGGAAGTCGCCGGGCTGGTGCTCGAAATGTCGTGAGGCGCTGCACGTCGTAGACGTCGTTGAGCTTTCGAGCGAGGAAGTTCCGACCTAGCTCCTTCAGTCGGTCTTTCGTCGCGTAGATGATGCCCGCCACGAGGGCCACGGTCGTAATGCCCGACCCGAACCTCGCGCCCAGAGAAAGGCCCTTGTCGAGCAACGCGAGCTGCCACGCGAACGCCCACGTCGAGGCCACGAGCGCGACGAATCCCGCGCTCAAGTGCGAGAGGCGATCGACCATGTGCACGGTCTCGTGCTCGAGAAAAAGCACCTCTTGGAAGTGCTTTTTGAGCTGGCTCGTGCGATCGAGGTACCTCTCAAGCGCCTTCGGGCGGGACGGATCGGGAGTGACGTACCGGTGCGAGCTCCGGTGCTCGAGCTCGCTGGCAAGGGCATCGCCGAGACGCGTTTCGGCCAGGGCTATCGTCGGCGCGAACTCGGCGGCGTGGGGCGAGCGAGACGCGGCGAGGGTGGAAAGCGAGCGTTCGCCGGCTCCAAGCATTTCCAGGAGGCGCACGCTCAAGTACTCGTCCACGAGCTTGCGTTCGCGAAGCACCTCTTCGGCGTCGCTTTCGGATGGACGGGTGAGGCGCTCGCGCCCATCTTCCACCAGGCGCTCGGCGCCCTCGATCCATGCGAGCAAGAGCCCTTCGAGCTCGGTGCTCTTGGCCGTGGCGAAGAGCGAGCTGGCGAGACGGCAATGGCGCGCGAACCCTTCGCTCGCACGGGTGAGCTTGTTTGCCAGGGCGAGCACGTTGCGACGGAGCTCGTCGATCGAGCACACGTCGCCCGAGCTTGCCATCTGGGGTCCGTCGAGCCGCGTGTAGTGCTGGAGCTGCTTCCACGGAAGATGCTCGACGTAGGCGCTTTCTGGGACCTTGAGCCGTGCTTCGATGGTGAACGGCACGCGTCGACCCTTTGGCAGGGGCAGCGACACGCTCCACTCGACACGCGAGGCGTCGTGAACCCCGATACGAAGGGGGCTCGGCTCGGTCGCCGCTTCGGCGTCCGCCGCATCGCGGGCCAGCGGGGCCTCGGAGCTCAGGTTCAAGGTTGCCATCGTTTCGTCACACGAATGTCACCATCACACTTGCGTGACGAACGGCGCTTGCGCAACGTTTTTCAGTGCAAACCTTGCGCTTTTTGCAACGTCCAGGAGGCGTCGCACTTGCGTCGCGGCCGAACGAAGAGCATTTTTCGTCTCCTATGGAAGTCCAAACGCACCTCGCCGACCTCATCGCCCAGCACAAGGTTCTGCTCTTCATGAAAGGCTCCAAGTCCTTTCCACAGTGCGGGTTCTCCAGCCGTGTGGTGGAGGTCCTGAAGCGGGAGGGCGTCCCGTTCGAGACGGTGAACGTCCTTGCCGACCCCGCCATTCGGCAGGGAATCAAGGAGCTGTCGAACTGGCCCACCATTCCCCAGCTCTACGTAGACGGGAAGTTTCTCGGTGGCTGTGACATCGTGAACGAAATGCACGCTTCGGGAGAGCTCGCGAAGGAGCTCGCTCCATTCAAGCCGGCCTGAACGGCTCCGTCGAAGCGCCGAAAAAGAGGGCGAATCGTCGTGCGACGATCCGCCCTTTTTTGCACGAAGCTCGAGAAAGCGCAGAGGCTCAGCGCGGCGGAGGCGGGGGCGGAAGGTCGCCGACACAGACGCCGACCTCGAGAAGGATATAGAGGAGCGCCTTTTCCTGCGCGAGCAGCCCCGCGCCCGAGTCCCCTTCGCAGTGGTACGAGCTCATGAGCACGCGGCCGCACTTCTGCTCGAAGCTGACCGTGGCAGGGAGGGCTTGGCCCCCGACTTGGGAAGACATCCAGACCTTGGGAGTGATGGTGACCGCCTTGCCTGTTGCGTCGAATCCCGGTTGAGGAGTCACTTTCTGGATGCGCGAGTAGCTCGCCTCGAGGGTGACATTGCCGTTGCCGATGGCCGTCATCCAATCCTTCAGGCCAGGGTCACCGAGGGTCCCGGGCGTGTTCTCGGCGCCGCTGCGGCAGGCCGTGCCGAGCTTCGACGAGTCGTTGGCGAGCGGCTTCATGTCGTTGTCGTACCAGGTGATGAAGCCAGGCCAGGTCTGTCGCACGGCTTCGTAGGAGAAGTCGGTCACGTAAAGCTTGCCACCCGCGTCGACGTACGACTTAAGTGCGGCCTTTTGTCCCGAACTGGGACCGCCGCACACGAACGTGCCGGCGGATTCGTTGCGCGTGAAGCCGAACGACGCGCACGGCAGGAGCACGATGTGGTGTTTGCCGAGCTCCGCGTCCGACCCGAGCAAGTCTTCCGAGGTCTTGTTGGTCTTGATTCCGGGACCGGTAGGAATCGGAAACGGAAGTCCTGGAGGCGCGTCGCCATACCGGTAAAACTCCTCGATTCCGAGCTTTTTCATGGTCTCGTCGATCCGGTCGTATCCCCCGACGGCCATCGCAATTTTCGGAATGGTGTCGCCAGCCGCGACGTCGTTTTTCGCGGGCAAGCGGGACGCGCTCGCTTCGACGCGCTGATCCCCGGCCACCACCGTGACCTCGCGGACACGACGAAACTGCCCTTTCTGCACGACCAGGAACTGTTTTCCGGTCTTGTACGCGGGCACCTCGAACGTGCCATCGGGCTTCGAGTAGTTGTAGCCATCGAAGGGCGACAGCTTCACGCAGGTGTCGCAGTATGCCTTCTCGGGGATGGCGTCCGGCGCGCGGTCGGTGAGGTAGACGAGCGCCTGGCTGATGGGGACGGTGCCTTCGGGGGCGACGACTTTGCCCGTGAGGTAGCCGACGGCAATGGGCTTGCCCGCTTCGCCCTTGGCGTCACTCGGCTCGAAGGTGCCCGAGGCGTCTCCCGTTGGAATCAAGGTCGTCGAGGCGTCGTCGTCGAAGACCTGCCGACCGTCCGATCCACACGCGAAAACGGCGCTTCCGAACAGAAGCGCCGCTCCGGACAAGCCAACGAAAGTGCGCGCCAATTTCATAGGCGCGTTTTACCCCGAGCGGCGAACGGCGCAAGCTTGTTGCGTGGCTGCAACGCGTCAGATGTGCAAGGTCGCACGTAGGCGCACACGGACTCCCCTGCGCGCCTCGGTGCGAAACGATCACATGCTCAGGCCACCGTCGACGTCGATGGTGCGACCGTTGAAATAGTCGCACTCGAGCACGAACTTGACGGCAAGCCAGAGGTCCTCCGGCAAGCCGATGCGGCCGACCGGAATCGCCGCGACGAGGGCTTCGCGCGCCTTGGGGTTCATGCCCTGCGTCATGGGGGTCTCCACCATTCCAGGAGCCACGCAGCCGACACGAATGCCGTAAGACGCGAACTCGCGGGCCCACGTGACCGTGTTCGCGGCGAGGGCAGCCTTTGCTGCCGTGTAGTTCGACTGGCCGCGGTTGCCGTGACGCGCGACGCTCGACATGTTCACGATGACGCCCGGCTTGGATCCGGTCTCGACCATCTTGGCGACGACGTCGCGGGTGAGCAGGCTCGCGCCGGTGAGGTTCACGCCGATGACGGCGTCCCACTGCTCTTTCGAGAGCTTCTTGATGGCGCCGGTCTCTTTGTCTTTGCGGACGAGCAAGCCGTCACGAAGGATGCCGGCGTTGTTGATGAGGCCGTTCAGGCCTCCCATTTCCTTGTAGGAAAACTCGACCAGCTCGGCGATTTCGGCTTCGTCCGCCACGTTCGCCTTCTTGGCGAAGAGCTTGCCGCGCTTGCCGGCTGCGGCTTCCTTGGTCTCCGCGAGGCCGGCCTCGTTGACGTCGCAAACGACGACGGAGGCGCCGGCCTCGACAAGCGCGAGTGCGAACGCGCGTCCCATTCCTTGGGCGCCGCCGGTGACGATGATCTTCAGATCTTCGAGCTTCATGAGAGGCCTCTTCTTTGTCGCTGGGGGCTCGCCACGGGTCGTGCGGCGAGCTTTCGGCGCGGACCGTAGCAAACCCGGCACCGCCGAGAAGCCACGATTTCGAGCTTCCAGCGACGACTGCGCGTCAGAAACGGACCCAGCCGAAAAACGACGCGAGCCCGAGCAGACCGACGACCACGGCCACCTCGATGGCGAAACGCAGCGATTTCTTGAAGAGCCGAAACCCCACCACGAGCACGATGGCTGCCACGACGATGGCGGGCACGCCCGTATGCACTTCGGCGTACGAAAGCGCGCGCAAGAGCGCGGACGTGAGCGTTCTCAACAGGGCGAGCGGAATCGCCATAGGGGCGCACTGTTCGGCATGCGGATGCGACGGGCCAAGTTCGAGACCCGCCGCAAGGCACCGTGTGCAACCCCGGCTACGCGGTTGCGTTTCACGGTGAAATGCGGCCGCGGTTACGCTAAGTGGGAAAACCATGCGATTGGTCGTTTTCGGGGCGGGGTACGTGGGTCTCGTCACGGGCACCGGTCTCAGCGACCTCGGACACGAGGTGCTTTTGGTCGACATCGACCCCGAGCGTGTCGCCTTGCTCGAAAGCGGGAAAATTCCCATTTACGAGCCTCGGCTTGCGGACCTCGTGCGAAGGAACCAACGCAGCAAGCGCCTCGCGTTCGCGACGAAGGTAGCTCCGCCTTTCGACGAAGCCGATGCGTACTTCATCGCGGTTGGAACGCCGTCGAAGCCGGACGGCGCAGCCGACGTGAGCGCTGTGTTCGCCGCGGCCGAAACGATCGCCAAAGAAGCCAAACGCGCAGCTCTCGTCGTCGTGAAGAGCACCGTGCCCGTAGGTACGTGCGACGCCCTCCAAGGGCACGTCAGCACCGCACACGCCGACCTCGAGGTCGTGTCGAATCCCGAGTTCTTGAAGGAAGGCGACGCCGTCGCCGACTTCTTCAAACCGGACCGCATCGTCCTCGGTGCGCGCAGCGAGAATGCCCGACAAACCCTCCGCGACCTCTATGCCCCGCTCCAGCTCTCCGGCGAGCGCGTCGTCGTCACGGATCCGCGATCGAGCGAGCTTGTCAAATACGCATCGAACACCATGCTCGCGATGCGAGTGTCGTTCATGAACGAGCTCTCCCGCCTTTGCCACGCGACGGGCGCGGACGTCCACGCCGTCCGCCTCGGGGTTGGTACGGACGCCCGAATCGGCAAGAAATACCTCTACGCAGGGCCTGGTTACGGAGGCTCCTGCTTCCCGAAAGACGTCCAGGCACTCGCGGCCCTCGGCAAAGCCAACGGGGTGCCCATGCGACTCGCCGAGGCAACGCACCAGGCCAACGAAGAGCAGTCGGTCTTCATCGCTGGCCTCGTGAAGCGGGTCCTCGGCAAGATCCGGGGCAAGCGAATTGCCCTTTGGGGCCTCTCGTTCAAGCCCGAGACGGACGACGTCCGCGAGTCTCCCGCCGTGAAGCTCGCGAACGTCTTGCTCGCCGAAGGTGGCGAAATCGTGGGCCACGATCCGGAGGCCAACGAGAACTTCCGTTTGGCCATGGGCGATCGCGTCACCGTGAAGGACCGCGACTACGACGCCCTCGACGGAGCCCACGCGCTCGTGCTTCTCACCGAGTGGCGCAGCTACCGTGCTCCGAATTTCCGCGAAGTGAAGCGTCGCATGGCGCCCGGCACCCCCGAAGAGCCCCCGGTGCTCGTCGACGCCCGCAACATTTGGCGTCCCCACGACGTAGCCCGCGCGGGCCTCCGCTACCAAGGTGTGGGAGTGTCGCACAACCCCCTTCGCACGGCCGACCGGCCGTCCCATCGCTGAAGATGACCTCGCACAAAGGCCGCGTCGTCGTCACGGGGGGGGTGGGATTCATCGGATTCCATGTGGCGCGTGCGATCGCCAATCGAGGGGACGAAGTCGTGATTCTCGACGACTTCAGCAACGCTCCCTACCCCGAAGAACAGAAGCGCCGAAACGCGGCGGACCTTCGCGCTACGTTCGGAGACCGTGTGGTCGTCCACGAAGGAACGGTCACGTCGCGCGCGACGGTCGACCGAGTGCTCGAAGGCGCCGACGCCGTCGTGCACCTTGCCGGCCTCGCGGGTGTGCGGCCGTCGTTCGTCGACCCCGCCAGGTATGTCGCGGTGAACGTCGAGGGCACGGCGAATGTCCTCGAGTCCGCATATGCGCACGGCATCTTTCGGGTTTGCGCCGCATCGAGCTCTTCGGTCTACGGCGACGACACACCCCTGCCCGCCCGGGAGGACGCGCCCTCCATCGAGCCCGCCTCTCCGTACGCGGCGAGCAAACGCTCGATGGAGCTTGTCTCCCGTGCATGCATCCGGCGAATGCCCGAGCTCACGTTCACGGCGCTCCGGTTCTTCACGGTGTACGGACCACGGCAGCGGCCGGAAATGGCCATCACGAAGTTCTCGCGGGCGCTCCTCGCGGGGCAAACCCTCCCCATTTTCGGGGACGGATCCATGCGCCGCGACTTCACCCACGTATCGGACATCGTGCGTGGTGTGCTTGCCGCGCAGGCGCGCGTTTCGCCTGGTTTTCGCGCCTACAACCTGGGTTCGGGAGCTCCGGTCACGCTCGACGAGCTCGTGACCGCGCTGGCGGTGGCGTCCGGCAAGACGCCCGTCCTGGTGCACGAGCACAAGCCTCTCGGAGACGTGGAGGCGACGTTCGCCGACATCACCCGCGCAAGGGACGAGCTTGGTTGGTTCCCGGAGGTACGCCTTGCCAGTGGCCTCGAGACCGTCTTCGCATGGCTTCGGGACGGTATCGGCTGACGCCCACCGTTCTCCGTCGCCGTCGTCTCACTCCATGAAACGAGTGCCGAGGAACGCGAGGAACAGACCGGGGTTGTCGTCGAAGAACCGACAGACGTCTTCGCGGTCGATCGCAAAGAGCTTCACGGCCGTCGTGGCATGAGCGGACCCTACGGCGCGCCCCCCCTTTCGGAGCGCGTCCACCTCCCCGAGAAACGCGGCGTGGCGAAGGCGAATCGAGTCGACACCAGGTGCATCGACGCTCACCTCGCCATCCACGACGATGTAGGCCGCCGAAGGCATTTTTCCGCGCTCCCAAAGGACGGCGCCCTTCGGAAGCTCCACGGGCTCGAGGGCACTTTGGAGCTGGGTCTTCTGACTGCTGGTGAGGCCCGAGAGAACGGTGTTCTTACTGATGAGCTCCCACGCGCCCTCGTCGCGAACACGGACGAGACGCTCGAGACGCTTCAGCATCTCGCTTCCGCGAAGGAGCGGCAAAAAATCGTCGCGGTCGATGGCGAGAAGATCGACGTCCGTCTGCGCCATCACGTCGGCCATGCGTGGCTCGTCGAGAATGAGGGCGCGCTCTCCGAAATAGTCTCCAGCCTGGTACGCCTTGAGCTTCACGCCATCGCGCATGACGTCCACGTGACCGTGAACGACGATGTAAAATGCGTCGCCGCGCGTGCCTTGTTTCACGATGCGTTCGCCCGCGGGCAGGGAAATGCGGCGCGCCACTTGGAGGAGCTGACGTGCTCGGGACAGAGGAAGGTCGCGGAGAAAGTCGACCATGGATACGGCGTCGAGGAGGGCTATCGCTTCGCCGTGCTCCGGAGGCGAGACGTCCACGCGCAGGGTGTGCTCGAGTCCGACTTTCGCGGGCCGTAGACCCGCGTCGATCGGCACGTCTTTCTCGGCGATATGGACGAGGAAGACCCGCCTTTTTACCTCGGGTGCAAGCTCGGCGAGGGCGCTCGTCGGGGTGTGGAGCGGCGGTATTCCGGCCTCGTGGAGGATGAGATTGTGATGTCCGCGGAAGGAATAGAGGTCCCGGAAACGCTGGCGTCCGAGCACGCCTTTGTCGAACATCTCGCGGACGCGTGCGGGGTCGTAGAGCGTGTCGCCGGAGATGGCGATGCTCTTTCCCCCGTAGAACGCTTCGACACCAATCGCCGGAATCGAATGGAGGGTGTAGCGGAACCAAAGCTCGCCACCGCGCACGTGCATCGGAGCGCCGATCCGTACGGGATGGAACACGAACGTGCGGCGCAAGACTTCTTCCGGGTAACCGGAAAGCGCAGAGTATTTTCGCAAGAACGACGAGAGGATGTGGGGCGTCGTGTAGACGCTGACTTTGGTTTCCTCGAGGATCTTCTGGAACGTTCCCGCGTCGTGGTCGGCGTGGCAATGCGTGAGGACCACGCCGTCGATGGTCTTTGGGGCAATGCCCCTGGCGCGGAGGTATTCGGTGGCGTCGGTCGGCGGGTCCACGACGAGGGCTCGACCGCCCATCCACAGCAAAAATCCGGTGGTCTTGCCGGACGGATCGAATCCGTGGCTCGCCCCGAGAACCGTGACTCCGAAATCGGGCGGAGCGAACTGTCCGGAACCGACGCCCGCCTCCAATGTCGAGTGGGCGCGCGGTGGGAGCTCGACCTCGGCGGCGACGCGGGCAATGCATTCTGCTCCGTCGTGGATCGCGTAGACGTCCCCGCTGCGCTCGATCGTCACGGACTCGCCGAACCGTGCGACACCTCGGTCGTCGAAATGAAGGAACTCGACCAGATCGCTGACTTCGAGGCGGCCTCGCCCGGGCACGTTTCGGAAGTACTCGGCTTCGCCGTGGAAATCGGGGCGGGCGTCGAGCGGAATTCCTGCGGCGAACTCGGAGTCGTCCGGAACGCCCACGGGCCCGAACAAGGTCTCCTGGAAGATCGCGCGAATACGGGCTTCTACGTCCGCGCTCTCGACGAGGAGCTTGGCCTTCCGCTTCAGCAGGAAAAAGCTGTAATATGCAGGGAACTCGAATTCGGCGACCGAGAGCCCACGCTTTTGGTCGAAGAGCTTGCGAGGGACGACGTAGAGCTCCGGCAACGCGAGCTTTTGCGCCATCACGTCTTTGATGGTTTCGGGCGGAATCCCCACCTGAACCGCGCCCGCCGAGGTCGGCACGTAAGTGCCTCCGCGCGGAAGGACGAACCAGTCTTCCCTCGGCTTCACCCCCAGACGATACATGGGAGGCGAGAAAGGGCGCGCGTTATTCGAC
>JAYUKI010000841.1:0-11568 GCA_043764595.1 Myxococcales bacterium | reverse complement strand
TCGACTCTGACATGAGACGTGTCGTCCCCACGCACGTGGGGGTGAACCGACGGGCGTGCGGTAGCGGCGACCCAAGCGGTAGTCGTCCCCACGCACGTGGGGGTGAACCGGCCGCCCACATCCTATGGCACGTGCCAGGGCAGTCGTCCCCACGCACGTGGGGGTGAACCGCAATCCCTCGTGCCGACGGAGACCCTCGCGTGGTCGTCCCCACGCACGTGGGGGTGAACCGCACCGCCGGAACATGTCGACCACCACGCTCACGTCGTCCCCACGCACGTGGGGGTGAACCGTCAGCGCTCCCGTCGATCGGGAGATGGGAAAAGTCGTCCCCACGCACGTGGGTGCTGAGCGACAATTACATCTCCCCATCGACGACAACCAGATCGCCCCATCGGTCCCTTTTCGTCGTGTTCGCAGAAGCGGATACGCGAAACCAACGTGCCCATCTGGCGACGCGCGCCCAACCGTCGTACGCTAGACGCGTACGTCGTAGCGAGGGCTCGGCGCCTTATGACCTACGGCCGAGCCCCCGGACCACGCCGAGCGGTCCGGGTGGTCTCACCTACAGGTTCACTCCGCGTGCATTCGAAAGCCGGTCGTCCTCCGTCGGCGATCCCATCGGGCGAGCGCCGCATCGTCCGCCGGGCACTCCTGGCCCGCTCCCGTCCAAACCCCACATTTTTCGCGATTTCCACCTCCCCGGGACACGCCGGGAGCACCCCGGGACATTCCGGGAGCACCCGGGGACATCCTGGTGAGCACCCCGTGCCACTCGGGTTCCGAGCCCGCACCTCGGCGGTGCGCGAAAAATCGAGTCCTTTCGGGCCGCTACGGTGTCCCACGCTCCGCTTCCGGTGTCCCGGGCTCATGGCCGGTGCATTCGCGCACCGCTCGGAGGTATGGCGTGCTCGAAGGCGAGGCGGCGCGCCACCATGTCATAACTATTCAGGATGATTGTCGTTTCAAGACTGGGCACGACGCGCCACAAAATCGAGCGTTTCGCTGCCACTTTGCACTTCGAAAGCTCGTGAGGCTCACATACGGTCGGGACAAAAGGAGGGGTCATGGCAAAAGCCCAATCTGCGAAGAAGAAGAGCTCGAAGGCAAAGCCTGCAGGTGCGGTGAAGAGCGTGAGCGCGTCCGGAGTCAAATCCGAGGACGAAAAGAAGAAGATCCTCGAAGAGCGCATCGCGCGCGCCAGAGTCGACATTCTGGCCGAAGCGTCGTCCCAGCGGGTGCGAGAGGTCATCGCGGCCACTCCCCAGCCGGACGAGCCGCCCATGCCCATCGCCAAGCTCATCACGGAGGCGAAACAGGCGGCCTTCAATGCCGAGAACGACCTCGAGCAACTCTGTCAGCGAAACTACGACTTCACGAACGTCGGCCTCATTCGCGCGCTCATCGCCGAGGTCGAGCGCCTCTACCTCCTATCGTCCAAGCCGCGCACTGGAAAGCGCTCGGCAGCGGAGCTCGAGGCCGAGGCCAACGCCAAAGATTGGCGCGAGCAGGCGCTGAGCGACATCGAGCTCGCGATGGACGGCGACCCCGACACGGCCGCCTGGGTCGCCTCGGTGCGCGAAGGCGACGGCATCGACGACCTCATCGACGACGCGACTCGCATCGTCGCCCACGTGGGCGGCATTTCGGAGCAACTCGAAACGGTCGGCGTCGACGACGCCGAGGTCGCCGCGGTTGGAAACGACCACATCAAACGGCTCACCCCCAAGGTGCAAACGCGCCGCGCGGAGAAGCACGTCGCCTCGGTCGTCCCCGAGCGCAACCGCGCGGCGGCCGCGCTCTACACCGTGCTCAATCGCCTCTACCAGTTCGGCAAGAACGTCTTCCGAAAGCAAGCCAACCAGGCCCGCGCCTACACGAGCACCTACACGCGAGTCCGTAAGGCCGTGTACCGCGCGAAGAAGACGCGGGAGCTGAAGAAGGAACTGAAGAAGCTCGCGTAAAGCTCGGCTCGGCCCGGGCCCCCAGAAGCGACGCGATCGGGAAGTTCTCGTCGCGTCGCTTTTCGCATTTGAGGGCTCCGAGCGAAGAGCGAGCGAGGAGAGCGAGCCGGATTCGGCCATCACGCCCCTCCGACAGTGCGGCGCTTCGCTCGGGCCGGTCGTCCCCGTCGCCGTGCGCGCTCAGCGTCCGCTACCCGCGGTCCCATCCGCGAGCTGGCTCTTCCCCACGAGCACGTCCTCTCACCACATCCGGTGCGATGGGGGCGGCCGAGCGGTGGGGGTCACGTCTCTCCCTTGGGGCGTCCGACCTTCTTGGCGACGTGGAGAAAGGCTTCGAGCTTCGACTTGAATGGCGGTTCGATGTCGGCAAGGGAAAGTTCAGAAGACGGAGTGCGCGCTGCCCGACCCGCGCCAGATCTCGACACGTGACAATTCCGGTGTCGCGATCGAATGGACGGAGCGCTCTCGGCCGCTGCCCGTCCATCGGCTCAAGACGTCTTCATCCAAAGAGTTTGGACCGCCAAATCCTCCTGCAAATCCCAGAGCTCCGTCACGGTCGCGCCCGCCCCACTTTGCCCGCCCCACTCTGCCCGCTTCCCGCCAAAAAGCGCCCCGCAACGGCCAAGACCTCACACGAAATCCGCGGATCTCTCCCCGCCCCACTCTGCCCGCTTCTCGCCCCCCGCCCCCCGCCAAAAAGCCGCGCCGGGGCTTTTCGTGCGGCGAGCGCCTCGGCGAGCGCGCCCGAGTCTTCCATGTGCTGAATGAGATCGGCGGATCGTTGCAAAAGAGGAATCGGCGCCCGGTGGAAGGGCTCGCCATTCCCGGATGGATACCTCGATATCCCCGAGTACGACGAGAGCGGCCCATTCGGCACCAACGGTGTAGCGCCGTTGGGCGGCGCTGGACTCGGCACGTCGCGATACGGCCCTAGTGGTTGGCACACTCGGGGGAAGGCTTGCTCGCGGGCTATCCATTGTGCCGGCTCTGGGGAGCGGCATCAAGGGTTCGCGCCTTCGGCGCCGCTTCGCGCCCTTGACCCCGCTCCCCAGAGCCGGCGTCGCGGGGGGTGAGCGCCCGCTCGGTGCGGCGCGAAGGAGAATGCCATGTTGCAGATTCAATATGTCGCGGTGGATATGGTTCGGCTGCTTAGGGCGCCAATTGGGCAGATTGAAACGGCGGATCGGGACCTTGGGCGCCAATTGCGAAGAGCGGCGGCTAGCGTCGTTCTGAATCTCGCGGAGGGGTCGGGGAGCTCGGGCGGGACGCGGCGCGAGCGGTATCGGTCGGCGCTCGGGTCGCTTCGGGAAGTGGAGGCGGCTTTGTCGGTCGCGGTGGCTTTCGCGTATCTCGGTGAGGTGCCGGCGGAGGTTGCGTCTTGCGCGGCGCGGGTGGGCTCGGGGCTTCGGAAGCTTACGTGAGAGGGAATGGCGGGGCGTCGCGGTTGGCCGCGGCGCCCTGGCACTTTTGGCGGGGGGCGGGCAGCGAGCGGCGGGCAGAGAGGGGCGGGGAGTGAACTGCGGATCTCGCGTGAGGACTTGGACGTCGCGGGGCTCTTTTGGCGGGGGCGAGAAGCTAGAAGCGGGCAGAGAGGGGCGGGGAGCGACCGTGAAGGCGCTATACCGCTACCCAAGGCCGAAGCCATCACGGCGCTCTTGTCGCCCAGCTACAATGCCTGCGAAGAGTACCTCACCGCCCTCGACGATCGCTGGGACGATACGCCAGGCGGCGGTGGCTGCGACATGTCGAACCTTGCCGGCTCCTCCCCCACGAGCCTCGCGGTGCTCGCGGCTATCGTCGGGGCGATCGCGGCGAGACGTCGTCGGTAGTCGGGAAGCTTCCACCTGGACTTCCGCGAGCGCCTCGCCTCCGCCGGCCACGCAGAGCGGCGCCCCGGATGTCATGATATGCCTAAGTCGATGGAGCGAGCCGACGTGCAGACCGCGACGTCCGCTGCAGCGGCGGCAGGCGGCGAGATCCGCGGGCTCGCCGAGGAGCTGGATGCGGTGTACGTGCGGGTCCGCGCCGAGGTCGGCGCGCGCGATCTCGAGCACGTGCGCCGCGTGGCCGAGTACTCTCGAGCGATCGAGGCCCGGTCGGCGCAGCTGATTCGCGAGCGAGGATCGCCGCGGTCGTTCGAGCGGGGCGTGGTGCTGGGGATGTTGCACGTGTTGCTCGAGTTCTCCGAGCTCGGGCACGCGATCATGCACGGCGGCTACGATCACTTGCCTGACGCCGGGCCGTTTCACTCCGATCGCTGGGTGTGGGACTTCGTCACGGATCCGCGCGAGTGGAAGGTCATGCACCACCGCAACCACCACCCGTTCACCAACATCGTCGGCGTCGATCACGACCTCGGGTATTCGTTCCTGCGGTTCAAGCCCGGACAGAGCTGGTACCCACACACCAGCATCCAGCCGCTGACTCTCGGCGTGCTCTTGGTGTTCCACCTGTATTACTTCGCGCTCTACACGGCGACGTCGGCGGCGCGAACCGAGGGCCGCCCCGTGCTGTCCTGGGACACGTTCCGGCCCGCGCTGCGGCTTATCGCCGCTCACGCCAAGCGCCGTTACGTGCGGGAGCCGATCGCGGCGGGAGCGAGCGCGGGCAGGACCCTGGTCGGCAACTACCTCGCGACCACCCTCGGCTACGACCTCACCATCGGGATCTTGCTGCTCGAGCATCACGCGGACAACGTGCGATTGTTCCACGATCCCGGCCCCGGAGAGACCCGCGATGAGTGGTACGCGCGTCAGATCCTCGCGACCACCAACTTTACCCCGCTGGTCGAGCTCGACGCCTACCTCCAGCGCGTCCTCCACGAGGAGGTCACGTTCGAGGGGCGCCCTGGGTTCGAGGTGTTCTACGGCGGCCTCGACACGCACCTCGAGCACCACCTGTTCCCCGATCTGCCGCCGCTTCGCCAGCGCGAGCTCACGGCCGAGATCCGGGCGATCTGCGAGCGCCGTGGGCTGCCCTACAACGTGGTGCCGGTCGCCGGCGTGTTGCCGCAAATGGTCGTGGACTTCCTGCGCTGGGTCGCGCCCGTCGGCGAGCGTGATGCGGGCCTCGGCGGCCTGCTCGCCCGCCCACGCGAGCTGTGGCAGCGGATCTCGCGCGGGGTTCGCTACCAACCGTCCCGTGAGACCTATCTGGCGACCCCGCGGATGTTCGACGTCGAAGCACGCGTGCTGTCGGCGGAGACGCTCGCTGGTGGCGCTGCGCTCGCGCTCCGGATCGAGCTGCCCCGGGGCTGGGACCACGTCCGGTGGGGCGCGGGGGCGTTCGTCTCGTTGCGCGTTGCGGTCGGCGACGCGACGCTGGTGCGTCAGTACAGCTTGCTCCGCGACAGCGATGAGTCCCGACACCTCGAGATCTGCGTGAAGCGCGTGGCCGGTGGACGGGTTTCCAATCACCTCAACGACCATCTGCGCGCCGGCATGACCGTCACGTTGGTCGGCCCGCCGACCAGCGAGGGCGAGTTCGTCATGACCGACGTGCCCAGTCCCGGATTGTTCATCGCTGGCGGCGTCGGCATCACGCCAGTGCTCGCGATGCTGCGGCGCGCGCGGCGGATCGCGCCGGGGGCCGACCTCGCGCTTTGCTACTTCAATCGTGACGCGCGCGCGATCTTGTTCGAGCCCGAGCTCGTCGCGCTCGCCGCCTCCACGAAGCTGCAGCTCCATCTGTTCTGTGACGACGCCTCGCGCACACGCGCGCGGCCGGGGATCCGGAGCGGTCCGTTCTCCGCCGAGCGGCTGCT
Source organism: Myxococcales bacterium (assembly GCA_043764595.1). Classification (GTDB taxonomy): domain Bacteria; phylum Myxococcota_A; class Polyangia; order Polyangiales; family Polyangiaceae; genus JAAFHV01. Next base: position 5,841 of record JAYUKI010000841.1, on the reverse strand, counting down.
TGCCGCCGTCCCCGACGCCGCCGCGCGTGAGGTGTACGCGTGCGCCCCCGAAGGGATGGTCGAGGCGCTCCGGACAACGCTGTACGAGCGCGGCTTGCCGCCGACCCGGTTTCACACCGAGACGTTCACCCCCGCGCCGACGCCGCGCGGGCGGCAGCTGGCAGACGACACCAGGCACTATCGGATACGGTTCGTCCGGTCTGGCCGGGAGCTCTCGGTGCTCGGCTCGACCACCCTGCTCGACGCGGCGCGCGCGGCGGGGGTGCACGTGCCGACCGGCTGCGAGCGTGGCTTGTGCAAGGCCTGCGTGACCCCCAAGCTTCGCGGAACCACCCAGCACGATGAGCGGCTGGGCACGTTCCTGCCGCGCGTCACGGTGTGCGACAGCCTGCCGCGGTCCGACCTCGATCTCGACTTGTGATCTCCCGGCGCCGTTTGGAGAGGACGCCGTGATGCGTTCACCACGGACTCGGCATCGCGACACGCGGTTCGTCTGTGGTCGACACTGAGGATCGGGAAGGCGCGGCTTGCCATCGGGGAATCGATAGCGCTCATGTTCGGCCTGCGCGCGCGGAAGGTGTGAGTAGCAAGGGCGCAGCAAGGCACGAGGACCTCGCGACAGTCATGGACGTCCCCAGGGCGTGATCGAGATCCCGAAGTAGACGTTGCCAGGGGTGGTCACGTCCACTTGAGCGAAAAGGCCGAACGAGACGTCGTCGAACGCGCGCTCGAGCGTGATGCGATGGGCGAGGTACGTCCGCACTCCGTTCGCGTATGGGATTTTCGTATCGGGAAAGCTCGGACGCTCGAACCTGCTTGGCGTCAACTACATCTCCCCGGTGACGACAATTAGATCTCCCCATCGGTTTTCGAATCCGAGTGGTCTTTTTTCGTCGTGTTCGTAGGAGCCGATTCGCTCGCTGTTCCTTTCGCCTTGGCTGCGGTCTCGCGGATGCTTGGGCCGTTCATCTCGACGATGACGGCGTGGTGGACGAGGCGGTCAATGGCGGCCGCGGTCGTCATGGGGTCCTTGAAAATGCGGCCCCAGTCTCGGAAGAGAAGGTTCGAGGTGATGATCACGCTCTTCCGCTCGTAACGCTCGGCGAGGAAGGTAAAGAGAACCTCCATCTCGTCGCGGTTCTGTTGGACGTAGCCGATGTCGTCGAGGATGACGACGTCGAAGCTGTCGAGCGAAGCCAGGTCCTTCTCGAGTCGAAGGTCGCGCTTCGCAACCAGGAGCCTCTGCACGAGCGCATAGGTTGGCGTGAAGAGCACGCGTCGTCCGCGTCGCACGAGCTCGTGGCCAATGGCGCACATGAGATGGGTCTTGCCGCGTCCAGGAAGGCCGAAGGCAAGCACGTTTTCGCCTCGGTCCAAAAAGCCTCCCTCGCACAAGCTCGGGAGGAGCTTCTGCACCTTTGCGGGAAGCAACGCGCGGTCGAGCGTAGCCAGGGTTTTCTCCGATGGAAGGTCGCTGTCGCGCTGAAAACGTTCAATCCGTTTTCGTCGACGCTCTTCGACTTCGAGTGTGGCTAAGTGCCGAAGGTAGTGGCCAAAGGTCCACCCTTCGCGCTCCGCTTTCGACGCGATCTCCTCGGCCGCCTTCGCGATGGTGGGAAGCTTCAACTCACGAAGCATCAGAGCCAGTGCATCGTAGGGAGATGCGGCAATCGCTACAGTGCTCACGAGGCGGCCTCCGAGACGAGCTCATCGTACGAGAGGAGGTCGACGACAAGGGGGGCGAGGTCGGGGGCGACCGAAGGCTCGTCGACGACGACCAACGCTTTGACTGCGGCCGCCGTGATGGCACTTCCTGCTTGGAGCAGCCGTGCGAGCACGGCTTCGACGGTTGTCTCCATCGTGCGCGCTGCCAGAAAGAGAATGCGTAGGTATTCGAGGTCTCCATAGGTGCCGTGGTGCACCGACTGAATGGCGTCGTAGGCGCGCCGAAAGACAAGGGACGGAAACAGCTCGTCTCGATACACGTAGCGAGAAAAGGCAGCGGGCTTCTGCACGAGCGACCAAATGATGTGCCGGTAGTCGATGCGTGCAATGCCGTGTCCACGGAGGCGTTCGCACACGAGCTCGGCCTTGTCGCGGCCTTCGAGAAAGACCTCGATGTGTGCATCGTGCACGTGCACCTTCAGGCTCGCGCCGATGAGGCGTGATGGGACCGAGTAGGCACAATGTCGGACGCGAATCGTGCTCCAAGGGCTCACGGTCACCGATACTTGGACGTACTCGGGCAGGCGTTCCGGCCGTACGGACCGCATCCCTTTTAGCTCTTCGCCGACCCGCGCTGCCCGTCCGGCATTGGCCTTACGAAGCACGTCGTGCACAAAGTCTTGCCATGCGTCGCGGCTCCCGAAGTCGCGATTCCCTCGAAGGAGGAGGGCCTGTTCGAGACGCTTCTTCAGCGCGCGATGCCCGGCCTCGACGTCGCCGTTTTGTTCCTTCTTTCCGATTCCCGTAGTCCTCGGGATCATGTCGAAGTGGCGCATGAGCGAGAGGTAGTCCTTGTTGAATGGGCGCTTTTTACCTGGCAGCTTCTCCCTCTCGGCCTTCGCAATGCGGTGTGTGGCGGCCGTCGAATTGTCCGTCTGGTGGTACTGCGGCACCCGCCCGAGCTGAAAGAGCGCGGCTTGTACGCCTCGCCGCAACGCCATGATCGATTCGCTCAGGCAGACCGTGGCCCACTGCCAATTCGAGAAGGGCAAAACGAATACACAAAGCATGTGGGCGAAGGCGACGCCCGCAACGGTGACCTCGAGCTCGGTGACGTCGGTGAAGTCGGTCTGCGCCGCCTCACCGGGCCGGTGACGCTGCGAAAAGAAGACCTCTCTGTCGGGACCGCTCGCCGCGCGCCAAGCGCGAACATGGCGCTGGAGTGTCCGCAGCTGCGCCTCCACGTACACGCCTGGCCGTTGCTCCTGGAGCCACGCGAAGAGCGTTTTCGCCTCGAGGTCTGGCGTGGTCGCGAGCTTCGTCGTCACCGCCTCCCAGTCCTCCGTCGAGAACGGATTCGCGCGCGTTCGATACGTCCGCGGCTTCGTCAGCTCGCTCGGAAGCTTGCCGAGCTTGACGTACTTCCGCGCGGTCTTCCGGTCCATGTCTGCCTTGCGGGCTGCTCGCCCGACTTCGCCGTGTTTTTGCATCTCTTCCATCAGCTGCCTCACCTGCGCGTTGCTCACCGCTCGCAAAACGCCTGCCTTTTCTTCCCGAAAAGGGTCGTTTCTCGTGGGTCGAGTCGCGCCCGTCAGGATGGGGCGATCTAGTTGTCGTCGATGGGGAGATGTAATTGTCGCTCAGCACGAACCCGATGCCCACGATTTCCGCTCCCAACACGCCCTCGGCACGCGCAGCGTACCCGCCCCGCTCGTAACGATAGCCGGCCGACGTGAGCACCGCCCCCGAAACCAGGAAGCCGTTCGGTCGCACCACGATGTCGCCGAGAGGCTGGGGCTTGCCGCCTCCCCAATCGGCGTAACCGAAGCCCGCACCGACACCGGCGAGAAATCCGTGGAACCGAAAGCCGAAACGAAAGTTCGTGTCGAAGAGCGCCTTCGTCGGCAGGTCGGCCCCGTGAACCGCGAGTGAGCTCCCCGTCGTTCGGCTGCGGAGCTCCGTCCCGTCGAGGCGCAGCGACCGCACGCCCACGTCGATGCTCCCGTAGATCGCGAACGACGACGTGCTGGCCGTTGGCACCGGATCGGCCGCCGAAGCGACCAACGACCACGTGACGCCTACGAGAAAGACCACCCACGACAGGAGCCATCGACGAACCATGTCGACCCCACTGCAAGCGTCGAACCTCTCACGATTGTTCGGCTTTCCTAATCCTTCCTTGCCCGCCGACCCGCCCGTATCGTGCAGCGCGTTGCACACACCATGATCGCACGCCCGTGCCCCCGAGCAACGAAACATGGCGCCCGCCAGCGAATACTACCTGGCACGCGGGCTGCTAACTCCGCTGCATGCGGATCCTTTTCTCGGTCGCTGCAACCTGCATGTTTCTCGTCGGCGTCGGATGCGGCATGCCCTTCGAGACGGTGGTGGGGGTGGACGGCGACCTGCTCGGCGACGACGGGAACAGCAACCTCCTCCGCGTGCCCCTCGGCTCGGTGCACGACGTGAACGGCTCGGTCGGACGCAGTGAGGGAGTCTTGTCTCGGTGGACGGAGACAATCGACGCGATGACCGCGCGAGATCTCGAGATCGTCACCGTGGAGCGGCTCGGGGCGACAACCTTCAGGCTCACCGCCGCCCGCGAAGGCGAGACCGTGCTCGAGGTCGTCGGCGACGGCGAGGCGCGCACGATCCCGATTCGCGTGATGCCCTCGGCTTGGACGCCTCCCCCTCTCGATGCGAGTCCTGACCGCTAACCGCCACTCTCAAGCGACCACCTCTGGCATCACGGACCCGTACTGCGCCGCTCCTGGCCTCACCAGAAGGTTTGCTACTCCTCGCTTCCACGCATCTCACGCAGAACCTCGGCGAGCCGCCTCGCGGGGAAGAGGGCGCGCGGAGGTCTCGAGTCGTGGGCAGCGCAACGCCGCAGCGTTCGTCACGGCATGGGTGTAGAATGCACAAAAAGACGCCACGGTCATGAAGCAGGATTCGGTCTCGTCGCTCCGTTCGCATTCGGACGCGCACTCGCGAGGAGCGGCCCTTCGATGGTCCGCGCGTCGGCGCACGTCGCGGGCACCGGCATCGGTCGCCGCGCTACTCGACGCCAATCTCCACGCAATCGATGGCGTGGGTCGTTGGATTGCCGACACATTGGAGCGCAGTGCCACACCGCGCGCCGTAGAAGGTGCCGCCAGCGCAGAAGACGGCGAGGTGCCGGTCTTCGCACCAGGCAACGTTCTCGTAGGTCCCGTCGCACTTCGCCCCCTCGCGCTCGAGACCGAGGGCCACGGGCGTCTTCTCCTGCCCTCGTAGCGTCTGGCTCGCATGCTGTCCCGTCGACCTCGCCGCTTCTCCCCGTGGCGTGTCGTAGATCCACCCGGCTCCGGCGCAACCCATGACGGCCAAAGCGACGAGGCAGCAGCGGGGAGCGCCGCGGAGTTTGGGGTTCGGTTCTCCTCGCATGAGCATTCCGGCTCCTGCATTGTTGCACACCCGGCGGGAGACGCTCCCCGGGCGCCTTGGCGAGCGCGACCAAGTCTTCCCTGTCCTGAATGCGATCGGCGAGGACTTCTCGGCGATGCGGTCCACCTCGTCGAGCGACGTCGGATCGTTGCGAAAGATGAATTGGCACGTGGTGCTCGCTCTACTTCGCTGTCCCCTGCGAGCTTCACCAAGTGCCGTGCGAGCGTTGCGGCTTCGGAGGTCGTGGGCAGCGCCGTCCGCTTTCGTGTGGCTCCTGGGGACGGCGAGTCCGGCCCATTCGGCACCCGCGGTGTAGCGCCGTTGGGCGGCGCTGGACTCGGCACGGGGCGATACGGCCCCTGGGGTTGGCACACTCGGGGGACGGCTTGCTCGCGGCTTTTCCAGTGTGCCGGCTCTGGGGAGCGGCATCAAGGGTCCGCGCCTGCGGCGCCGCTTCGCGCCCTTGACCCCGCTCCCCAGAGCCGGCGTCGCGGGGGGTGAGCGCCCGCTCGGTGCGGCGCGCGAAGTGAAGGAGAATGCCATGTTGCAGATTCAATATGTCGCGGTGGAAATGGTGCGGCGGCTCAGGGCGCCCATTGGGCAGATTGAAACGGCGGATCGAGACCTTGGGCGCCAATTGCGACGAGCGGCGTCTAAATCAGCGGTCGTGATTCTCGAACAACTGCTCACGAGCACGAATGCACGAGCACTTTTCGACCGAACGCATGCCGACGGCTACTTTGCCGGACG
>JAYUKI010000840.1:0-3317 GCA_043764595.1 Myxococcales bacterium | reverse complement strand
CCGTGCCAACACCATGCGGTGTCATTGCCGGTCCAGCCAGTCGAGGAGGTCCTCGTCGTCGTCGTTCGCCCTAGGCAAGGCCCTCTGGGAAGGCCTTGGGGCTGGCCCACCTTGCCCTCTGGCTGGCCCTTGGACGGGCGATGGGGGCGAGGGTCGAGGGTTGGGTGGCGGCGCGTGTGCAGACGTAGCCCGAGGCGGCGAGCCCATGGCCTTGCTCGTCGTGGTCGAGGTGTCGCTTGGTGCGACCATCCCACCTAGGCGCACCTTGGCCAGGATGCCGGTGACCGCTCGACGGTCGGCCGCTGAGGTGAGTGCCGCGCCTACGTTGTGCACGGGCTCGGCAGGGGGCTCGGCGGCCTGGACGGGTTCAGGGGTCGGAGAGGCCTCGGGAGCGCTTACCCCGTTTTTCTCGGGTAGGACCAATGTGCCCAATGGCTTCCACAAATCCTGAGAGCATTCTGCAGCGATCTCCGATTTTTTTTCTCCCTGTGTGTACAAGGGATCAGATTGGACCATTGGACCGGGGTCTGTAAGTGGCTGGAATGAAAGGCTATATTCCGGTCCAATCCCGGTCCAATCACCCCCTCCCTCAATTGGACCGTCGGGAGGCGTGCAGCCAGACACGGGCCATCGGTAGCGGCGCTGTCGCGTTCCTGCTCTTGGACGAAACGTTTCGAGGCCGAGCTCTCGGAGGATGTTGCCCGCCTCGATCTCGTGCTTCCGATCGATGTCGGTGAGGCGCATGCCGATCGCGGACTGCAGGACGTCCGTGGTCGTGACGCCCTCGCCCTCGTAGGAGAGGTCGGCCTTGCTCGTCTTCTTCATGCCGTCCGCCGGGTCGTAGATCGTCACCCAAGGGTGCTCGAGCCACGCCTCGATCGGACCGAGCCAGGGCGAGTCCGGAAGGCGCTCCGTCTGCTCCTCGCGAGCGAGGGCCCGGAACTCTGGAGTGTTGGCGTACCACTCCTCGCCGGCGCGGTAGCGGTGCACGGCTTCGGCCCAAAGTTGGTCCCGATCACGGCCGATCGCCTTGCGGTCGACGTCGCCGAGCACCTTCACGGGCCAGAAGCGCCGGTTTCCCGTGCGATCGGTCAGGTAGTGGTGATCGTTCGTCGAGGCGGCGAAGACGAGCGCGCGCACGAAGTCTCGGTTCCGCTTGCCGAAACTCGGCCGCAGGTTGTCGACGCTCGCCGAGAGGAAGTTTTTCGTCCGGTCGACGTCGCGCCCCTTGAGGCCGGAAAGCTCGCCGATCTCGTAGATCCACTTGCCTCGGAGGTTCTGGTAGCTGTCCTTGTCGCCGATCACGAGAGGAGTGTCGGCGAACCACGCACGCTCGGGTACGAGCTCGCGCAGGCCCTTGGACTTGCCTCCGCCTTGACCCTCCCGATCGCGGGTTGTCTGGCCCTCGAACACGAGGACGCAATCGACGTCGCAGCCGGGCTCGAAGGCGCGAGCTACGGCCGAGATCATCCAACGGCACGAGACGCCGCGCACGTACTCGGTATCGGGGCAGGTGAAGTACTTCGACAGGAACGTGTCGATCCGAGGCGTGCCATCCCACACGACCGAAGAGAGGTACTCGCGCACGAGATTGCACGAGGAGCGCTCTGCCACGATGGTGAGAGCTTCCTCGACGGTGCGTGTGGAGGGGTCGATCTTGTAGTTCTTGGCAATCCACGTGACGGCGCGTGCCGAGTCGCCCTCGTTCCACTCGCCGAGAACGATCTTCGGTGAGCGATCGCCCTCTCGCACGGGAGGGAGCTTGCGCTTGACGATGGTCGAGGCGAAGTCGTCCCAGACGATCACGCCGCGCCAAAGCGGGTGTCGAGAGAGGATCGTGACGAGGTTCCCGAGCGAGCAATTGAGGTTGCCCTTCAGGTCGTGCTCGAGGTCGGTATCCCACGTCGGATCGTCGTCCTCGGGCTCGTCCGAGAGTGCCTGTTCGTGCTCGCGAGCGCGTGCCTCGAAGGGCAGGTCAGCGAGCTCGGGCCGGAACGCGTGGTCGGGGCGCTCGGGCATGCTCGGCACGAGCCTTGGCTTGCCCTCGGCGCGCTTGCGGGCCTTGGCGAGCGTAGTGCGCACTTCGCCATCGGACATGCCGCAGGCGAGGCCAGCCTCGTGCAGTCGGTTCCACGCGACGATCGGGTCGAAGTTCTCGCCAATGAAGTACTCGAAGAGCGTGGTCGACTTGGCAAAGAGCTTGTCGTTCCGTTGCCCGGGGGGGCATGCCGCGATGTCGAGGGCCGAGTTTTCGAGGGCCTTCTCGACGTAGCGCCGAGCGAAGTCCTTCGGCGCGCTCCCTGGGCTCGAGCTCGGGGCTCGAGGCGCAGCGGGACGCAGCGGCGTGACCGTGGCAAGCGGCGTCGCCAAGGCCTCGTAGAGCCAGGTGGGAAGCTCCGCGATGGGGGCTCGCACGGTCCACCGGTAGACGGCTCCGCTCTCGTGGTTCGAGGGCGCGACGACGATCTGCCCACCTTCGATCCGGGTGTCGATCCCGGTGTGCTTCCCGGCGTTTGCCCGGGTGCGTAGGCGCGCGATGTCGAGGCCATCGGGCACGCGGAACACGCGGTGCTCGCCTCCGTCCTCTCGGCCCGTGGCGCTCGTCAGCGTGATCGGCGCAGGGCCGTGCGTGGCCTCGAGGGCATCCCACGACACGCGCCCGGGCTCTCCGTCGATGTCGACGGCGACGAGGCGACCTTCGCCACCCATCGCGAGGCCGATGTTGGCTGTCGGTTTGCCCTGGCGAGCAGCCCGGACGCGGTCGACGTCCGAGGAGGCGTGCTTCTGCCACGCCTGGCCGATCGGGTGTTTGCCCCGCTTGCATTCGACCTGGCCGCACTGGCACTTAGGGTTCCCGTCTCTTCCCCGTCTCACTCCCCAGACGGGGAGCACACGGAATCCCAACTCGGCATACGCGACGGCCGCATCGTCGAGGCTCGTCGCGTCGGTGGGTAGGCTCGAAGCCCACTCGGGCTCGAAGGCGTCGCCGGCGTCGGTCATGGCGCATCCTTGAGGGTTCGATACTCGACGACGCGACCCTCGGCGATCGAGCGAGCGATGCCAAACCGCATGCCGCTCGACACGCCGAGATCGGTGTAGACCACGGTGGCCGCGGCCTCGTGTCCCCAAGCGAGGCCAGCCTCGATCCCGAGGGCTCGCTCTTCCGGGTTCGAGTCGTCGAGCACTCCGGGTTGGGTGTAGAGCAAGTGACTCGCGAGCGGAGCCTCGCCGCGTCGCAGGCAGTCGCGCAGGCAGGCTCGCGCGTAGGCCTTGTTTCGTTCGATGTCACCCGCGTACGGGCTCTCCAGGATCACTCG
>JAYUKI010000839.1:0-11583 GCA_043764595.1 Myxococcales bacterium | reverse complement strand
CCCGCAAGCTCGGCATAGTAGGCCGCTTGTTGGACGTCACCGGCGTGGCGGAGGTGTACGGCGAGCTGCTCGGCGTCGAGCTTGCCTTCGGCTTCCATTGCGTCCGCGATCGCGCGATGGCGCGCGGCGTGCTCCACGTCGTCGAGGGAGTCGAGGCAGGCGTCCCGAATCCTGTAGTGGAACGGATCGACCCAGTCTTCGCCGTCGATCCCAGGGGTCCGCGCGGTCTTGACCAGCCTTTGCGCGCGGAGGGCTTTGAGGGCGCGCAGCCCATCCCCGTGGCTCAGCCCGGCGGCGGTCCCGACGAGGGTTCTCGGCAAGGGCTTCGCGGCGATGCACACGACTTCGAGGTAGCGGCGCACGTCGGACTCGAGCAAGCCAATCCGGTCCCGAAGGACACGGTCGAGGTCGAGCTTGCCCGCGCCAAGAATGTCCCCTTTGTAGCGCAGGAGCTCGTCGATGAAGAGAGGATGCCCGTTCGCTTCGGCGATGACGTCATCGGCGTTCGGCGCATCGAACCGAAGTGCGCCGCTCAGCATGCGAGCTTGCACGTACGCACGCGACTCGTCCTCGGATAGGGGCCGCATCCATAGTGTCTCGGTCGGAACCGGAAGCGACGGCGCGCGATCCACGAGGCTCGTGCGCACGGTGAAGCCGCTTCTCGAGATGCGACTCGGTCGACGCGAGTCGATGCGCTCTCCTCGAACGGTCGCGATGAGCAAGAGCCGAGGCGCACCAGGTGACCTCAAGAGCTCGTTCCAAAGAAGGAGGCTGTCGTCGTCGGACCACTGGAGATCGTCCACGGTCAGAACGAGCGGTCCTCGCTCCGCCAATCTGCGGAGGCATTCCTTCAGCGCCGCGAACATCTGGGCGCGACGTTCCAGCGGGTCGGGCGTCGCGATGCGATGCAAATTCGCTACCTGTGCCACGCTCCGCAGCACGGGAAACGTGTCCGCGACGATGCTGAACGTGTCGGGCAAAACCGCGGACAGCTCGTCCGGCGGGAGCCTCCGGAATCGCTCGACGAGCGCGTCCACGACCCCATCGACCGACTTGTAGGGTACGACCTCTTCTTCGAACACCCGACTGCGCAGCACCGTGAGCCTGCCGCGATCGTAGAACCGACGCTCGATGCCGTCGGCGAGCTCCTTCACGAGGGCGCTCTTGCCGATGCCGGACTCGCCCTGCACGTAGACGACGATTGGCGCAGTAGAGGAGGCAAGATCTTCGTAGGCCGCACGAAGGAAGAGCAGTTCGTTTTCCCGCCCGATGAAAAGCTCGTCGTCGTCTGGTCCCGGCAAAACCGAACGCCCAGGTGAGGTGACCGAGTGGGACGACTCGAGGTACTCGAGAATGGCGCGACGACCGAGCCTCTCCCGCGGATCGGCTTGCATGAGCCCGAGCGCCAGGTCACAGAGGTCGGCCGGCAGGTCGGGAGAGAACGTGTGCGGATGCGGCGGCGCGACCTTCTTGGCCTCGAAGAGCTTGGAGAAGGAGCCTTCCCACGGGTCAGCCCCCGTCAGCGCCGTGTAAATGAGCACACCGACCGCATACCAATCCGCCGCGGGAGTCGCGGGCTCACGCAAGAGCTCCGGTGCCATGTAGAGCGGCGTCGCGGCACGTAGCGGCGTCGTGTCTCGCACGTCGACCGAAATGCCGAAGTCGAGGAGGACCGTGCGCCCGTCTGCACAGACGATGATGTTGTAGCTCTTGACGTCGCAATGGACCTTCCCGGCCTTGTGGAGGTGATGGAGCCCCGCCGTGAGTTGCTGGAGGGCCGGTCGGAAGCGCTCTTCGTCGAACCGTCCCGGGTATCGGATAGGCGGCGGGCGAGGCTCGTCTCTCTTGCTCGGCGTGCCGTCGGGCGAAAGCTGCCCCGTGACGACGTCGCGGAGAATGGTCGCCGCAGTGGCGCCTCCCGTGCGAGCGGCCCCGGCGGGCATGCGGCGCACATGCGACAGGATTTCCTCCCCCGCCACGAGCTCCATCGTGAAGTACCAGTCTTCCCCCTCACTGAAGAGCTCGTCGAGCGCCACGAGATTTGGGTGCGATAGGTGCTGGAAATCGCGAAATTCGGCTTTGAAGGAACGCACCGTCTCGGCGTCGATTCGGCCGAGGCTCTTTACCGCCACGTACGCGCTCTTTTTCGTGTCGAACGCACGATAGACGGAGCCCATGCCCCCGACGCCCACCTTGTCGTCGAGCACGAACCGACCCGAAGCCAGCGAGTTTGTCACGATGCGAGCCACGCGGAATTTCCCTCGTCTCCCACCGTAGTCGCCTCCGGCCACTCTCGGTAGGCTCCATGTGAATCCTTGCGCCTTCTTTGCGTCTCCCGACCCTCGGTGCAAAGCACGGCAGGTCGTCACGGAGCACCTCACGCGTAGCGCTTCCTACGAGCCCCTTGCGCCAAGCCTGGCTCACTGGCAATTTGTTCAGCCATGAGCCTTCCTCGACCCAAATCGCCGTGGCACGGGGAGCGTGGCATCGACTCGGTATTGTCCAAGTGGCTAGAGAGCCGCAGCGTAAGGCCCTGCATCACCGCGGACGAGGCCCGCGCCCCGAAGGTCGCCCGCATGGCCGATCTCCCCCCCGAGCTTTCGCCCGGTCTCGCGCGAGCGCTCGCCAAACGAGGCATCACGAGACTCTACGATCACCAGGCGGAAGCATTCGGCCAGATGCAAAAAGGCAGTCCGACCCGCGCACTCGTCGTGGCCACGCCGACCGCAAGCGGAAAGAGCTTTTGCTTCCACTTGCCCATTCTCGATGCCATGGCGAAAACGCCTGGCGCCAGAGCGATTTACCTCTATCCCACCAAAGCTTTGTCGCGTGATCAAGAGGCGGGTCTTCGCGAGCTTTCGCGCGACGCGGGACTCGACATTCCAGCCATCGTCTACGACGGAGACACTCCGGGCGACGCACGCAGGGTCGCCCGCGAGCGAACGGGCATCGTGCTCACCAACCCGGACATGCTCCACGCTGGCATCTTGCCACACCATACGAATTGGGCTCGCACGTTCCAAAACCTCGAATATGTCGTCATCGACGAGCTCCACACCTACAAAGGTGTGTTTGGCTCGCATGTCGCCAATGTGCTCCGGCGCTTGCTACGCGTCGCCGCTTTCCACGGCGCGAGGCCCAAGCTCATCGGCGCGACGGCGACGATCGGCAATCCGAGGGAACACGCAGCCAGGCTCTTCGGGCTCGAGGAAGAAGATGTCGTCGCCATTACCGAGAGTGGCGCTCCCCAAGGAAGCAGGCGCTTTTTCGTCTACAATCCGCCCGTCGTGAATGCCGAGCTCGGCATCCGCGCGAGCTACGTGAAACAAGCCGTGAAGCTCGCGACCGACCTCGTACGCGCGCGGGTGCCCACAATCGTATTCGGCCAATCCAGAAACAACGTCGAGATGATGCTTCGTTACCTCCGGGAGCGAGTTGCGGGCGAAATCGACCCAGCGGCGATCATGGGCTATCGAGGGGGGTATCTCCCCGACAAACGACGAGAAATCGAGCGCAAGCTCCGCGAAGGAGAGATCCTTTGCGTGGTAGCAACGAACGCCCTCGAGCTCGGTATCGACATCGGAGACTTGGACGCCGTAGTGTGCGCGGGATATCCGGGAAGTGTTGCCGCCGTTTGGCAGCGTTTCGGCCGTGCAGGGCGGCGCGGCGCGGAGAGCCTTTGTGTCCTCGTCACGTCGAGTGCACCACTCGACCAATACCTGGCAAGGGAACCAGGATTCCTCTTTGGAGCGCCCATCGAAGAAGCTCGTATCGACCCGGAAAACGCCGAAATCCTAGTGCAACATCTCAAATGCGCCGCGTTCGAGCTTCCGTTCAAAGCGGGTGAGGCGTTTGGCCCGCTCGGAGTGGAGGATACCCGCGACGCTCTTGGATTCTTGGTCAAGCACCGGGTGCTTCACGAAGCCAAGGGCACCTTCCACTGGGCATCGGACGCCTATCCGGCAAACCATGTTTCGCTGCGCTCGGTCTCCTGGGACAACGTCGTCATCATCGATCAAGAAAGCCCCACTGGAGCCGTTCTGGCGGAGATTGACTTTCGTGGCGCGCACACGATGGTTCACGAACAAGCCATATACCAACACGATGCCGAGTGCTGGCAGGTCGAGCGTTTCGACTACGAGAACCACAAGGCCTATGTCCGGAAGGTCGAGCCCGACTACTACACGGACGCCATGAGCTACGTGCAGGTCACCGTAATCGAAGAGACCGAGCACGGGCCACTCGCCGAAGGCACTTCGGACGGTCTACCAGTAAAGGCAGAAGGATTTCGTGCCGGGCACGGCGAGGTGAGCGTGGTCGAGAAGGTCGTGGGCTACAAAAAGATCAAGTTCAACACGCACGAAAACACGGGCTACGGCGAGGTCCACCTGCCCGAGCTCCAAATGCACACCACGGCGTTCTGGGTATCGATCCCCGAGCGTATTTGCAGCGAGGTGGTCGGCGGGCGGGCGCAAGCGATCGACGGCCTACGCGGGGTCGGCGTAGCCACCGAGCTCGTGAGCACGCTCGCGTTGATGTGCGATCCACGCGACCTCGGCACCACCCTCGGCGACGCCCCGATCGACGAAGGCTCGGACGAGAAGCCTGCCACCGTGCGTGGAGGGCCGAGGCCCGGCTACGATCCGACCCTCTTCGTGTACGAGCACGTGCCGGGTGGAACCGGCCTCTCCGAACGCATCTGGCAAAACCGCAGCGAGCTCCTTTTCCGCGCCGAGCGCCTCATTGCCGGGTGCCCGTGCGAAGGCGGATGCCCGGGCTGCGTCGGCCCGAGCGATGCCGGACCGCGAAAGGCCACCGCGCTGTTTTTGCTCGGAAAAATGGTCGCAGAGAGCCAATCCGAAGGGCGGCTTCAGTGAACGAGTCCCCAGGCGAGGGGGTCCTTCAACGCCTGTCGCATCGCTGCCGCGGCAAGCTCTTCGTCCACCACGTCGAGCGCATTCGAGGCCGTGTCTTTTGGCCTCTCCGTGATCGCTTCACCCTTGGTGACGCCATGGAGCGAGCCGCCGCGTAGGAGCAATAACTCGGCGCGCGCACGAACCGTCACGTGACCGTCGGAAACATCCCGCTCGCGTTTCACGACGATGGGCCTTCCCTGAACGACGAGAATCGGAATCCGCCTGGCTCGAGCAGTCCGAACCCGTACGTCGTCCTCTTCCGTCACCGTCACGATGGAGGAGTCCTCCGGCCGTATCTGGGCGACGATTCGTGCCAAGGCAGTCGCGTGCGCCGACTGGACACTGCCGTCTACGCTGACCGCTGGCGAATGAAGGACCACGACGAGCTTCGTGTTGGCTGGGAGCGCCGATGGCTCCACGGCACTGGCATCACCCAAGTTCCCGAGAACGAAGCCAAACAAGAGCGGGGACAACATTCTCCTCACTCCGCAAACCTCGACACTCCCGTGGTCAGCGCCTCGGTATTCCCAGCTACGTGCGCCGAAGGCATCGGTTGGGAAGCGCGCGGGTGCGTGGTTTCGTCATCGTCGACCTCGTCGTCGGCAAAAAAGGCCATGCCAAACAGTTCGTCCGCATGACCCTTCAGCGTTTGCTCCGTCCAAACAGTGTCGGCACTTGGGGATTCCGCACGGGCTTCCCCGTCTCGAATCGACTCACCGTCCGGATTGGCTCGCGCCAGCTCTTGCTCTACCGCCCCGACCCCCGTCCGTGTTTGCATGGCACCACCTCAGCAACCCACGTGCCGACCGCCCAATCGCGAAGAAGATTGGAATGGCGCCGCTATCGCACCCATTCGGAGAGGGTTCAATTGCTCCGAAAGAGGACCGCATGTGTCCTCCGCCACAATGTAGGCACTTTCAGCCTATCGCATACATCCGGCGACGCACATTGCGCACCGCACGCCACTCTTTTTGGCTTCCCGACCTGCATGGCGTTCCACTCCGAAATGTCCGATTGGCGTACGTTCGAACGTCTTCCTAGAGCGAAGATCAGTTTTTGGACCGAGTGTTTCGCTGGTTTAGCAAGGAGCGCTAGGAGCGACGACGACGGATACGACCCTTGGAAGTCCCCGACGGGGGGCTCTCGTATCCGAGGAGGAGCGATAACGCGACGCGCCGCTAAACCGGCGAAAGCCGACGGGATTCAACCCGTTTGTCGCTCTAGGGTTCGAGCAGTCCGAGCTTCGCGACGCACTCGGCAAAGTCGGCCACGGGCAGGCGGTGCTCGGTGTCTCGCCGGTACACGAGCGACCACGTCTCGGGCAGGCCATCGCGGGTAAACCTGCGGCAAACGATTTCCTTGCGCTTTGCATACGGTGCGACGGCCCATCGCGACACGAGACCGACACCGAGCCCGGCGCGCACGAGGTCGACCAGGGCATCGGTGAGCGGCACTTTCTCCGCGCGCGGCATTGCGGCGCGTTCTTCGGCCAGAATCTCGCGGAGACGCGCGACGTCGCTGCGCGGAGCGTCGTGGGTGTACAAAGTTTCCTCCGCAAGCTCGCGCGCCGTAATGAACGGCCTCTTCGCCAACCGATGGGACGGTGCCAAAATGAGCGTCCATTCGTCCTCGAAGAGACGCATGGCCACGAGCTGGGGATCGCGGATGGGTGTGCTTACAATCGCCGCGTCGAGCTCTCCCCGCAACAGGGCGGCCACCGGCTCGCGGGCGGACTCGAGCACGATGCGCACGTCCAAGTGCGGGTGCTTGCGGCGAACCGCAACGACCACTCGTGGGAGCCAATGGTACGAAGTGAAACACTCGGTCACGACGCGCAGCACAGTCCGCTTTTCGATTCCCTTTCCGGCGCGGTAAAGCTCTTGCTCGAGGCGCGTGAGGTCTCCAAGCATGGATCGGGCACCCTCGAGAAGGCGCTCTCCAGCCCGAGTGAGCTTGAGTTGCCGACGAACTCGCGTGAAGAGTTGGACTCCAAGCCGACCCTCGAGGTCGGCAAGTTGGTGGCTCACCGCGGATTGGGTCAAATGAAGGCGTGCGGCGGCTTTGGTCGGACCACCTTCTTCGGCGAGAGCACGCACAAGCCGAAGGTGCCGAATCTCGAGCATGGAGGACATGAGCTTGGATCATGTAACCATGACAAACATGCGTTTCCCACATCGCATTTGGCGACGCATGCTGAGGGCATGAACCTCAGCACGAAGCCGCAAGGCGTACGCCCCTTCAAAACCGTCGCTCCTGGTGTCGACCTTTCGGTGCTCCGGAGTGACGCGCTCGGAAGTCTCACGTTTCTGGTGCGCATCGCGAAGGGCGCACGTGCGCCCCACCATGATCACCCGGGCGGTGAAGAAACCTATGTTGTTTCGGGGAAGCTACGCATCGGCGGTCGCCGACTGGCCGCGGGCGACTACCACTACACTCCACCGGGGGAGCAGCACGACGGCCAGGCCGACGAGGACACACTGCTTTTTGTCGTGGCTCCACGAGGCATCGTACCGACTGGGCTTTAGAGCGCCGATCTAGTTTTGGGACCGGGTTAGTCGATCAACTTCAGGGTGTGCATGCGAGATGGCCGTTCACGCTTCGTCGCGAAGGCTGGTGAGTCGTCGTGACGAAACGTGGTCAGTAAAACTCGGGGATCGAGTCGATCTCTATCCCCAGTGTCTCTTCGACGACCTTCAGGAATGCGTCCGCGATGGGCGGAGCCGGATCGCCGTAGGGACTCCGCAAGACGTTTGCGTCGTATGCCGGAGACGACGCCAAGTCTTCCGGTGCTCGCTGTCTTGGGGCCGGAGGATTCGTGACCTCGTATCCCGCCGCTTCCATCGCTTTGAGAATTCCCGTGGGCTCTCCAGCCCGCCGCGCGACAGGCCATCCTTTTGCGAAGTCCACGAGGATCGCGAACCGAAAGAGAATGTCGTGACTGCCCTCTATCGTGGTCGGCCTTGCGCACGCTCCGCACGCGGAACGCACACGGTGCTCGAGGTCGACGGACGCGAGGAGCCCTCTCGGGACTTCGTAGTGGAGAGGTGCACCGCAGGGGCAGGAGAGGTTCGGGGAAGTGGCGGTGAGGAAGTCGCGCGCAGCGTAGATGAGAATGTCGTGGTATCCCGGTTCGTCCTCACCGTAGGCCAAAGGGTACGGGAGTCCCTCGTCCGCCCAGCCTTCACTCTCTACTGGAAACTTGAGGGAGAGCTCGTCGGCTTGGGGGTTCGGGCTCGAAGCGTCGCGACGCGCTGCGAGCCAAGCGTCGTCCACGGGAATGGGAATCGGGACGGCTTTCTCCCAACGGTCTCGTGGGCTTTGGGAATTCTCGACGAACGGTTCGGCCCACCCGCCCGTGCTGCCATGGGGACTCGCAGGAGCGACCCACGTCTCGGAGGTTGGGGTGAGGACCCACTGGTCGGAGCGCAGACGCTCGATGAGAGCGCATATCCGGGCGGGACTTGGGACGTGGTAGCGATCGCGGGGAAGGAGGTAGTTCCGGTATTCGACGCCCATAGCCGAGCATGGCGGTTCGTGTGGGCTCGCGTCAAGGAAGGCGTTCGGAGGTGGCGGGCGCGAGAAGCATCCGAAAGACTTTGCTTGGAGAAGTCGTGACTCCAAAAAAAGTGGAGCGGAATCCAGGCTCAGACATCGAACGCGAACTGATTCGCGTCGAGGACGACCTCCGTCGTCCGGCCGAAGATCTCGACTCGGACTTTGAGCTTTCCGTTTTCCTCTGGGTACGCCGCGCCCGAGAAATTCGCGAACGGACCCGACACGACTTTTCCTGGCCTTAGGTCCACCCCGGATGCGGCGAGCGCGGCTTCCTCCGCGATCTTCTTCGCGAGCGCCTCCTCGCGCGAATGGCGCCCCTCGAGCTCGTAGACGGCGGCACTTTTCCCCTCGTTGTCGAGGAGCTCCGAATTGGCCCCACGCGCGATCAGAAGGTCGACCACGTTCGTGTGTCCGGACCGCGCAGCTTCCATGAGAGCGGTCATCCCAATCCGCTTTTCACGGGCATCGATCGTTGCGCCGCGATCGAGCAAACGAAGCACGCACGCCATGTGTCCGAGTCCGGCGGCATGCATCAGCGCCGTGTCGTCGTACTCGTTCACGCCATTCACGTTGGCTCCCATCTCGAGCAGCAAATCGAGCACATCCAGTCTCTCCTCGCCGATCGCGGCCGCCAGTGGCCTATAGAACCCAATACCGTTCACGTCGGCACCGGCGCGAATGAGCGCGGTGATGAGGTCGGCGCTTGCCCCCGCCTTGATCGCTTGCTCGAGGACGGAGCCCATCATGTCGTCGGACGCATTTGGATCGGCGCCTGCCACGATCAACACGAGCGCAGCATCGAAGTGCTTTCGCCGGATCGCAGACGCGAGGGCGAGCCCCGCTCCTGTCGTGGACACGTTGGCACCTGCGTCGACCAAGCGCTTCATCAACGCCGAATTCCCGCCGTAGGCCGCCGATTCGAGCGGACCGTTTCCTTTCGTCGTTCGCCGATTTGGATCCGCCCCTCGCTGGAGAAGGGCCTCGGCCACGTCGTCTGCGCCGCGCAAGGCCGCGATGTGAAGGGCCGTGTAGCCGTCGACGCCTTGGGTGACGTCGGCCTGCATCCCGAGCTTCAACCTGCGGCGGATCGTGTCTGCATTTCCAGAACGAATGGCATCGAAGAAGCTGCGTACTCGTTTGAACGACGGTGCGGGAGCTTTCATCCTGCCGAGCTTAACTTCGCCGAGAGAATCGTCCAACGTCGGCCCATAACGAAGACCTGTCGGTCGCCGGTCCTCAGCTCGAGCGTCGTCGCACGCGGAGGCCTCGCTTCAGCTTCGCGAGGCGCGTGCGGCACCGCGTCCGATCCTCCGCCGAGAGGCCGGCCCGCAAGGCACGGGCATAGAGGCCGAGCGCTTGGTGCTCGCGGGCGAGGGCTCGCATGGCTTCTGCGGCGGCGAGCAATCGTGACCCTTGGTACTCGTCGGCCAGCGTGCGTACGCCCTTCGGTCGCGTCTCTCGGAGGAGCGCGAGCGTCCCCGAGGGGAAGAGCTCGCCGAGCTTGCGCAGCACGCGATCCGGTAGGCCACGATCGCCCGTGCTCGCGCGACGCGCCGCCGCGAGCACCCATCCCTCGTCCACCAGATCGTGACGACCGGCCGCGTGAAGAAGCTCGACCAAGCGCAGCACCACGTGCTCGGGGAGGCGATCGAGCCCACGCGTGCGCGCGAGCGTTACGAAGCCCACGCCGAGCTCGGGGCGCGCGTCGAGCTCGGGCAAATCCAGCAACGTGGGCAAGGTAAGCTCGTTCATCGAGAGCGGCGCGAGGTGGGCCTCGAGCAGGGACTCGAGACCTTCGATGGGCACCTCCGCGAGCCCTTTGCGCAGCGCCGAGCCCTCGAGCAAATGGGGCAGGCGTCCGCCCAGGTCCACAGGGCCGTCGTCGTACCAGTCGCTCGCCACGAGCAACGGCACGGTCCCACGCGCCACCACCACCACGCCCATGCGCGACGCGAGCTCTGCCGCGAAGCGGGCCACCATGGCGCCAAAGTCGAACGTCCCGTGCCGATAGGCGTGGAACGTCACGAGACCGCCTTCCGCGGTGAGCCCGAGCAAACATCGGCCGCTCACGCGACCCTCACCATCGCGCGCGTAGAGCACGCGTTTGTCGATGTCGATCAGGTTGGAGAAGACCGAGAAATAGTTGAACGATCCTGGGGACAGGCACGTGCCGAAGTGCCGTCCCATCTCCAGAATTTCCAAGGGATCGGACTCGAGCTCGAGGGTGAGCTCGCGCCCATTGCACGCGCTTCCAGCGTCGTGATCGGGGAGGCGCTCTTTGCGCGCGCCGATGCCGTCGAGCCACGGGGCCATGCGAGCGCCTCTCTTCTCCAGCGAAGCGACGAAGCGCGCATTCTCCGGGTGGTCACGGAGGTCCCAAGGGCCCTCGCCGAAACGACGCGAGAGCACGGTCCTCGCGAGCGCGCGGGTCTTGGCCTCGAGCTTGAACACGGCGAGCAGGCACTCGCGTGTGGACTCCTTGCAAAGGCGCGGTTCGTTCGTGGGTACACCGAGCATCTCGACCACACGCGCATCGACACGCTGGTCGAGCGCGGAGACCCAGCGCTCGAGCCTTTGGCGCCTGGCCGCGACCTCGAGCTTCGCGACGAGACGCGCGAGCTTCTCCGGGGGGTGGCGCTCCGGGGGCGCGGCGATCCTCTGAATCAGAGCAGACTCACGACGCGCGAGTGCGGGTGTGTCCGCCACGAGGCGCTTCTTTTTTAGGGCTTCGAGCTCTTGCGCGAGGTCTTCGCGGCTACGGAAGGCCGGCCCGAGCAACCTCCCGAGCGTGCTCGCGGGAGACGAAGAGAGCTGCGCGACGCGGGCCATGGCGGAGCGGAGCTCTTCGGGGAAATCGAGGAACGCGCCGGGGCTCGCACCGTAGGCGAGCGGCTCCGGCTCGATCGGATCGAGTCCCGCATGACCCAGCGCCTCCAAGCGCACGAGCGCGGAATTGAGCAGCGCACCGTGGCCGTCGAGAAGCGCCTCCCGCACGAGCTGCGCGTGACCGCGGCCGTCGCCAAGCCAGCGTCGCAGTCGCTCCGTGTTCCGCGTATCGAGGTCGAGCGCCGAGAGCTTGCCCAAGAGCTGCCCGAAGCACTCGGGCCGATCC
>JAYUKI010000838.1:0-3319 GCA_043764595.1 Myxococcales bacterium | reverse complement strand
AGTCTTTACCGTCGAGCGCTGCGCATTTTCTGGTGTGCGCGTCCCTGTTACGACGACGGACTCGGGGGCCGTGCGCAGAGCCGACTGTGCGCGCGCCTGCTTCGAAGCGCCGAGTGCCGTCGTGAGGAGGAGCGTTGTCATGAGGAAGTCCGACCGCGCTCTCAAGCCAGGCTCGCAGGAGCCTCGGGGCGGCGCGGGATCGCGAACCGAGCCGGCGAACGCGGCGCCCAATGGCTGGATTTCGGTGTTCGGGACGGCGCGAGCGACGCCCATCGTCGGGCCCCGTTGCGATTCCGCGCTGGGGGCGTAGTGCCAACAGAGTGAGGGCGAAGCTCCACGGAATCGGTGGGCGTCACGAGAGCTCCCGTCTGTGCCCCGCGCCCAAGTGCGTTTCGTCCTCGATCTGACGGACTGCATGCGTGAGAGCCCGCGCGAGCTCGCGCCCCACGGCGAGCTCCACTCGGAACGTGACCGGGCCCACCGAGACGTGGAGCGTTCCACAAACACACTGCTCGACCAAGCATCCGGCCCCTTTGGCGAGAAGTGTTCGGGGAGGAGGGCACGGAGGGGATTTGGCTCTCATGAAGTTGAAAATCATTTTCATTTACGGAGCGTGTTGTCAAGCCGAGGCCCAAAACGAGCCCACAAACGGCGCGGAATCGGAGGAAAACGAGCGCTCCACACGCACCCGGGCGCCCTCGACCCGAAGGCTTCGGTGTCCGTCACGCGCCCCAGTCGCTCCACAAGTCGTCATCACGAGGCCGCTTGGCCCGCGCGAGCTAGACCGCCCGGTTCGTCGGTGGATTGGCGGCGCGGCGCGCCCCTCGGGCCGTTCGGTCGAGACCACGCCACGTGTCTGGCTCTCGGGGCTGCGAAAAAGACCGCGGCCGAGCCCCGTCGCCAGGCCCTCCACCACCCGCGCGAACCCCAAGAACCAAGAAGGCGGAATCGTCGAGCGCGAAGCCCCCATGTTCGCCTCTAAGGTCATGCCCGTCGATTCCGAGACCGGCAAAGCCACCCGCGTTCGCGCTGGCAAAGACGAAAAGGGCAATAAGGTCCGCGTCGCCGTGAAGAGCGGCAAGCCCCTCGCTGCTTAACCGGCAAGTTGAGGTTGACGTTCGGGGTGACAGCACGAGCAAGCTCGCCCTTCGGGAGTGCCGGTGAATGGGCGGCTCGAATGGGCGCGCGGGAACGCCTTCGACTCCTTGCTTCCTCTACGGTTTCTCTTCGATCTTGTTCGTTCCGACGCGCGTGACGAAGCTCTTTCGACTGACCACTCCAGCCGAGACTTTTTCCTTCGGATCTCCGAGCTGCACGAAGGTGACCTCGGCGCGAGTCGCGTCGACGTTCACGAGGGCAAAACCGTAGGCGTTGCTGTCCGCGAAGCGCAAATGGGGATTCGAGCCTTTGAGCGCCGGATCGGCGTTGTTCACGAAGGCATCGGCGATGAAGCGCAAAGCCGAGCCGGTGGGAAGCAGGTTGTCGACCAGCGCTTTCAGCGATGCTGACGAAATGCCGGCAGTGACGAACTCGACTCCGACGGGCTTCGGCCCCGGGGCGTCGAAGTCGACGTGGAGCTCGGCCGCGAAGAAGGCGTGGATGTCGCCCGTGCACACGAGAAGATTGTCGACTTTGGCGTCGGACAGCGTCTTCAGGATCTCGGCGCGCTCGCTGCGGAATCCGTCCCATTGGTCGCAGTTCATGTACGCCGTGTAGGAAAAGAGCGCGGGCACTCCGGGCAATTCGCTCAGCCTCAGGGCCATTTGGTACATTTGGACCTCGTTGCCCCAGAGCTTCCAGGTGGCCTTCGACGCCTTCATGGTGTCGAGCAACCAAGCCTTTTGGGTGGCGCCGAGCAGGGAAGGCTTCTTCGTGGCTTCGCGGCCGTCGTAGACCGACTTGCGCACGAAGTACCGCGAGCCTACCGAGCTATTGGCCGAGACCTTTCCAATCTCGAGATCGCGCGGTCCTTCGGGAATCAAGTGATCGGCGCGGTACATGCGCTGATCGGTCATGAAAATGTCGACGTTCCTGCCATATGACAAAGAGCGGTAAATCTTGATGTCGTTCGGGAAAGAGGCTTTGGCGTCGTAGACGATGTCGGCTGGCTGGTACTCCGAAAAGGCGCGATTGGCCGAGAGCCTTCGTGGGGTATTCTTTTCGTCGTTGAACCCCTTCGTCACGGGGTCCAAATCGTTGAACGACGTGGAGTGGTCGGCCCAGCAATCGTCCGCGAACTCGTGGTCGTCCCACGTGATCACGAACGGATAGAGCCGGTGCACTTCGCGGAGGATCGGGTCCGAGCGGTACGCTTTGTAGAGGGCGCGGTAGTCGGCAAGCGTGCTGGCGGCGATGCGCGTTCCGTCTTGCGTCGCAGAAGTGTCCATTCCGTTCGGCAGTTTGATGGCGCGGTCCAGCGAGGTGGACTGAAACCGCGGATCGTTGACGGTCTCGTAAATGTAGTCGCCAAGGAACAGGATGAAGTCGAGGTCGGCCTTCTCGTCGAGCAGCGCCTGCCAGGAGTGCCAATACCGGCCAATGAAGTCCTGACAGGAACAGAACGCGAGCTTCACGGCGACGTCGGCGTTCTTGTCCGGAGCGGTCTTGGTGCGCGCCACGCGGGTCGTGGTCCCGCCAGTCTCGAAACGGTAGTAGTAGGTGCGCCCTGGCTCGAGGCCCGTGGGCGAGACCCGGACGGTGTGGTCGGTCTCGGGGGTGGCGCTCACCATCACGCGGGCGACCACGTCGGTGAGCTTTTCGTCCTTCGCGACCACGAGCTCGAGCTCGACGGTGTCCGCGTCCGACTTGCCCGCGCCCGTGGGCTCCACGCGGGACCAAAGGAGCACGCGGTCTGGACGCGGGTCACCCGAAGCGAGTCCTTGCGGAAAGACTCGGTCGCTTGCCTCGGGGGCCGAGGTTGGGGGAATGGGCTTCGGCGCGGCGTCCGCAGAGCCACCGTCCGGCAGGGGCGTGGTCCCTCCGTCTTGGGTTCCAGGGCCAGAGCGCGTCCCTGGAGCATCGCTCCCGCACGCCACATAAAGAACCGAAGCCAACGACCCGAAAAGAAAGTTCCGACGCTTCATTGGGCGGAAGCCTTGCACGCCAAAAGAGGACAAGCCACGCCGTTTCGGTGACGAATCGTCCCGCAAAAGGTGCGGCAAAATGGCCTCCAGACCGTTCGGGATAGCTGGAGCGCACCTTTGGCGCGCTGCGTTCATGTGGCTCGGATTCCCTTGACTCTTGCTCCACCCTTGGTATCTAAGCGCCCCCGCTCCCTTCGGAGCCAAGCGTACGTCCAAGGCACAAGACCCAGAAAAAA
>JAYUKI010000837.1:0-11628 GCA_043764595.1 Myxococcales bacterium | reverse complement strand
GCTCGCGACTTTGCGACGCGAGTCATCGCGCCGAAGGCCCGGGAGATCGACGAGAAGGAGATCTTCCCCAAGGAGATCTTGAAGGGCTTGGGAGAGCTGGGACTCCTGGCGGTGAACGTGCCCGAAGAGCTCGGCGGCTCGGGAGCGGGTGTTGTTTCGTACGGGCTCGCCATGCAAGAGATCGCGGCGGCCTGCGCGTCCACCGCGGTCACGATGGCCGTCACGAACATGGTCGGCGAGGTCATCGCCACCTTCGGCACCGACGAACAGAAGAAGAAGTATTGCCCAAAGCTGGCCAGCGCCGAGTACCTCGCGGGCTCGTTCGCGCTCTCGGAATCGGGGGCGGGCTCCGACCCTGGCGCGATGCGAACGACAGCCCGCGAAGACGGTGACCATTGGGTCATTGACGGCGACAAACAGTGGATCACGAGCGGGTCGCACGCCGGTGTTTTCGTCGTTTGGGCCCGGACCGGCAACAAGGACACCCATCCCGGCACGCGCGGCGTCTCGTGTTTTCTGGTCGAAGGCGGCACACCTGGCCTTCGCGTCGGCAAGCCCGAGCAAAAGATGGGCATCCGCGGCTCGAACACCGTGCCGCTCGAATTCGAAGGGTGCCGCGTTCCAAAGTCCGCCCTCTTGGGTCAGCGGAACGGTGGGTTCAAGGTGGCCATGATGGCCCTCGACGGCGGCCGCATCGGTATCTCGTGCCAGGCGATCGGCATCGCCCGCGCCGCGCTCGAAGAGTCGGTCCGCTACGCGAAGGATCGCAAAGCCTTCGACAAGCCCATTGGCGAGTTCCAAGCCATGCAGTGGAAGCTAGCCGACATGAAAACCGAGCTCGACGCCGCCCACTTGCTGGCCATGCGTGCCGCCAGCCTGAAGGAAGCAGACGCCCCCTTCTCCCGCGAGGCGAGCATGGCGAAGCTTTTCTCGACCGAAGCTGCAAACCGCATCGTAAACCACGCGGTGCAGATCCATGGCGGCTACGGCTACATCCGCGAGTTCGCCGCCGAGCGTCACCTCCGCGACGCCCGCGTGACGACCATCTACGAGGGCACGAGCGAGGTGCAGCGCATCGTCATCGCCCGCGCCGTGCTCGGCTCCTGACGGGCCACCCTCCACAAGAGAGCACGATCGCACTGCAGGGTGACGGTCGGCTCTTTACGTTTCGCTCACGAAGTGGCACTTCTCCTTTTGCCGTGTCCGTAGCCATCACTCAGGGAATCCGCGTCTCGGTCTCCACCCAGTACGTGCCGGAGCAGTCGTCCCCCAAGGCGCACCGCTACGTGTTCGCGTACACCATTCGCATCGCGAACGAAGGCGGGGATCCCGCGCAGCTTCGTAGCCGCCACTGGGTGATCACCGACGGGAACGGAAAAATCGAGGAAGTTCGCGGACCTGGAGTGGTCGGACAACAGCCCACACTGAAGCCCGGCGAGCAGTTCGAGTACACGAGCGGGTGCGTTCTCTCGACCCCACGTGGCGAGATGCACGGCACGTATCAAATGCACCGTCCGGACGGCTCCAAGTTCGACGCGACCATCGGCGCGTTCGCGCTCGCCCTTCCTCACTCACTCAATTGAATCCCTCGGAGGCCGCATGACCGCCATGGACGAGTCGACCTACTACCGTCACGCGAAGGCCGCGTTCACGAAGGTCGAGAATGCGCTCGACGCCCTCGATTCGGACAAAGTGGACTTCGATCGTGCAGGGGACGTGTTGACCGTCACCTTCGCCGGTGGGAAAAAGTGCATCATGAATACGCAGCGCCCGACCCGTCAGGTGTGGCTCGCGGCGGATGCCCACGCGTGGCACTTCTCGTTCGACGAAGAAAAGGGCACCTGGCTCGACGACAAGGGCACCGGAGCAAACCTCTTCGACCAGGTGTCGGACATCGTGAAAGCCCACTTGGGCCAAGCGCTCGCCTTCTGAGGCTGCGTTTCGCGCCCGAGCTTGGGTTTCGCGCCCACGAGCTCAGCCCTCTAGGACTGCCGAAAGCGCACGACGCGACGACGCGAATCAGCCGGGTTTTTTGCTCGAAGGCGGCCCCAAAGGTGGCGGCACAATGGACGCTCCTTTACTGGAGGCGGGTGGAGGCGGCGGCGTCAGCGAAGCTCGTCGGGCTCCCGAGATCGTAGGCTTCAGCCAGCCCGACTGTTTGCGTTTCTCGTCCGGGAAAAGCGTCTCGATCAGAGCCCCAAGGCGGGCCGGCATGTCACCCACGTTTTGCGAAGCGAGGAACGCGTCCAGATCGCGACCGAGGGCGCGCGCACTTGGGTAGCGGTGGTCGCGGTTTCGCTCGAGTGCACGCTTCACGATGGGGGAAAGGGCCTCGGGGACGTCGGGAGCGTGCAGGCGAACGTCGGGAATGTTCCCGCGCTGCACGGCGCGAAGCGTGTCGGCATCGTCGTCGCGACGAAAGAGGCGCTGGGCGGTGAGCATCTCCCAGAGCGTGGTGCCGAGACCGAACACATCGCTGCGGCGATCGAGCGGAAACTGCATGATTTGCTCGGGGGAGAGGTACGGGAGCTTTCCTTTCACGATTCCAGGAGCGCTTTTGGTGCTTCGTCCGAGCACCTTCGCGAGGCCGAAATCGAAGAGCTTCACCTCGCCGTTCCAGGTCAAAAAGACGTTCGTCGGGTTCACGTCGCGATGGACGAGATGGAGCGGCGAGCCCTCGGGGTCCGTGAAATCGTGGGCGTACTCGAGCGCGTCGGTGACGCGCGCCGCGATCCACGCCGCGATTTCCGGATGAATGCGCAGCGAGCGAGCCACGCAGGTGTCCCACACCGAAGCCAGGGTCGTGCCGAGCAAAAGCTCCATCGCGATGAACGCGTGCTCGTCGGCGACGTCCACCTCGTACGTGCGCACGATGTTGGGGTGCAGGAGCCGAACGAGGAGCTCGCCTTCGTCGACGAACATGCGAAGAATCGTGGGGTCACGGCGAAGATCCTGACGGATGATCTTGAGCGCGACGGCCGGCGGTGCGCCTGGCTCGGACGAGCGGCCAAGGTACACCGTGGCCATGCCGCCCCCGGCGATCTTGGTCACGATCTCGTACCGTCCAAGCGTCGTCGGACGGAAGGGGGCCGACCGCGAAGGCGGGCTGTCCATGTTGGAAGCCTACGCGCAGAAAATGGGGCGGGCCATCTTCGTGACGGCCCACGGAGCGAATTCCTCGCTTTCCCGACAGCGCTCAGGCCGAAGGACCGAGAGCTTCGGTGGGCGAATGGGCACCGCTACGGGTGGATCCCTTTTGGGGACGATCTTCGTCAGGAGCCGCCTTCTTGGATGGTCGGTCCTAGCGAACCTAGCGAACCTAGCGAACCTAGCGAAGGGCGCTCGACGCGGGACCACCGTCGGCGAGGTTCACGCCCACCGCTTGCCGCAGATCGGCATAGAGCTCGCTCGTCGCAAAGAGGTAGAGCTCGCCAAGCTTCTCCCGCGGTGTGAGGTCGCTCGGAGCCTGGGGCTCCGCCGTCACGGCCTTCTTGGCCACACGCACGTCTTGGGCGAGCAAGAGGCCGACGCGCATGCTCGAGATGTCGGCGGCCTGGCTCCACCTTCGAACATCGAGCTTCCCGCCTTCGGCCTGTGCGACCCGTACGGCTTGGGATACCGCCGCTCGCTCTTC
This sequence comes from Myxococcales bacterium, assembly GCA_043764595.1. Lineage (GTDB taxonomy): Bacteria > Myxococcota_A > Polyangia > Polyangiales > Polyangiaceae > JAAFHV01. The sequence continues at coordinate 7,994 of JAYUKI010000837.1, read as the reverse complement.
TTCGGTCATGACCTGCACGAGCGCTCGGTCGAGCTTTTGTGCCGAAGCATCGGCTCCCCGCTCCCCGAGGCCCACGCGCACCGCAGTGGCGAGCATGCTCGTCAGCTCGGCCACGGCCGGGAAAAAGCCGCGCGCGGCGAGCTCGGGGCGAAGCTCGGCGAGGCGTTTGCCGACGATGTACGGGAGGATTCCCTCGATGCCACTCAGGACGTCGGGGTTTACGAGGATGGCGCCATAGGGAACGAGCGCGGGCGCAAAGGGCACGTTGCGCGAACGCCCGACGAGAACCTCCGTGGCCCCGAACGTGAGGATCTCCGCCGCATCCGCGAACATTTGGTGAATCGTATCCGCGAGCCGAGTCGCCTGGCGTGTGAGCGGCTTGCCGTACGTCGCCATTCGCTCGTCCGGGGCCATCGAGGCCTCGCGCATCCGACACACGGCAGGCGTCATCCAGCCGAAGATGCTCGTGAGCATTGGGTCGAGATCGGGGTGGTGGAAGTGTGAAGCCCACGCCTCTTCGACGAGGCTTCCGGGAACCTGCCCGAGGGCGAACGGGGGATAGTCGGAAAGAAAGCGAGCTTCTTCCTCGGTGGACGGGCGAAAATCGGCAAGAACCTGCGCGGTCGAGAGGGCTCGGTCGAACTTGCTCTGCCTCAAGAACACGCCGTAGAGAAGCTCGTAGCTCTTGCGATCGTGGGGATCGCGCGCGAGGTCTTTGCGAAGAACCTCCACGGCAAGGTCGAGCTCGTCTCGAGCGACCAGAAGCTCGACGGCCGCGCCCTTCACCGAAGTGTCGTCGGGACGAGCGCGTTTGGCTCCTTCGAGCGCTTTTTGAGCCAGCTCGACGTTGCCGAGGCGATCGGAGTAGACCGCCGCCAAGTTCTTGAAGAGCGTGAAAACGAGCTCTTCGTCGCCGTCGTCCCGGACTCGGGCGATCATTTTTCGGTACGCCTTTTCGAGCGCTGGATAGTCACCGACCTCGTCGAGCATGCGGGTCTGGGCTTCGAATGCGTCGAGGCGCTTCTTGTCGGCGTCGAGCGTTTGATCGTAGAGCGTTGCCGCACGGGCCTTGTCCCCGAGCTTGTCCCCTACGACCTGCGCGAGCGTGAACAGACTCTTCGCACGCCGCTCGGGGGTCTCTTGCACTTCGACGATACGCGCGAGCACCTCGGACAGGCGGCTCCACTCGTCGAGCTCTCCGAAGAGCCACATCGCCGTATGCAGGAGCCAGTGATCGTCGGGCCGCAAGGCGAGCGCTTCTTCCACCACGGGTCGCGTGGCCGGGAGGTCGCCGAGCTTGTGCGACAGGAGCTCGATCGTCGACACGAGCGCCGCAAAGCGGGCGTCGGGAGAGGTCTCGACCCGGGACAGACGAAGCTTCATGTCGGCCGCCCGCCGGAGGTCCCCCGTCGCCACGAGCGACTCGCTGAGCACCTCGAAAAGCGCACGCCCGTCGCCGGGTACAGGACGATGCCCCGTCGAGTCCATGTTCTCTTCGCCGCTCGCTTCGAGGAGCCGCGTGAGGATCGCGATCGCGCGTTCGTGCTCGCCGCGCGATGCCAGCAGCCGTCCGAGCTTTGCGAGCACGTCGGGCTCGAGCTCCTCCGCGCGGGCCACGATACGTTCGAAGGCCACGTTCGCGCGGGCCCCCAAAGGCGCGCCTTCCGGGGCACGTGTCATGATCTCGACGAGATCGACCAGTGGCTGTCCCTCTTGGGGCATCGCATCCATGGCCGCGACACAAGCGCCGAGAGCCTTGGCCAAGTCCTCGAGACCAATGGCAATTTTGGCAGACGTCCGGAGTCTGTCGTAGAGAAGTGCGCTGTCGCGATCGCGGGAAGCGGCCGTCACGAGCAGCTCGCATGCGGGCATGGCTTCGGCGAAACGCCCTTCGTCCACGAGCAACGAAAGCACGGCTGCCGCGGCACGTTCGTTGGAGGGATCCGCGCGAAACGCGGCGTCGTAGGCGGCCATGGCCCCGTCGTCGCCACTCTCTGCGAGACACCCACCGAGCTCGACGAGCAGCTGTGCTTTCACACGCTGCGAGTCGGTCGCGTCGATGCGACGTCGCAGCGCCGTCACGATTCCTCGCGGATCGCCGAGCTCTCGCGCAATCCGCTCGAGCGCCTCCCACGCCGCGGCACAACCAGGATCGGCCTTGGCGGCGCGCTCGTAGTAGCCACGCTGCGCAATCGGCTCGCCGAGCGTTGCAGCGATGGCCAAATACTGCTGCGCACGTTTCTTCGGGTCCGTGAGGATGTCCGCCAGACGGCTTCGGTATTCGGCCGCGAGCGGCAGGTCCTGCATGCGCTCGCTGAGCTTTGCGGCGCGACCGAGGTAGCCTTCGTTCGTGGGATCGGCCAGCGTGGCGCGTCGCAAATTCTCGGCCGCGGAGGCCTGATCTCCGAGCTTGGACTCGGCCATGTCGGCCGCGAACGCGAACGCCTCGCCCTGCTCTTTCGGGGTTCGAGCGTGCTCGCCTCGGGCCGCAGCGGCCTCCACGAGTCGCCCGAAATCGCGGAGTGCGAGATAGCAGCGCTCGAGCGAGATGCGAGCCACGGCGACGTCCGGTGCGACCGTCAAGAGCGTTCGAAGCACGGAGGCCGCGTCCTCCCGCTTCAAGAAGCGCTTCTCGAGGAGCTCGGCGAGGCGCAAATGGGCATCGATTCGAGACGGCCCCTTGGCGTGCACGAGAAGCTGCTCGAGCGCCCATTGCGCTTCGGCGAAGCGATCGAACCGGACGGCGGCCCGTTCGAACCCGTGGAGCGCATCGACGTTCGTCGGATCGAGCTCGATCGCCGCTTCGAAGTGCCGAATGGCCTCGCCGGGGATGCGCTGGGCATCGCCGATTGCGACGTGGAGGGAGATCCGTTCACGAGCGATTCTTGTGCGTTCCAAGGCACGTTGGAGCATCTCGATGTACGCCCCGTGGTCGCCACGCGTGCGCGCATCGTGGGCCTTCTTCACGAGAAGCACGGGGTGCGACGGATCGGCGCGCTCGAGCTCGCTCACGTAGAAGACGGCCGCATCCGGCTTGCGAATGGGTCCTTGGTACCAGCGTATGGCGTTCGCGAGGAGCGCGATTCGGTCTGCCGGCTTGGCGGCTCCGAGACGCTCCATCGTCGTGTCGATCAGCGCCGGAAAACGATCGAGACGCGTCGCGAGGGATTCGAGGCGCTCGACGATTTGCGGCTCGTCGGGTGCACATCCGTAGGCTTCGAGAATCCCGTCGAACGCCTGTGCGTGGTCCGAGAGGCGGTCTTCGAGCACGCCGGACAAGCGCAAGAGCAACCGGGACCGAGGAACGGGAGACGTCGTGCGATCGAGCCGGGAAAGCAAGAGCTCGCACACGTCCTCCCATCGACCTGCGTCGTGGAGCGCACGCTCTTCGTTGTCGGCCTCGCTCTGCCAAGCGGGGGCGGCGCGGCTCGACGACTTCGGCTGGTACGCGTTCGAAACGAGAGGAGCGGTGATCTCGGGCCGCCCCCGGGTGGCCTGGATGGGTTCCTCCGGCGAGTCGATCGAGGCGAGCTCCGGATCGACCACGGGCCAAGCGGATCCGACCGTTGGCCGTGGAGTGTAGGGGGGTGGAGCCTCCGTGCGCGAAGCAGGCTCGGGGTCACGGTCGTCGAAGTCCGCTTGGGGCGAGTCGTCCGCCCATGGCCCCGCACTCGGAGCCTCGCCGCGGAGGTTCGCGAGGGACCGCTGCGGATCGGTCGCGAGGTCCTCGCGGAACCCACTTCTAAGGTCGCCTAGAGAACGCGACGGGTCGGTCGCGAGATCCTCGGCGAAGCTGAGGTCGTCGCCTTTCATCGCAATCGAAGGAGCGAACGACCCGTCGAGAACGCGAAGATCACGGGAGTCGAAGGCGCGGCGCTGCGCGGTCTCGAGCACGCCCGACGTGCCGAGCCGCTCGGCATCGAACGACTCGAAATCGCCCGTATTCAGAACGAGATCGTCCTGATCGACCGACTCGACCTCGCCACTCGTGCTCTCCACGAGCAGCTCGGACGACAGATCTTCCACGGCGACCGTCGGCTCGTAGGCAAGGCGGCCATTGCGATCACGTGGCATGAGCCGAGGCACGATGGTGTTGGGCTCGGCGTCCACCTCGTGCTCGACCTCGATCGAGTGAAGAGACTCACGCATCTCGCCCCGCGGAACGATGGTCGCATCGTCCATGTGCGACGACGGTACTTCCGCGTCGGCGTCCGACACGTACACCCGCGGGACGATCGTCCGCTCTTCCAGGCTCGAGGGCGGCTCGCTCGGCGGGCGAGGCACGGAGGACTCCACTTGGTCGTGCCAAGGATCGTCGGTCGGAAGCTTCGTGGGCGATGGAGCGTGAACGACCTCGAACGCAATCTCCGGAATCCGAGCGAAGCTCCCCACGCGTGCCGCTACGGCGTCTCGAACGAAGGTGGGAGCGCTCGACACGACCGAATCCTCGAGCAAATCCGAAGGGTTCCAGCCTCCTTTGGTACCATCCTGGATGACCACCTCGGCGCTTCGGTAGTTGGTCGGCGGGCCTGGCCGAGGCGCTTGCTCCGAGCCGCTCCGCGCCCGGGGGGCCTGCAACGGAAAGGGCTCCGCCTCGCTCTCGATCGCATTGCGCTCGCCACGCAACGTGTGAAGCATCGAGGGGATTTCAATATCGTTCGACGTGTGCTCTTCGTCGCCGAAGGCGGACTTTCGCACGATAGCCACGTGCGTCATCGAATCGGGCGAAGGCTCGGCCTCCGAGTCGATCGGCGGAACTTCGCTCTCCGTGAGTCCCGCTCGGTCCGAAGTCCTCGCACGTTCCCGTGCCTCGCGACGCAGGGCCTCGAGGTCGAACTGGGCGGTGGCTTCGTCGTCGTCGTGCGGTACCAAGCGGATCCGACGGGTCGGGGTCTTCGGGATGGGCGGACGACCCGGGGCCGTCCGACCCGTGCACGATACCATGAGGACAGGTTGGAGGCCGAATCCACAACACTACCCCTTACGTAAGGGTCTTGACGCATGGAAGGGTTGGGTCTACACCAACTAAGCCTCACCCTTACGTAGGGGTTCCCACCATGCACGTTCGCCTTCCCCTCCTCAAAGCGCTGCCTGAACCGCCTCCCTTGGACGCGTGCAGCACGGGCGTGGGCTTCGGGGCCGGAGCCATGTTGCAAGTGGGCGATCTCGCACGCGAATGCGGCAAGACCGTCCGAGCGATTCACCTTTACGAAGAGCTCGGCCTCCTCACCCCTCAGGGCCGCTCGAAGGGCCGCTACCGTCTCTATGCCGCCAGTGCCGTCGTTCGGATTCGCTGGATTGGCAAGCTGCAAGACATGGGCTTCAGCCTGACGGACATCCAAAGCCTCGTCCGGGACTGGGACGACGCCCGCTCGGCCACCCACACGATGGCCAAGATGCGCGAGCTCTACGCCAACAAGCTCGCCGAGACCCAAGCCCACATTCGCCGCCTGAAGGACCTCGAGCGCGAAATCGTAAGCAGCATCGACTACCTCGACACGTGCGACGTTTGCGACCCCGAGAGGCTCGTCGCCTCGTGCACGTCGTGCGAGCACCACGCCGAGGGCACGGCCGTCCCCGAGCTCGTGTCGGGCTACAGCGCCGCCGCCATCGTTCCCTCGCCTACTCCCTCGTCCACGGACGCCACCGCGAGCACCGCGGCATCGGAATCACAGCCCACGGCGACGCATTCCGCGTCCCGCACGACCACAGTTCGCGGCCACGCCGCACCCGAGAGATCCCCATGAGCTCGCTCACATTCCCCATCTTCATGGACTACCACTCCACCACTCCGTGCGATCGGCGCGTGGTCGACGAGATGCTCCCGTATTTCACCGAAAAATTCGGCAACGCGGCGAGTCGCAACCACTCGTTTGGTTGGGTGGCGGAAGAAGCCGTGGACGTCGCCCGCGAGCGCGTCGCGAAGCTCATCGGAGCCCAAAGCGAGAAGGAGATTGTCTTCACGTCGGGCGCGACCGAAAGCAACAACCTCGCCCTCAAAGGCGTCGCCGAGTTCTACAAAGAAAAAGGCAACCACATCGTGACCACGGTCTTCGAGCACAAGGCCGTGCTCGACACCTGCAAGCGCCTCGAGAGCGAAGGGTTCGAGGTCACGTACCTTCCGATCGAGCGCGACGGCCGCGTCTCGGTCGAGGCCCTCGAGAAGGCCCTCACCGAGAAGACCATCTTGGTCTCGGTCATGCTCGCGAACAACGAAATCGGCACGGTCCAACCCCTCGCCGAGATCGGAAAGCTCACGAGGGCGCGTGGTATCTTGCTCCACACGGACGCCGTGCAAGGCATCGGCAAGACCCCGTTCGACGTCCAGGAGATGAACGTCGACCTGGCGTCGATGACCGCACACAAAATGTACGGACCGAAGGGCGTCGGAGCCCTCTACGTGCGTCGCCAGAAGCCCCGCGTGCGCATCGCCGCCCAGATGGACGGTGGCGGCCACGAGCGTGGAATGCGCTCCGGAACGCTGAACGTCACCGGCATCGTCGGATTCGGAAAAGCTGCTGAAATCATGCGCTTGGAAGGCGTAGAAGAAGCCAAGCGCATCCTCGGCCTGCGCGAGCGCCTCCGCGCACGCCTCACGAGCGAGCTCGACGAGGTCCACTTGAACGGCTCGCTCGAGCACCGACTCGCGGGCAACTTGAATCTCTCGTTCGCGTTCGTCGAAGGCGAAGCGATGATGATGGCCATCAAGGACGTGGCCGTGAGCTCCGGCTCGGCGTGTACTTCTGCGAGCCTCGAGCCGAGCTACGTGCTCCGGGCTCTCGGTGTCGGCGACGAGCTCGCCCACTCCAGCATCCGCTTCGGTCTTGGCCGGCACACCACCGAGGCCGAGGTCGACTACGTCGCAGAGCTCGTCATCCGCAAGGTCCGACACCTGCGCGACATGTCGCCCCTCTACGAGATGCACAAAGAAGGCATCGACTTGACCAAGGTCACCTGGGCCCACCACTGAGGCCCGCCCCGCGCCATCGTACCGATGGACGCGAACCGACGCGAACCGCGAACCGAAAGACTCAAGGCAAAGACCATGGCGTACAGCGAAAAAGTCATCCAGCACACCGAGAACCCGCAAAACGTCGGCACCCTCGACAAGAACGATCCGAGCGTGGGCACGGGCCTCGTCGGTGCACCCGCCTGCGGCGACGTCATGCGCCTTCAAATCAAGGTGGGCCAGGGAGGCGTCATCGAAGACGCCAAGTTCAAGACGTTCGGCTGCGGCTCGGCCATCGCGTCGTCGTCGCTCGCGACCGAGTGGCTCCGCGGCAAGACGCTCGACCAAGCCGAGGCCATCAAGAACTCCGACATCGTGGAGGAGCTCGACCTTCCTCCGGTGAAGATTCACTGCTCGGTGCTCGCCGAAGACGCCATCAAGAGCGCCATCGCCGACTACCGGAAGAAGCAGGCCGAGAAGGCCTGAGGCCGAGGATCCCATGAACGCCGTCCAAGAGAACTTGTCCGCACCGAAACCCGAAGACGCTCGCCCGAGCGCGACGCCGAGCGCCAAGACGCCGAGCATTTCGGTTTCGCCGCGTGCGGTCGAGGCCATCAAGAAACAGATCCAAAAGCGCAACGTGCCGGACACCGCCTTGCGCGTCGGCATTCGTGGGGGCGGCTGCTCGGGATTTTCCTACGTGATCGAGTTCCACGACGGGCCACCGCGTACCCGAGATCACGTCTACGACTACGTGGCCGAGGACGGCACCCCCGTCCGTGTAGTCGTCGACCCGAAGAGCCTGGTCTACTTGAACGGCACCACCCTCGAGTGGGAGCACAAGCTCGTTCAACAGGGCTTCAAGTTCTTGAATCCCCAAGAAAAAGCAAGCTGCGGCTGCGGTCACAGTTTCCAAGTCTAGTCTGAGGTTCGCCCCTCCCAGACGTGCACAATCATCGGGCCGAACGCGACCCGAATTAAGGTACTCCTCGCTTCGCTGGCGCCTGCGCTCGGCCCGACGAATCGTCGGTCGCCATTCGAGTCG
>JAYUKI010000836.1:0-3336 GCA_043764595.1 Myxococcales bacterium | reverse complement strand
GGTTCTCACGCTGCCGCTCAGCGCGCTCATGGCCTTCCTCGCCATGAAGCTCTTTTCGCTGTTCTTCTGAGCTCGGGCCGTTCGGCTCAGCGCTCCACTACGAAGACCGAAAAACGCCCGACGGACGCGCGCTCCACCCCTACGCCCGCGCCCATCAACGTGCCCTTCTCGAGCTCGGTGGCGACGCCGTCCGGAGACTCCCCAGTGCGGAGTGGATCGATCAGATAGGCCACCTTGCGGCGCTCCAGGAAGGCCTTGCGGTGTGGAGCGTAGCGGTCCTGTTTTTCGTGGGTCGGGACGACGATGAGGCGCTCCTGGGTGACGAACGACACGCGGTACGCCGTCCAATAGTCGGCCATCGCGTACGTTACGCCCTTCTCGGCAAGGAAGGTTTGCACGCGCTCTTCGTCGGTGGGGCCGGGCGCTCGCTTGGCGACGAACGGCCCATTCACGTCCGGTCCGAACGAAACCCACCCCGACACTCCTGCGGCCACGAGCGGTAGAGCCACGAGCACGGCGAGCTTCCGAGTGCCGAACGTCGCGACGAGAGGCGCTAGGGCGAACGGCAAGAGGAGCGGGATGCTCGCCAGGTAGCGCATCGAAAAATGGTCCATGACCATCACGCTGGTCAAAAAACCGTAAATCGTGAGCGGCAGTGCGATGGCCCCGGTCAGCCCCGCACGGCGCGTCGCGAAGGCGAGGTGGCGCCCCGCGAGCGAGAGAAGCAGCGCCGTCGGGAAGAGCGCCAAAAAAATGCATACTGCACCTTTTGCGAACAGGGCATAGGCGCGCGGCATGTCCCAGGGCGCGTAGCTCATGGGGTGCTCGATGCTCGCGGAGTAGCTCGTCGAACCGAACGCCCACGGACCGCACGTCTCCAGGAGGAGCTTCGTATTGTGCTCGATGCGCGAAGCGTCGAGTTTCGTCACACCGAGCTTGGCACCTTGGGAGCGCCACAAAAGGAAGAGCGGCAAGAGCCCGACCAGGCCTCCAGCCGTACTCGCCGCGAGCCGCAGAAAAACCGGCTTTCCGAGCTCCAAGAGGCTCTTCCCGAAGGTGTCGGCCTTGGCGCCAGGCTCGGTCCTCGAGAGGATCCGAAAGCGTACGGACCGCCGGCCGCAAGGCCCCTCGAAGGCCGAAACGAAGGCGGATAGCGCGGCGAGAGGCGCAAACACGAGGGCGTACGGATCGGCTGCGCACGCGAACGTCGAGAGGAAGCCGCCGAGCCCGAGCCACACGAGGCGCTTTCGTGAGCCCGAGGCTCGGTCGACGACGACGAGTGCCAGCATGGCCAGCGTGATCGAAGCCTGGCGAGGCGGATAGAGCGCATACGTGTGGATGGCCGCGGTCGTGAGGACGAGTGGCATGGCGAGCAGGGCACCCGCGAGCGCCGGCGAAGGCAGCCGTGCGAGCCTCGCGTGACGTTCGCCCATCGAAAAAACAGCCATCGTCGCGATGACGTGGAGCACGAGCGCCGAGAGCACGAGAGCGAACGGAGTCGGACCGAGCAAGGCAAAAAAGGGAACCGCCCAGTACCCATCGAGGGCGCTTTGGTAGCCGCTCCCCCAAAGGAACGCGGAGAGCTCTCCGCGTCCGAGGTGCATGGCTTGGAGCCCGACGATGGCCGAGTCCGAGTTGACCTCTCGAGCGTGCACGAGCTCGGGGAGTCGGAACGCGAAGCTCGCGGCGAGCACGAGCGCCTTGGCAATCCGAGCCCGCGTCCTCTCGCTCTTGGCCGGCGTCATCCGGGCTCGAAACAATCGCGGCAGAAGCGCCCGTTCGCGTTCATGAACACCTTGCGCTCGGCCACGAACGTTCCGCACCGTGCGCACGCGATGGTGCCGGGCGGCGGTGGCTCGGCGCGAGAGGCCGGCGCTCGGTACGGCCCCTCTCCCGAGCTCGGCCCGCCCTTTCGTCGGGCGTTCGCCAGCCTCGCTCGCACGTCGTCCACGTCGAGCAGTCCCTTTTCGCCAAGGATCTCCACCAACACGCGTGTCAAAAGAGAGAGCTCGCGTACTTCGGCGCGAAGTGCTGCGCGGTCCCCATCGAGACCCCCGCCTTCGGCCTCCTCGGTTCCCTGCGGCGCGCCGTCGTCGGCGTCGCCCTCCGCGCTCACAGCCCGAGGCGCTTCTTGAGGTACTTCGCGAGCGCCACGCCGGCGTGCTCGGCTGCGTCGCGGAGACGCGTTCGTTTGGCCATGGCGCTCGACGCCGTCTTGATGTCGATCTCGTCGACGAGCTTGCCGCTCTTGTCCATGATCTTCGCACGAACGTGGATCTCGGCGGGCGCGCTGGCGACGTAGGCGTAATAGCCCGGCTCGACGAACGCGCAGTTCACCTGGATCACGAAGTCGCCGCCGTCGCCGGCCTGCAAGGGCTCTTGCGCGTCGGTGAAGCCGTGGGCGAAGGCTTGCGTCATCTCGACCTTGTCGCCCTCCCAAGCGTTGGCCGTTTTGTCCTCTTTTTCGCCGGCGTACTGCTTGTCGCTCTTCTCGCCGACCTGGAGGTTCTCGAACGTGAGCTTCTGAACGGTGAACTTCGAGCTCGTCTGCATCGGGTTCGGTGAAGCCTGGCTCACCACCTTCCACGGAGTCCCGCAGCCGCCCACGAAGAGTGTGAACGCCGCCAAAAAGAGAAAAAGACCGAGGGGACGAAGGTGCGCCATGGTGCCGACGATACCCGACTTCCGCCGCCAGCCCCAAGCCCCGAACGGTCTTCTGGAGAGAAGGCGTTGACCTCGCCCGTCTCGGTCGGCTAAAGCCTCTTGAGTCGAGCGAAGCCCGATTGGGGCGTGGTAGCCAAGTGGTTAGGCAATGGTTTGCAAAACCATCATACGTGGGTTCGAATCCCATCCACGCCTCCGACGTCTCCGAAGACACCCCGAAACGCGCCGCTGAAAAGCTCACGGCGCGTTTCGTTCATTTGAGACTTTTGGCCTGGATCGCTTTCACGGGCGTTTCTCCCACCATGGCGCAGCTTCGGTGGCCGTCGAGCTCTACGCGCGAAGTCTCCGAATCGACCCTCGGATTCGCGAAGAAATCCCTGCGGATCTCCGCCGGATAGGCGCAATCCAGGCCGAGCAGCCTGTTGAAAGACGGACCGAGTCCGTGCGTCGTCCGCGCCGCAAGGGCGAGGCGCGGGCCGAGGAGCGCCTCTGTTGCGCCGCCTAGGTGAGCAGGCGCCGGAGGATCGGAACGACGCGCTTGTGGATGTGGCGGCGCTCGGACGACGGGAGTTTTTCCACGGGCTGCTATGCTCGAGCCCATGTCGAACTCGATTCTCGCGCGTCTTTCGTGGAGAAACTCATGAGCCGGGTCCTCGTCACGGGTGGCGCCAG
>JAYUKI010000835.1:0-3339 GCA_043764595.1 Myxococcales bacterium | reverse complement strand
GGCGAGTCCGAATCGAAGAGACCGCGGTAGTCCCAGGTGACGAAACGGTACTCCTTGTAGAGTGCATCGAGCACGGCGGACCAGGCATAGAGCCTTCCCCCTAGACCGTTCGCGATCATCACGGTCTTCGGTCCCTCGCCCACCACTTCGTAGGCGATGCCGGTGCCATCCACGCCGCGCGCCCGCTTCGCCCGGAGCGTCGAGTAGAAACCCGTAGAAGTCGACTTGCCGTTCGTGGTGACGCTCGCCTCGGCCATGAGGTCCACCGTACCACGCGCGTGTGGCTGCCTTGCCACGCCGTTGGGCCGTTCGTGCGCTCTTGCTGCACATTTCGGCTCTCTTTCGTGCTGGACCGCATGGCGTGGAGTTGGCTCGAAAGGTGAAAAGAGGGATTCACCATGTCGAAGGTCTCCTTGGTCGCTACGGTCGTATCGCTCTTGTTCGCGGCGCCGCTCATGTCGTGCGCAGCCGAAGTGCTCGAAGAGGTGCCCGCCCCCGTAGCCTCCGTGGTGGAGCCCCAGGTCGGCGTGCTTGCCGAAACCGAGCCACGCGAGGTCGGCACGGTCAACGCGGGAGGACGCGGAGCGAGCCTCGCGTACCTCGAAGGGACCTCGCTGCGAACGGTGCGCAACGAAGATGCCGAAACGGTGGATCCGTTCGTGTTCCTTCTCGACGCGCCGAGCGGCAGGCAGGTCCGAATGCCGGACTTTTCCGCGCTCACGAAGCGTGGGTACGACTTCACGTATTCGACCGGTGACTTCATGCGGTCGGCCGTCTATGCGACCACCTCGCGCGGCGACGTCTACTACTTCGAGGGCTATTCACGAGGCTCGAAGGAGTCGGCGCGGTTCGGCTACGGAATTGCCCACGCTGCACCGGGCCGCGACGCCGAGGTCTTCGAGGTGCACACCGATGCGTATGCGCTCTTCCCGAGCGACCTCTTGGTGCGCGGACCAAACGACGTTTTCGTGGGCGCCTCGATCGTGAAAAACGGCACGTTCGGTCCGGACTTTCCTGGCTGCCCCATCAGCATCTTGCACGGACAAAACGGCGTCTACCTCGCGCATATCGATGCCTCGGGCCTCCACGAGATTTCCTTTCCAGGTGAGGGTCGTCTCTCGGCGCTCGCGTTGGCCGACGACGGTTCGCTCGTGGTCGAAACCGGCTGGCCGGACGAAGGCGTGGATCCCTACGAAGCAAACGTCGTCGAGCGCTGGACCATGGGCACGAGCGGAGCGTGGACCCGTTTGGCGAGAAAGATCACCCCAGCAAAGACCCCAATGTGAGCAAGACTCCATGGCGTGGCGCCTGCTCGGTCCACCATCGGGCATGGCGTTGCTTCGCGCTTGGACACGTCTCGGTTGCGTGCACTCGGGTCGGTCCACCATCATCGGGCATGACTTTGCTTCGTCCTCGAATGCTCGGACTCGTTTTGATCCTCGTAGCTTCTGGCGTGGCAATCGGAGCGGGCTGCACCGTGCAGTCGAACACCACGTCCGATGCCGCCACCGATTCGCCATCCGACACCGACTCGGCGTTGGACGCTGCGCCCGTCGACACGTGCGCGGTCTCGACACGGTCACCGGCGGCAAACCGCGAATGCTCGGCGGCGAATCCTTGTCCTGCGGAGCTTGATTGCCTGTACGTGGACGGCTGCGAGAACCCGAAAGCCTATTGCCGCCCATGGGCTCGATGCAACGATAGCGGAATCGCGCCAGACATCGTGTGTGGGTGCGACGGCGTCGAGCGGCGCGAGCGTGCGTTCCCGTACATCAGTGCGCACTCGCCCGCGGGTTCGGGCGCGTGCCCGAAGGACGCTTCGCCGGACTGACGCCTATTCGCAGGAGAGCGGCGGGAGCTCTGCGCGCGAGGCGCCGTCGGCGATCTGACGAGCCTGAGCGAACACTTTTCGGTAGGCGTCGATTCGGGCCATGATCGAAGGCGCTTTGGTGCGCTCGTCGCCGTCCATGGCGCTGAGGCTCACGACTCCGACCACTTGGTGGCTTCCGCGCGTCATGACCGGACCGCCGGAATCCCCAGGACATACGCTGGCTTCCATGAAGAACGTCTCGCCGTTCGTGGAGCGAATTGCGCCGCCTTCGCGAAGCTTGCGATGGATGGCGTCGCCCGAGGTAGCGCACCGACCGAAGCCGATGGGATCGACCTCTTCGCCGATCCGGGGCGGCGCATCGAGACGGGGCTGCAACGTTCGAAGACCGACGAGCTTTCGCTCGAGCACGAGGACCGCGACGTCACCAGCTCCACCTTTTGCGCCACACGGCGGGGCCACGATCGCCTTCGCCTTTACGTCGCCCCAGGCGAAGTAGTCCCCGCCGAGCTCGACGCGAACGGCCGAAGCATCGACGTTTTCCGAAAGAAACTCGCCCTTCGGTCCGCGCTTCACCACGCAGTGATGCGCGGTGAGAATGAGGTCTTCGTCCACCGCGGTGCCCGTGCAGGTCATGTTCGGCAAGACGATGCGCACGATGGCGTCTTCCGCGTTGGCGAGCGCGAACGGCGGAGCCACACGAACCGTCGCGCGGTGATCCGCAGCGGGACGCACGACGTCCTTCGGTTTCGGGGTGGCGCAGCCCGCGGTGCCGACACTCATGGCCGCGAGGCCAAGGGCGAACGCGAGCGCACCGGACGGCGGCACGGTAGACCGGCGCAGCTCGGGTTTGAGGGATTCGCCGTCAACAGACGAGACAGGTTCGTGCACGCCGTCCTCGCGGAGGATGGGTTCGCGTCCTCACCCGCGCACCGTCGCGCAGGCGTTCTCCGGAGAGCAATCAGCGCGAGACGACGAGCCCGACCTGGCGGGTGGCGTTGTGGTACGCGAGCTGGCTCTTCTCCGGATAAGCCTGCGCGTCTTCGACCCCGAGCTTCCCGAGCTCGCGGAGGATGTCGGCGCGGCGCGTGGCCGAGGCCACGAGAAACGAGGAACAACGCGAGTCGCCCGCCGCACAGCGGTCGAGGACGTTCTGCTCGGCGACGAGAGCGTCGGCGGAGCGGCCTTGCTCCAAAAGGGCGCGGGCGTAGAGATGCTCGACCGACGGCTCGGTCTTCACGACAAGGGGCTGCGATTCGATGAGGCTGACGGCGAGACCGGGGGTCTTGGCGTCGATGTACTTCTGCCCAAGGGCTTGAACCTTGGTGGGGTCGTTCGGGGCAGCGGCGAGGTCGGTCTCGAGCGCGCTGACCTCGGCTCCGTGGAGACCGAGAACGGGCTTCTCGCGCTGCGTCCCCGACGCGAGCCAGAGAACACCGAGCGCCGAGAGAACTACGCCATTCCAAAAACGAAGACCCATTCGAGCTCTCTCCCTTGTGAGCCAGGTACGA
>JAYUKI010000834.1:0-11675 GCA_043764595.1 Myxococcales bacterium | reverse complement strand
TTCAGGAATGGGGAGCCGCCCTCGTGGAGGCGGACGGGATCGTCGCTCATGATGCGCGCCCTCCTTCTTCGAGCTCGCGGGCGAGCTCTTCCACGCGTTTGCGTGCAGCATGCAACCGTGAATACGCTGTCTGGAGTGGGCACTCGAGGGCCAGTGCGACCTCGTTCATGGGAAGCTCTTCGATCTCGTAAAGCACGAATACGGCGCGTTTGTCGTCGTCGAGACGGGCAAGGATTCGGTCCAAAATGTCCCTCGCCTGCGACAAGGTCGCTTGCTCGAGCGGCCCGTCACGGGTCTCGCCCTCGGGGGGCTCGTCGGTCAGAATCTCTCGCCGTCGCGGCGCTCTCTTTCGGTAGTCGGAGGCCGTGCGCACGCAGATGCCGTAGATCCACGTCCGAAGCAGCGAGCGCCCCTCGAACTCGCCGAGCTTGCGCATGACGACGACGAACACCTCTTGGCAAACGTCGTCCACGTCCGCCTCGGCCACACCGAGCCTTCGAAGCGCGCGAAACACGAACGGCAGATTCTCGCGGAACACCGTCGCCACGTCGAGCGAAGGCCTCGGCGGATCGTGGAGAGGTGTGGCGGCTTGCATGGTGGGAGGGAGGTCTCGCGAGGACGCGTGGGCGTGCCACGAGTGGGGCTCGTCCTCGTGCGTGGAGGCACCCGGGCCGGATTATCAGCGGAGCCACGTCGATTGGCCCACCCCTTGTGCCGTGCACTCCGTAAACCATGGGAACCCCTTGGGTTTTCGCCGAAGAATATTCGCGATCCGATCCTGAGGGGATTCGGCGACGATGGCCGATGCCCGTGGCCCGCTTCGTTTCGTTCGTCGGTCTTGCCCTCTCCGCCCTCTTGCTCGGAGGATGTGGGTCCGCCATTTTCGGAGGCGGTGGCGTCGGAAGCTTCACGTTCGACGAGAAGCCGTACTTCGACGGATGCTCGTTCGACGAGTCACAGGGGGTGAGCTCGTGGAACTGCAGCGACGCCACTCAAAAGCGCATCGTGGAGTTTCGGACCTGTGGGCAAGGCCACGAAGCGGCGTTCGATGCCCTCCTCACGGCCCATCCCGAGCGCGGTCCCGTATCGAATCGCAAGAACGTGGATATCCATTTCGTGGACGGCGGCAAAGACGTGAAGACGCAGGCCTCGATGATCCAACAAAAGGGAAAGCTCACGCTGGTCGCATCCGGCCCCGCGCCGGAGACCACGGGCCCGTTCCGCACCCCCTTCTACGTCGCGTGCACGATCGACGCGAACGAGCAGGTCGAAGGCAGCGAGATGGTCGACGTCGCGGTCGGAGTGGCCACTTGCACGAAGCGGGTCAAAGCCGTTCTCGGAGTGGTGACGCGGTATCACCCGTAGCTCGTTCGGCCCATTTCGTGCAGCGGCACGGGCATGACGAGCCGGACCTCCCGCCGTGAGCTTCTCTCTTTGGGCGTAGGCGGGCTCGCATACGCCTCGGGGCTCTCCCGTGCTGCGGGAGCCAAAGTCGGAGCCTTCGAGCTCGAAGACCAATTCGAGCGGAAACACACACAGGCCAGCGTCTTTGCAAAGGTGCCCGTGGTCTTCGTGGGCGGCGACAAACGCAGCTCGGGAGACCGCATCGGCGAGTGGTTTGCGCGCCTTGGTGAAGGACTTGCGCTCTACGGCATCGCCGACCTCGACGACCTTCCCTTCTTCGTTCCTCATTCGTCCATCCGCTCGAACCTGCGGACGGTGTCGCCCAGGCTTCCCATCTTGCTCGACTTTAGTGGCAAGGTTTACAGGCCCATCCTCGGTTTCCCCGAAGGCAGAGAGGTCGTGGTGCAGGTCCACGACGCCGCAGGCCACGTCCTCGCGCGCGTCGAAGGCCCAGTGAGTGGCCCGGGAATCACCGCCGTGCGAAGGGCCGCGGGCGCCCCCTGACGGGCTTTCGTTCGCGCAGATGGCCCCCGCCCTCCATGGGACGTACCCTCTGTCGGGCCATGTCGGGCCACACGAAACGGACGCTCGCCATCGCCCTATTCGGAGTGAGCATGACCCTCGCGACGTGGCTCTCGGTCGGGTTCTACGAGGACCGCGAATGGGGCGATCGGCACGTGTTTCTCAAGCACCGTCCGACCTTCAAAGTCTTCTTCCGGGCACCGCGTGGCGAAGCCGATCCGAGCTCGATTCCAGGGCACGAAGGCCATTTGTCGACCGAGGCGTCCGTGGAGGAGGCCGCCTACGTCGAGTTCGTGGAAACCCACGACGGTCACGCCCGGAGCGTGGCCCTCCCGATGCTTCGCTAGATCCGGCCGCGAGGCGCACGAGTCACGGAAACCGGAGCCCGAGACCGAGGTCGCCCGCCAAAGTCACCGGAAGCTGCCGGAATACCTCGGTTTTTGTGCCATCGGCGAGCGTGGCCTCGAACGACTCTCGGACGAACGGGAGCAGCGCCGAAGCTCCAAGGCGAACCGTGACTGGACCCGCCACCAAGAGCGAGGCGCCGAAGCTTCCACCACCGGCGAGTGTGATCCGCGCTTCGTTCACCGCGCGCGGTAGCCCGGACGGTCGCGCGAGCAGGAGCCCAATCTCACCTTCGGCGCACGCGCTCAGGAACACCCGACCGAACGTGTGGGCGAGCGGACATAGGCCACTCGCGAGCGTGCCGTGCGAAAACGACACTTCCGCTCCGAGCACGGGCGTCGACCTTGGCAATACGAACGTCGCACGACCCATGATGCCAATGAACCCTCGTGGAACGAGCACACCGACGAGAGACACTCCGACGCCCGGATCGGGCACCACGCCAACCGCGAGACGACCGGAAATCGCGCCATCGATCATCAACGCCGGCCGAGTGGGTTTCTCTGGAACGGGGACCGGTACGGGCACCGGCACATAGACCTTTTCGATACGGGTCTCGGGTGGCGGTGGTGGTGGTGGCGGCGGTGCGGCGCTCGACGCCACGGGGGGCGGAGCAAGGGCCGCGTCGGGATCGATCATCACCGCAATGACGAGGACCAGCGCCTCGGTGAGCGCCGCGCAGCTCGGATCGGGCTTCTCGAGCGAGCGCGTGCCGAGCATCTTCCCTTCGGCGTCGCGCAGCACGAGGGTCGCTGAAAATCCCGTGCCCTTCTTCACGACACGCCCTTCGACCGAGACGTCCGCTTCCGCAGGAGAAACGAAGACCTTTCGACCGAGGCGCGTTTCCACGGCACGCGCGAGCGGCTGGGTCGCGACGCAGGAATCCGCGCCAGGGAGGCGGTCCCACCCGAGCGTCGAGGTGCGCTTCTTCGCGGGGGCGGAAGGCTCGTCGGCACGCGCGTCGCCCACGACGATGGAGCATGCGCCCACCACTGCGAGCGCGGCAAACCCCACGTACCGAACGATCCTGGATGCCCTCGTGTTGACCAAGCCGAGCGAGTGTACTCGGGGAACGAGCGAGAGCGCCGGCGAGGTTGAAACCGATGCGATTTCCTTGGCGATTTCGAGAAGGGCCTACCCTCTTGGGGCGAACACCTTGCAGGTTCCGGCGGGGGACACCCCCCCTTTCATGAGCCGGCATCCGCCGCACCCGTCGGAGTCCTTCGGCACGACGTATTGCGAGCAGCCGAGGCAGGCGCGCGAGGGCTCGGGAGCGCGGTCGATGTACGCGAGCGACCGACGAACCTCCCGTTCGGCCGCCGTGAGACCCGTCTCCTCGCTGCAGGTCGGCGGTGGCTTGGAACGACAGGCCACGACCGTCAGGCCCACGCCAACGAGCAAGTTTCGCCGAGAGAGTGCCATTTTCACGAACGTACACGAACACGCAAAGGTGGCGCACGCGACACGCGGCAACATGCGGCCGGTAACGCCTGAAAACCGAGGCGCCTCCGCGAACGACGCCAATCCAAAGAGGGCGAGCTGGCCTCTCGGATTCCATTTCAAGGATTCGCAGTCCGGGTAATCTGCCAAAATGAAACCAGGTGCGAAAAAAGCGCTCAAAGGCGTCGGCGCCATCGTCGGACTCGCCTTGCTCGGTGCGGCCACCTACGTGGGGCTCAAGGTGCGCGCGTTCGACGCGAGCATGGAAAAAACCTACGATCTGCCGCCCCTTTCGATCGAACGCAGCACCGAGCCGAAGGTCTTGGCGCGTGGGGAGCATCTCGCGCGTGGGCTCGGCGGGTGCACGTCGCGAGACTGCCACGGCAGCGACTATGGCGGGGGTCGGCCACTCGCCATGGGTCCTGTCGGGACGTTCACGGGCCCGAACCTCACGACCCTCCTTCCGGCGTACACAGACGGGGAGCTCGGTCGGCTGGTGCGCTTCGGCGTGAAAAAAGACGGTCGTTCGGTGCGTTTCATGCCGGTCGAGGACTTCGCGTGGATGAACGACGCGGACGTTCGCGCGCTCGTGAGCTACCTCCGCACGATCGCGCCGGTGGAGCACGCGAACGGCGTCGTCGCCCCTGGTGTCCTAGGCAAAGTGCTCGACCGGAACGACGGTTTCGCGATCGACATTGCCCGACGAATGGCCACGGTGCCGCCCACTCTCGCGGGAACGCCCGAGCCCACCGCGGCCTATGGCGCGTTTTTGGCGCGGGGGTGCACGGGATGCCACGGAAAAGGCTTCGCGGGAGGTCCGATTCCCGGCGCCCCGAAAGAGCTGCCCACGCCTCTCAACTTGACTCCCCACGCGTCCGGCCTTTTGGGCTGGACCTACGAGGACTTCGACCACCTGATGAAGAAGGGTGTTCGCAAGAACGGGCAGACCCTGAACGCGTTCATGCCCATCGACAGTTATGGCACGATGGACGAGACGGAAGAGAAAGCTCTATTTGCCTATCTAGGAACACTGCCGCCCAAGCCGTTCGGGGGCCGCTGACGCGGGGCCTTGACGCGTGGGCGTGGGCCTACGGAGTAGGGCGCGCTCGCACGAGATCGAATCCGTCCGACAGCGCCCGGAGAACGAGCTCCCGGTAGGCCACGTTCGCGGCTTCACATGACGGGTGCTCGGTCACGCGGACGGCCGAGGTCGCGCGTTCGCCGGTCATCAGGGCGTAGGCCACGTGCTGGCCTTCGAGGGCCAGGTCGAGACGCATGGCCCTCTGATCTTCGTGCCTCTCGAGAAAGGTCGCAGCGCGCATCGTCGGCTCTCCGCAGAGGCCGTCGCGGCCCTTCGTACGGTGAGTGCGACGAGTGGGACGGCTTTACGAAAAATTCGGCGTCGACCACAAGATGGCCGAAACCCGTGTCTTTTCCGAAACTTCCCCTGCCCGAGCGAGCGTTCTCACCACGCGCGGGTCAGATCGGCGCGCGGAGCGGACCCATCGAGCTCCACCGAAGACTTTCCGGACCTCACCCCGAGCTCCGTGAGATGCGCCTCGTAGGCGAACGGCTCGGGGGTCGCTCCGTAGCGGGCCAGCATCTCGCCAAGCACGGGAACCCCGGTCGCCGCGTCCCCGATGGCGAAGGCCTTCTCGAGGGACCAGGCCGAAGGGTTCGTACCGCCGGCGGCTACGATGGCGCCGAGCGCGTCGAAGAGAGTCTTCTTTCCCGAGGTGCGAGTGCGAATGGCGTAGTCGGCCTCGAAATAGAAGAGCGCGCCGCCCCAATACACTCGTCCCCACGTGCGCGTGAGATCGAGCCCACGATCGTCGGAGTCGGGCTGCCCATATGGAAAGCCTCGCACGAGGCCTTTCCAAGCCTCTTCACGCGAAACGAGACCCGCTCGGACGCGCGCGAAGGGCTCGACGTACGTGGCGAGCCCCTCTTCCGCCCAGTCGCGCGAGACGGGCTGCGAAGGGCACGCGAAGTGGAGCATCTCGTGGGTGAGGACCCAATCTTTGGCGAACGTGGCTTCGCTCGTGTGCTCCCCGACGCGAAGGATGATCGAAGAGCCCGCGAGCGAAAACCCGACGTCCACGTCGTCGCCCGAGTTCACCGAAACGAGCAGCGCTGCGTGTTTCGCCGGGAAGACGCCGAGAGCGGCGCGAACGGCGGCGGCGCTCTTTTTGGCCCAGGTCACGACGCGCGAAGCTTCGATGGTGCGTCCTTGCCGAGGCAGCGCGATGGACAGCGTCACGTCGCGCTCGACCACCGAGATCACCTCGAACGGACCGAAGGCCGAATAGGGCGAACGCCGCAACGCGCCCACGCTCGTACGACGCGAGCCATCCGCGTCGGCGCCGAGGCCCGATACGAACACCGTGCCCTCGGGGACATGCACGTCGAACGAGAGCTGCGTTTCCGGGTTTCCGCCGACCGGGGCGAGAAGCCACGTGGAAGGGGGCGCCTCGACGTAGGGGCCGTCGGTGCGGGCGCAGTCGATGTCTTTGCGTCGACGACCGGACGCGCCGAGCGCATAGCGATACCGAAGCGTGCATCCTGCAGCGCATGCAGCATGCACCATTCCGTCGGCCGCGAGTCCGAGGGGCACGAACGCCTCGCTCCGCGCATCGAGGGGCGCCACTCGCAGGTCCTCGAGCCACGCCTCCGAGCCATTCTCGACGGCAAACGAAGCCGGAGTTCCCTTCGGAAAAACCGCTTCGACCGCGAGCATCTGCCCGACTGGCTCGAAGGAGACCGAGTAGCGAATCGGGGCGCTCGGCCCTTCGGCGTCCGCTTTGGCCACTGGCACGTAGGGTGGCGGAGGCGGCGCGAGGCGGGCGGGCGTGCACCCGGCGCAAGCGGTCACGAGCGTCACGAGCACGCTCCCCACCAAGGCACGAAAAAAAAGCTCGAGGGGAGCCACCCGGACAGCTTCCGGGCCTTGGCTCCCCTCGTCAACCTCTGCGTGCGCGCGCCGCTTGAAGCGTGGCACCCGAAGCGACCAGCTCGTTCGTGGTGGCGCTCAGGCCGGTGAGTACTTTTCGATCATCTTGCCGAGGCGGGGCGCCGCAGCTTCGACGTTCTTCTTGGCCGAGCTTCGGAGCTTCTCGTAGGCGCCCTTGGCGATGGTGTTCTTCGCGCGCTGGGCTTTCGCGTCCGTGATTTGGAGAAGGGCGTCCGCGACGCGACCCGCGTTCGCCGCGAAGAAGTCCGAGACCGGCTTGTTCTGGCTCTTGGCGTCTTGGTAGAGGGGGTCGAGGACCCGGGCGAACTCGGGGAGCATGTCTTCCACGGCGCCTTCGACGAAGCCGGGCTTGATGCCTTTGACGGCGCCGAAGCCCGCCTTGATCGCGAGCCCCGAGATGCCGCCCTTGTCTTTGACTTCTGCGTCGATGAGCTCGCAGCAGTCCTTGAGCACTTGGCTCTTCTTGGATTCGTCCGTGAGTACTTCCGGGAGCGTGGGCATCGTGCACCTTCTGGGGCGTGCCAGAGGTCCGGTTTGGGCCTCAGGGGGTCGCGGGTTCGTTCGCGCCTCTATCGCCCCCTACCATACTTTCGGCCCCCATGCTCGCGCCGCTTTTCCCTCGAAAAAACCAACGTGATTTCGAGCATCTAGGCGTGCGACTTGACGCGACGCGCCAGTGTGTCAATGGTGACTGAATCGTCATTCACCTCCGACGGGAGATCCGGGGCGGGGGGACGACGCGAACGGAGACTCTCTATGGCGAAGAAACCGCAAAAGAACGGGGCTACGCACGGGATGAACGGCCAATCCGCGAGGAAGCCCGAAGCCTCCCGTGGGGTGCCCTCGGCTCCTCCCGGAGCCTCGATCCTCGCGACCACGAGCCCGGCGAGCCCAGCGCAAGCGGCGAGCGAGCCCCCCCAGGCCCAGCGAACGCCTGCCTCGAGCCCACCGTCGAGCAACCGAGCGCCCGCCGTTCGGGTCGTCCATCGCGAGCGTCTCGCGATCGTGTCGGGCCTGCGCACTCCCTTCGCCAAGCAGGCCTCGGCGTACCGCGATCTGTCCGCACAAGATCTCGCGCGCCTCGTCGTGCGTGAGCTCGTACTGAGGAGCGAGATCGATCCTCGTGAGATCGATCTCTGCGTCTACGGCCAGGTGGTCCCCAGCGTTTCCGCGCCGAACATCGCGCGCGAGGTCGTGCTTGGCACCGGTCTCCCGAAGAACATCGAGGCGTTCAGCGTGAGCCGCGCGTGCGCGACGAGCTTCCAAGCGCTCACGAGCTCGGCCGAGGCCATACTCGCGGGCCAAGCGACGGCCGCCATTTGCGGCGGCGCGGACAGCTCGACCGACGTGCCCATCACGGTGTCCCGAAAGCTCGCCGGCGCGCTCGTCGACGCGAGCAAAGCCAAGACCCTGGCCGACAAGCTTCGCATCTTCTCAAAGCTCTCTCCGCGTGACCTCATTCCCGTGGCGCCTGCCATCAAAGAGCCCACGACCGGTCTCAGCATGGGCGAGAGCGCGGAAAAAATGGCGCGCGAAGGCGGCATTTCGCGCGCGGCCCAAGACGCGTTCGCGCATCGCAGCCACTCGCGGGCCTCGGCCGCGTGGAAGTCCGGGCTCTTCGCGGACGAAGTGATGCACGTCGTCCCGGGGCCGTCGTTCGACAAGCCCATTTCCGAAGACAACCTCGTTCGGCACGACAGCGAGATCGCTTCGTACGAGAAGCTCAAGCCCGCGTTCGACCGGAAGTTCGGCACGGTCACGGCCGGCAACTCGTCCGCGTTGACCGACGGCGCGAGCGCCCTGCTCGTGATGAGCGAGTCCAAGGCCAAGGCCCTCGGCTACACGCCGCTCGGCTACTTGCGCTCCTGGGCGTACGCCGCGCTCGATCCGGCCGGATGGATGCTCATGGGACCGAGCTACGCCTCGCCGCTCGCGCTCGATCGCGCAGGGCTCACGCTGAAAGACATCGACCTCGTGGACATGCACGAAGCGTTCGCGTCCCAGATCTTGTGCAATGTGCAAGCGTTCGGATCGCGGCGATTTGCCGAGGAGAAGCTCGGACGGAGCGCGGCCATCGGCGAGATCGACGACTCGCGTTTCAACGTGCACGGAGGCTCGCTCGCCCTCGGTCATCCTTTCGCTGCCACGGGTGCGCGCATGGTGATCACCGTGCTGCGCGAGCTCAAGCGAAGGGGTGGAAAGTTCGGCCTCGCGACCGCGTGTGCGGCCGGTGGTCTGGGTGCGGCACTCGTGTTGGAGGTGGGCGAATGAGCACGACGGAAGGCACGAGAACCTCGGAGGCTTCGGGCTCCATCGTCACGTTCACGGTGCGCGAGGACCGCGTCGCCGTCGTGACGATCGACGACACGAACGAGACGCTCAACACCATCGGACCTCGCTTCGGAGAAGAGCTCACGAGCACTCTCGCGGCGCTGAAGGCCGACGCGAACGTCCTCGCGATGGTCGTGCGAAGCGGAAAAAAAGACTCGTTCGTCGTTGGCGCAAACATCGAGTTTCTTTCGGGAATTCGTGTTGCCCAAGAGGCCGAGAAGCTCGCGGGCGAGCTCGCGAAGCGCCTCGGCGAGCTGCGCGCCGGGAAGCCCATCGTGGCGGCCGTTCATGGTGCGGCGCTCGGAGGCGGGTTCGAGCTCGCTCTGGCGGCCCACGCCATCGTGGCGACCGACGACAAGAAGACCGTGCTCGGCCTCCCCGAGGTGAAGCTCGGGCTCCTTCCCGCGGCGAACGGCATGCTGCGCGTGGCCGAGCGTGCGGGCATCGCGTGTGCGCTCGATCTCGCGTTGACCGGGAAAAACCTGCGTCCGGCGAAGGCCAAGAAGCTCCTGCTCGTCGACGAGGTGTGCCCGGAGGCCGTGCTGATCGACGTGGCTGCCGAGCTCGCCAAGCGACTCTCGCGGAGCAAGGTCGGCCCGAACAAGAAGCCCGGACCTCACGGGCTCGACGCCGTAAAGCGTTTCTTGCTCGAGGAGAACGCGCTCGGCAAGAAGGTGCTCTTCTCGAAGGCGCGCGAGGCCACGCGCAAAAAGACCCGAGGCCACTACCCCGCCACCGAGCGCATCCTCGACGTGCTCGAGCTCTATGGAAAGAAGGGATTTTCCGCAGCGGCGGCCCTCGAAGCCAAAGCGTTCGGCGAGCTCGTCGTGAGCGAAACGTCGCGGCAGCTTCGCGGGATCTTCTTTGCCACGACCGCCCTCAAGAAGGACACCGGCGTCGACGATCCGAACGTCGAGGCGCGCCCTGTCTCGAAGATCGGAATGCTAGGCGCGGGGCTCATGGGCGGTGGCATCGCCTACGTGACGAGCCAAGCGGACATCGCGGTGCGCCTCAAAGACAAGGACGACGCGGGCGTTGGACGCGGACTCAAATACGTCCGCGAAATTTACGACGAGCGCGTGAAGCGCAAGAGCATGACGCGCGAAGAGCGCGACCAGAAGCTCGCCCTCGTGTCCGGGACCACCGACTACTCCGGCATGAAGAGCGCGGACATCGTGATCGAAGCGGTGTTCGAGGATCTCGCCGTGAAGCACGCGGTGCTGAAGGAAGTGGAAGCCGCGACGAGCGACACGTGCATCTTCGCGTCGAACACGTCCTCACTGCCCATCACGCACATCGCCGAGACGTCGTCTCGACCGGAGAACGTGGTCGGGATGCACTACTTCAGCCCCGTCCACAAAATGCCGCTGCTCGAGATCGTGCGCGCAAAACGGACCAGCGACGTCGCCGTGGCCACCTGCGTCGCGCTCGGCAAAAAGCAGGGCAAGACGGTCATCGTGGTGAACGACGGTGTCGGGTTCTACACGACCCGCATCCTCGCGCCGTACCTAAACGAGGCGGCGTACCTCGTGGCCGAGGGCGTCGCCATCGAGACCATCGACAAGGCTCTTCTCGACTGGGGCTTCCCCGTCGGCCCGATCAAGCTCGTCGACGAAGTGGGTATCGACGTGGGAGCGCACGTCGGAAAGATCACCCTCGACGCCTTCGGCGAGCGCATGCGGCCTCCCGCGGGCCTCGAAAAGCTCGTCTCGGACGGGCGCGCCGGAAAGAAGAACAAGAAGGGATTCTACCTTTACGACGGCGACAAGAAGACCGCCGGAAAGAAGGTCGATCCTTCGGTTTATACGCTGCTCGGCGTGACCCCGGACAAGAAGCTCTTGCCCGAAGAAATCCAGATGCGCTGCGCGCTAGCGTTCGTGAACGAAGCCGTGCGTTGCCTCGAAGAAGGCATCTTGCGCAGCCCGCGCGACGGCGACATCGGAGCCGTGTTCGGCCTAGGCTTCCCGCCCTTCCGCGGAGGCCCTTTTGCCTACGTCGACATGGTCGGCGCGAAAGAAATCGTGAAGCGCCTTCGCACTTACGAAGCTCGCTTCGGTGCGCGATTCACGCCTGCGAAGCTCTTGATCGAGAAGGCGGACACGGGCACCACGTTCCACTGAAAGGCTTGGATTTGGCTCTGCCGCCGGAGATCCGGCGGCAGAGGGACATCCGAAGCAGCCTGCGCTAGGCCTCGAACCGCTTCTTTCAGACGGCAGGGCCCAACCCGGCCAAGGGCTCGGAGATGCTCGCGAGGCTCTACGATCTCGAGACGTTCGCGCCGACCACGCTCTCGACGGAGGTCGTCCACGCGACGCAAGTCACCGTGAGCCCCAAACGGGAAGTACGCGCGCGTCGACGCCATCTTTTGGGACCTCGACAAGACGAAGGTGGGAGGGTTCTCACGCTCGGCGGGCTCGATGGGGGTCGACTCTGCCGGTGAAAGGCGAGCAAGCAAGACTCACGGAGTTGCGTCAAGCCCTCAAGGGATCCGCCCGACCAACCGTTCTAAATCAGCGGTCGTGATTCTCGAGCATTCGGCAGGGCTACTTGGCATACCCTCAACTACAGGACCGGATCGATCCGTCCGGCAAAGTAGCCGTCG
>JAYUKI010000833.1:0-3344 GCA_043764595.1 Myxococcales bacterium | reverse complement strand
GGTTGGTCTTGCCACGCGAGGAGGCACGGGCCATTTCGTCGTCCACGAAGGGCCGATAGCGAAGCGCGCCATACACGAGCTCGGTCGCGAGCGCGCGGTCCCGGGGGGCAAGCTGCACCGCGCGATCGAGCTCCGACGAGAGCGCCGCCGAGGCGAACGCGCCATCGCGCAGCGTGCGCGCCACCACTTTGCCCGCGACAAGACGCGCGGTGGGCTTTCCCCCACGCGCGCCTCGAGGGCCGGCTCCACCTGCCCCGCCGCTCCCGTTCGCATTTCCGGATTCCTGGCTCACTCGGGACGGATGCGAATCTGCGGGGGAGGCGTGAACGTCGGGTTGGTCATGCTGTAAGGCTGGATGCGAACGACCGCTTTTTCGCACACACCGAGGGCCAAGCCGCCCCCATTGGCCTTCGTGAGGCCGGGACAGAAAATGGCGCCGCCGCGGTCGGGCTCGGGCGCACCAAAGGCGCCAGGGCCGTCCGTGCCTTCGGCGATCGCGCCGATGCAGCCTTCACGTTCGACCGTGGACACGGGCTTCGTGGAGCGCTTGTAGAGCGAGAGAAACGCGTCGTCCGAGCGGCTCATGTCGCCCGTGCACACGCCCCAGGCCGAAAGCGTCACCGGCTGCTGCGCGCTGTTCTGCACGACCCAGTAGCGGACCGGACGGATGGTGGTCGCCGAGAGGAACCCAGGGCACGCACCTGCCGTGTCGAACGCGGTCTCGGTGGGGGCGGCGGCGAAGAGCGTTTGGTACGTGGTGGTGTTGCCGACGGCGCCGAGTTGAAGGTCGACGCCCGTGGTGTCGCATCCAACCGTGAAATTCACGGCCGCTGACGTTCCGCCTCCGGGGGTGGGCGACATGACCGTGATGGCCAGGGTGCCCGGGTTGGTCATGTACGACGACGAGACGGTGGTCGTGAGCTGGGTCGCGTTCACGAAGGTGGTCGCTGCGGCGACACCGTTGATGCGCACCACACTGGCCGCGACGAATCCCGTCCCCAGAACGCTGAGCGGGCGATCGGCCGAGCCGACGATGCCCGAGCTGGGAGAGAGGGTGGTGATCACCGGCGCAGGATTCTGAACCGAAATGCTGACGGCCGACGACGTGCCACCGCCCGGAGTCGGGTTCACCACGCGAACGGAGACGGCACCAGCGGACACGAGCGCAGCGGCAGAGAGCGTGGCGCGCAGCGTGGTGGCGTTCACGAAGGTCGTGGGAGCGGCGACGCCATCGAACGTGACTTGCGAAGCGGCGTAGAAATTCGTGCCCGTGGCCGTGATGACCGTCGCGCCGGAGCCGGCTTGCACTTGAGCCGGAGCGACCGTCGACAGCGTGGGAGAAGCGTATTGCACACGGAAGACGACCGGCGCCGAGAGCCCACCGCCGGGCGGCGGATTCTGGACGGTCATCGGGAACTCACCCGCGGCCGTAAGCGACGTGGCGGGGATGGTGGCCGTGAGCTGCGTGCTGCTCACGAAGGCCTTCGTGATGGCTGCTCCGTTGAACAGGACGGCCGTGTTGGAGAGGAAGCCGGAGCCCGAGAGAGTGACATCGACCGCGGGGCTTCCGACCGTGGCCATGCTCGGCGAGACGGTCGAGAGCACCACGTTCGGGTTCGTGACCGTGAAGGCGATGGTGCTCGATGCGCCGCCGCCCGGGGCGGGGTTCGTCACTTTGATGGGGAAGCTTCCGGACGTGGCGAGCAGCGCCGTCGGAACGGTGGCCGAGAGCTCCGTTGCGCTCGTGTAGGTGGTGGTCAGCTCGGTCGTGCCGAACGTGACCTTTGCTCCGGCCACGAAGCTCGTGCCGCTCAAGCTGAGTGTGGTGGTGGGCGTGCCCGCGACGACGCTGAGCGGGAGGAGCTGGGTGAGCACCGGAGCCGGGTTTTGCACCTCGAACGTGAGCTCTTTGCTCGCGCCACCGCCCGGCGGCGCCGTGCCCACCGAGATCCGGAGGGTGCCCACCGTGGCGAGCTTGTTCGACGGAATGGCGCCACGAAGCTCGGTCGCGGAGACGAACGTGGTGGCGAGCTCGGCGCCGTCGAGCTGAATGACCGAGCGCGAGACGAAGTTGTTTCCGCTCACCACGATGTTCGGTCCGACACCGCCCAAGAGGGCCTTGTCCGGCGTGACCGAGGTCACGATCGGAGGCTTTGCGAAATCGGGATTGGGTGGCGTGGTGCCCGTCGTAGTGGGCGTCGGCGTCGGCGTCGGCGTCGGCGTGGGCGTCGGCGTGGGCGCCGCGTCAGGCTCGTCGATCACGGGGACGGGGCTTCCGCACGCTCCCGCGAGAGCCCCTCCGACGGACAGCGCCGAGACGACCAACAAAGCGAAGATACGGCGCGAAGTGCTTGGTTTCATCACGGCTCCCGGGCGGTCTATGCCACATTCCTCGTGGGCTTGCCATGGAGCGGCAAAGACCCGGGCCCTGGCAGCGCACGGAATGCGATCGGATGCGGTCCGTGCACCTCGCATTGCAGCCTAGAAACCCTCGATTTTCGCGACCGAAGAGGAGCGCCCTGTTTGGGGAGGGGCGTTTGTTTCGGGACCTGGCCGTCCGTGAATCTTCACTGACGTGGCCCAGCGGTTGCAGTACCATAGGGGTTTGATGCGATTGGCCTTCCTCGAGCCGCTGTGCTCCGTCGAAGGTGCCCCCCACCAGGTCATGCTCCCGGCGCGCCGAACGCCCGAGACCTCAACCCCCGCGAGAGACCCATGAGATTCTCCCTTCCTTCCGGACGACGCGCAAAAAGCGCCCTTCTTGCAACCCTCGCCACGGCCTCGGTGGCATGCGCCCCTTCGATTGCGCACGCGCAGGTCTTCTCCGAGAGCTGGGAGCCGAACGTCTCCACGAAGTGGGTCGCCTCGAGCACGGTCAACACCTACAACGAGACCGGCACGGTGAGCCCGATTCGAAACTCGGTGGTCGACGAAGGCCCCGCAGCCGCTTGCGCAGGACGCTACGCCCGCGAAGTCACCGGAACGTCCGGCGGCCGCATGTACACGAAGCCAGGGCTCGTCATCAAAAACAACACCGACTACTGCCTCATGGCGTACATCCGCCGCAATGGCGCCGGGGCTCCGTACCTCGGCATCAACTTCGAGCCCTCGGGAACCACGCCGGGGGTGGGAAGCTCGACCGACAACGAATGCTGGCTCATTGGCGAGGCCGCGTTCAACAATACCTTCACCACCGGCTTTTATTGCCCGCCTGGGGTCGCAACCATCGGCAACAACCCCGAGAGCGGCGCCGTCCCGACCGCCAATCGCACCGCGTGGACGTTCGTGAAGCGCCAGTTTCGGACTCCTGCCGCCGGAATGCCGGGGAACTTCGCCTACATCAA
>JAYUKI010000832.1:0-11726 GCA_043764595.1 Myxococcales bacterium | reverse complement strand
TCGTGGACGAACGCCCGTCCGCCTATTAACGCGGCGACTCCGATGCCGAAAGGAAGTATCGACAGGCTTCGCCGGACGTCGATTCCAACGAATGCGCGACGCGCGACACGTCGGCTCTCGACGATCATCTTCGCAAGCGCACCGGGAGAGAAATGGTGCAAGCTTTGAGCGACAAAAACGACGTCGTACGCTCCCGTAGGAATGCGAGCCATGTCGTACGCATTGACTTCCTCGAACCGAACGCGGCTATCCCCGCTTGCGGACTCTTCGTTCGCCATACGAACGTATGCACGCTGGTAGTCCGAGCCGGTGTTCTCCAAAGCGAGGCCTCGCGCGTTGGCCTGCTTTTTCAGCGCGAACGCAAGCTCGCCGGAGCCGCTCGCGAGCTCGAGCAACCGAGAGTGGCTCTGCCCACTTCCTCTGCCAACGAGCGGAAGAATGGCCTGCAAAAACCGTGGATACGCAAGCATGCGGACGTTCAAATCGTGAAGCCGCCGGACGATGCGCACCTTCTCTTCCTCGGGAAAGAGCGGGTCGTCGACGTGCTCCATTCCGTCCGTACGCAGGGCGTCATCCATCGCGACTCGGATACGTTCGAGCCCCTTCGCCATTCCTCTTCGCCGGGCACGAAAGCGTTCGACCTCACGATCGACGCGAGCCCCGAGCGCATCCCGAGTCTCTCCCTCTTGGGCAGCGCTCGTCAGCCCGAGGCGTGCCCGAGCGCTCAAGTCGCGCAATTGCAGGAACATGCAAAGGACTCTACTGCTCCGGGCCACAGTCCGAGCGGCGCCCGAATCTCCACCAAGGATTCTTAGCTTAGGAAGCCTGGCGACGCTCGCGCCGGCGCAGCATGCCGCGCAAAAGTGCAGCGAAGCCAAGGGCACCAAAGAGGCTCTCCGTCGGCACGCCGTCCGATCCATGTACACCGCACGCACATCCGCCGCTTGCGGGGGTTGCGTCCGAGGGCGAGCCTTTCGGAGCTTCGGTTGGATAGACCACCACATCCACCGAGTCGCTCGCGGTGGACAAGCCATCCGTCACGGAGACCGCGAACGTAAGAGGCACTTCTCCCACCACGGTCGGGGCACGAAAGGTCGCACTCGACGAGCGAGGCGTTGCAATGTCGACGTTGGGCCCAGCCGTTTGCACCCACACGAACGAGAGCGGATCGCCATTCGGGTCCGAGCTCTTTCCTGCATCGAGCGTGACCGTCTCACCCGAGCCCACGCGCCGGTCGGGTCCAGCGTCCGCGACCGGTGCTCCTCGGCACGTGGGCGAGTCGTTCGGCACTACGATTGGAAAGGGCGACTCATCGAGACCGACGAAGCCGACGTCGTCGATGTCCCATCCTGTCGCCCCCCGCGCCCCATCGGTCACGATCCGAAACCGAACACGGATGGTCTTTCCTGCAAAGCCAGCCCCGAAGGAAATCGCAACGCTGTCCGCCGCGGGCGTCGAAGGATTCTTGCCGACGAACGCCCGTCGTCCAGCAAGTGCCGTCCCAGAGGTGGTGGCCACGACGCCCGAATACGGGTCTTGGCCGAAGGTGGTGACATCCCTCCAGGTCAGGCCCAGATCGTCGCTGATCTCCAGGACGGCGCCATCGGACGTCGTCGCACCGTCTGCCCCGCGCGTGTCGAGCGAGTGGGAATGCACGAAGCTCATGACGAAAGGAACGGACTGGCTCACTTTGAGCAGTGGGGACACGAGCTGTGCGTCACTGGCGCGCTCGAGGTTTTCGGCATGCCAATAGTGTTGAGTGGCATTCGACGCGCGCCTTTCCCAAACGAGGCTGGCCGTCGTGCCGGTTTTCGTCCAGCGCGGCTCGTCGGCTTCCACGTCATCGAGAGATGACGCTCCCTTTCTCGTGTCGGTATTGGCACGCAATTCCACTTGGCGAGTGACACTCCCGGAACACGATGGGGCACTTGGAGCACGCGCATCGATCCGAATCGGCACGACTCCCTTTCGGTCTTTGGACAGCTTGATTTTGACGAAGGCCGAAGCACGACCGAACGCGGGCACTTCGCCGACACGGGCCAGCGGCCCATCGGGGAAGGTCACTCCCTCGGTTGGACTCGTCACCTCGACCTCTGCAGGGGAAGGAGAAGACCCCTTGTTGAGCATGACCACTTCGACGCGACCGGTCTCCCCCACGTCGAGCACTCCGTCGGAGTCGCACGACGCGATTCGGTCGTCGAGGACGACATCGGCGATGGACAGGTCGACGACCGCGGAGCTCTCCACCACTCCCGCGAAGTCAGTAGAGTCGGGGGCGAGAGGAGACCGGGCACATACACCCATTCCGCGCTTGGCGAAGGCTTTCCCGGCCTCGTTGGCGTCGGCCGGATCGGACGCAAAAAGTGCGGCCAATAGGGCATCTCTTTGCTCCGTGTAGGTCGCTTCCGGAGGGGTGACCTTCAGCCCCGCCACGACGGCATCGGCCATGGCACGCTGAGCGGTCACGAAGGGGCGCGCCGGGACTTTGCTTCGCCTCAACAGCCCGACGTAGACCTCGAACATCGTGGACGCCCACACTTCGCCGGCGTTGTGGACTTCGGAGCTCGCATTTCCCGTGGATGCATTCGGAATACCTGGAGGCAAGGAGACCGAGTCCATGATGTTGCGAAACGTGAGTGGGTTCTTGGCGAGGTCGGTCGAGTACGGATAACGCCGATTTCCAAAGTACCCACTATCGCGGCGAGCGCGGCCCGAATAGATGCCTCGCCCGTAGGTGCCGGACAAGTCGTCCCCTTCCCTAACGAGCATCTCGAGTGCGTTGAAGTCGCCCCAGCCCTCGCTCATCGCCCGGCATTGGTGCGTGGTGCATCGGGCGAGACGATGGTGCAAATAGTGTCCCCATTCGTGAGCCACGACCGTGTTGTCGAGAGCGCCGTCCCGCTCCGGCGCTACCTGTCGCTCGAGGCGCGCGAGAACCTCGCCGGCGCCAAGCGCGCTCCGAATGGCATCCCCGTCGACTTGTCGGATCGAGAACGTGGGGACGTACGGACCCGGAAATCCAGCCGTCGTGCCGAGGGTTGGTGGCACGGTGGCCGCCACGTTGTCGGCAGCGATCATTCCGACGGCCCCCGCTTCCGTCACCCGTGAAGCTTTCGTGGCGGAAGTGCACCCTCCACCGAGGTCGACGAGCACGATTTTTCCGGCGACGTCGTTCTGGAGGGGACCGCAGGCGTCACTGGGGCTCGTGCCTTCGCCATCGTCCGCGAGCACGACCTTCGCCGTCACGTCGAACGAGGGGGCCGCATAGGGCGCCGCTCCTGTCACGAGCGTCGGGCCACCGTTTACGGAGAGTGTCTGGGAAACGAGAGGTCCGTCGTAGACGTACATCTGCATGCGAGGCGAGCGGCCGTCGGCAGGGGTCGACATGTTCGCGTTATTTCGATTGGCCGGATAGCCGTCTTGCGCTTCGACCAAGAGCGGATCGTTGCCCGCACCTCCCCGCCCGAAATTGTCCAACTGGGCATTTCCGGAAGCCTCGTCGAATCCCGAATCATAGAAATAGTCGTGCAGCCAATTGTTTACGTAGAAAAGCTGCGTGACTGCCGCCATCTGCTGCTCGGTCGAGGCCAAAGGCCCCTGCGCAACGTCGTAAACATTGGCGAATACGCCAGGGGACGTCACTTGGGCGCGCAGATCTCCGTCCGAAAATCCGTTCGGGGCAACAACGTCCGTGTAGGCATCGACGTTGTTTCCTCGGGTCTCGGCTGCCCCGGGCGGTAGCCATGGGTCGAACGTACCCAAACGGTTTTTGTTGAAGCCGTCCATCGAGATGACGTTCGGAGAAACGAACGGTGGATCGGTCTTGTCCGGAATGCCGCGTGGGTGCGGGGTGAAGCTGGCTTGGGGGCCATCGAAGGGCCGCTTGTCTCCTGTCGTTTCGGCCCAGACGGTGTACGCAAAGGCATCTTCCACCAGGCTCGTGCGCGAGAGAATCGCGCCATCCACGGCCGATACCAGCGCACGAAACGCCTCCCCTTCGACGAAGACTTCGACCTCGTACGCGGGAGTAAGACTGTCTCCTTTTGGAACGAGCACGGGCTTCGCACGCGCCGGGGAATCGAAGTGCGCCGTTCCCGCAAGGGCGGAGACTCGCTGGTAGTCGAGCCCCTCGGGACCTTCGTCGACGAGCACGGCGACCGGCGGCGCACTCGAGCCAAAGGCATCGAAGAGCACACGACCGACGGCCTCTTTGGGCGTCACGTCGAAGGCAAGGTCGTCGTGCTCGCGCTCCGGCAAGAGGATTCCCGAGACGGCCACGAGGGACCGGTCACGACGCATGAGGACACGAATGTCTCCACCTTCGACCTCGACGTTGCCCACACGCTGGCGAAACGCGGCCACGATGCCGCCGCGGCCGACGTCGTGTGTCGCGAGAGGCGCAAGACGCCGAACGACCCGCTCCGAGACTCCGTACATCGGAGCAAGACGAAGCAAATGCTCTCTCGCTCCGTCCGAGTGAGTCGCTGCTGAGGCGCCTTCGGTCGAACCAAGCCAGAAAACGAGCTTCGGTCGCCCGGTCGCAAGGTCACGAGAGGCCACGAACGTATCGCGCGAGCTCTCGACCTTCGTGGGTACGACGGCCGCCGCTGGCACCGGGCGGTCTTCCGCTCCTGCACACGCACCAACGCCGACGAGGGCAACAACGAGTAGACTTTGGCGAATCCTGCGATGCATCATTTGGCGGTCTCGACACGCGTCACGCGAAGCTCGGCCAGGAGGCTAGTCTACGCGAAAAGCGGCTCGCATTCCTTCCTCGCTTGAAGAAAGCTATAGCGGCCGTTTGCGTATACGGTTCGCGTGTGGCGCTTTCCCCCACGCGCGATTCCGACTCGAGCTCCGCATCCGAACGCGGAGAGAGACGTCACGCGACTCGAGTCGAACGACCGGATGGGCGGGATGGGGCGCTCCTTCGACTCCTGAAGCACGGCCTTGCGATGCTCGGCGCCGACGTAGCCGCTCTCCCCGTCGACTTTTTTCGTGTGCTCGTCGGGCTCATCGCCCTTGGCTATTGCGCGAGGCAACTCGGAGAAGTCGACCTCTACTGGGGACCGGATTCTCTCGTCCCACACGCCGTGTCGCGCTCCGTCTTTGCGTTCACTTGGCAACCGCTCTTCCCGCTCGGGGCGAGCAACGGGTGGGTGACGGCCGTTTTCGGCACGGGCTGCGCGCTTTCCGTCGCGATCGTGCTGGGTATTTTTCCGAGGGTCTGTGCACTCGGGCTCTACGCACTCGTGGTCTGTGCCTACCGATACGATTTCCTTGTCTTGTTCGTGGACGACGTGGTCGTCCACCTCCTCCTCTTTTGGGTCGTCCTCCTGCCCGTCGGCTCGACCCTCTCGATCCCGGCGCTCGTACGAAACCAGAAAGGCTCTTGGGCGACCTGGCGGCACGCTCGAGTCTCGGGCACTACCGTTCGGCTGTTTTTGGCAAATCTGGCGTTCCTCTATTTGGTCGCCGGACTGAGCAAATGGGGGAGCCCTCTCTGGCGGTCCGGTGACGCCATTTACGCCGTACTTCGGCTCCCGATGAGCCACCTTTCCGAGCTCGTAGACGACTCCCACGTCCCGTTCTTACGGTATCTCGACTACGCAACTCTCATCGTGGAACCGCTCTTGGGCGTGGGCATACTCGTGTCGTCGAATCGGGCCGCACGCATCGGGCTCGTGACGTCGCTTCTTCTTTTCCACTTGGGAATCGCCGTCGCCGTGGACGTTCCCTTCGCGAACTTGGGTTGCCTGAGCGTGCTCCCGCTCCTTTGGAGAAGATCCGCCCGAGCGCGAGCTCCGCGCGCCCGTCGGGCTAGCGCACGGATCGAAACTGCCGTCGGGCTCGTGGTCTTGATCCTACTCGTCGGAGCGATGTTCGGTTCGTTGACGGGTCCCGCCTGGCGGAACCCAGGGCTCGCCGAAGAGCATGGCAAACCTAGCTTCGTCGAAGGCGCCTCGGCGGAGACCGGTGGGCCCATGCAAACCGCGTTCTTCGGATCACTTTGGTGCCTTGGGCTCGCGCAACAGTACAGGCTTCTCGATTGGATCGACGACCGGAACTTTCACGTCACCACGCGTTTTCGCGTGACACCAAACGACGGTTCGAGCCCCACGCTCGTCGCGGGAGGCGCTATTTTGCCGCACGACATGCGAACGAGCCTCTTGCTCTCCTACCTCGGAGGAGTCACGTGGATGCCCATCCCACCGCGCGGAGTGCTCCCCGTCCGGCGCGACATCGAGAACCGAATTGCATTGCGGACCTGCAAACTGCTTCGAACGAACGCCTACGTAGAGCTCGAAGCCGACTACGCGCGTGTCGATCCTCGCAAACCAAGCCATTCCGAACGCACGACTCTCGCCGCGTTTCGCTGCTCCAAGCTTGGCCCCGAAACGCCATGAGGAACACCTAATCATGTGCGGGCTCGTTGCCATTCACTCTCGAAAACACGGGGTCGACCGTGGCCGCATGGACGCTGCATTGGACGCCTTGGCGCATCGTGGCCCGGATGGCCGCGGCCAGTTCGCGTCGCGAGACGGACGCACATTGCTCGGGCACGTGAGGCTCGCCATCGTCGACCTCCGGAACGGCAAACAGCCGATTTCGTCGTCCGATGGAAATACGACGATCATCGTGAACGGGGAGATCTACGACTCGGACCGCACCCTCGACGCCCTCGAATCCCGTGGCCACGCGCTCTCTTCGCGTTCGGACAGCGAAATCGCTCTCCACCTGTACCGGGAAGTCGGTGACGAGTGCGTTCGTCTGCTTCGCGGCGAGCTCGCGTTCGTCGTCTGGGACGAGGCGAGAAAGAGGCTCTTTTGCGCCCGCGACCGATTCGGCATCAAGCCCCTTTTCTACGCGATGCACGAGGGTGAGCTCCTGATCGCATCCGAGGTCAAAGCCCTCTTTGCGGCTGGCCTTCCGGCAGCGTGGGATGACGACGGCGGATTCCGTGCGTTGCACATGGCCCTTCCGGACGACGGCACGCTCTACCGCGACGTAAAACAACTTCCCCCCGGGCACACCCTGGTGATGGAAGACGGAAAGCTTCGCATCGACCGCTATTGGGACCTCGACTTTCCCTCCCGCCTGGCGAGCTCCCGGTGTCCGAGCTCCGCCGAAGCCATCCACGAAGTCGGGGGGTTGCTCGAAGATGCCGTTCGGGTGCGCCTCCGCGCCGAGGTTCCAATCGCCTGCTATCTGAGCGGCGGAGTGGACTCCTCCGCAGTACTTGGACTCGCACAACGCATGTCCACCGCGAAAATCGCCGCATTCACCGTGGCCTTCGAGGGAGAGGCCTACGACGAAAGCCCCGTGGCCCGCGAGATGGCTCGGGCCGCGGGGGCGGACTTCCACGTGGTGCCCGTTCCGGCGTCGGCCTACGCCGATCATTTCGCTGAAGGCGTCGCGCTCGCCGAAATTCCGCCCTACAACGGCCATGGGCCGGCGCGGTACTTTCTTAGTCGTGCGGTCAAGGCAGCAGGATTCAAGGTGGCGCTCGGCGGTGAAGGCGCAGACGAGGTGTTCGCTGGATACGAGTTCCTCGAGGCCGCGCTCAGGAGCTCTGGCTCCGGGATCGCGCATGCATTCGCATTCGGACGCAGGCTCGTCTCGGCAAACAAGGGCCCATTCGAGGAGGTCGCGGCCTTGTCGCCACTCTTGGCGTTCGTCATGCGAGGGGCTGGATTCGCCGGGCCGATGCTTTCGTATCTCTCCGAGAAGGTCTCCGCCCTGCGAGGCATATTGGACGATGACTTCGCCGCACGGCATCGCGGTCGGGATCCGTACCGGGAGCTTTTGGCGCGCTTGCCGTGGTCACGTTTGAGCCACGCGGAGCCCTTTCGGATTCTCCTGCATCTCTGGATGAAGTCCCATTTCGTAAATTACGTTCTCGCCGCGGAACGACTCGACATGGCGCACGGAGTCGAGCTTCGTTTGCCATTCCTGGACCATCGGCTGTTCGAGTACGCCCGCAACCTCCCAGGCTCGATGCTCCACGAAGCGGGGCAAAACAAGGTTCTCTTGCGCCGCACGGTAGCCCCCTTCGTGACACCGGCCGTGCGCCTCGGCGCCAAAAAGCCGTTCTTTGCGCCACCAACGGCTGCGCAAAAGACCAGTCCCCTCTACACGATGGCCCAGGACCTCGTGCGCGGACGCGCCTTCGGAACGATCCCCTTTTTCCGACAAGACCGCGTGGTTGCGCTTCTCGACGTGCTCGACGCTGCCCCCGACGACCAGCGGGCGCGACTCGATCCGCTCTATTTCTTCCTGGCAGGGCTCGCGGTATTGGCGGAGCGCTACCGGCTAGCCTGATTCGGTTCGGCTCGGGCTCAGGAGTTGTGGTCCACCTGGCAAACGTTTCCAGGAACGCCCAGCACGGAGCCCCAATGACCATATCCGCCGAAGCCATCGTGCCATAGCAGCCGGCCCGACTCGGCGTCGAAACAGGCCACTTCTCCGGAGCCCGAGACGAAGAGTTGACCTTCGTCGAAGAGCCACGTGCTCACATACACGGGACTGTCGACAGACCAAAGCTGGAGCCCGGTCGCGTAAGCAAGGCAAGCCAAGTGCTTCATACCACCAACGATCACCCTCTGGTCGGTGACGTGCGCTCGAGTGAGCGCGCCGTCGGACAGGAGTCGCCATTCCCACACGCGCCTTCCCGTGTGTCGGTCCATGGCCACGACGACACTACCGAGAGTGACGATGACATAAGGCGAAATCGGCTGGGACTGTCGGTACATGGGCGCGGTTCCTTCGGATCGTTCGTGACGGCGCTCAATCGGCGTTCTCGATTGGTTCGACGCCAGCGTCGAGGGGACCCAGCGGTTTTGGCGCGGGGTCGACATAACCTTCGAAAACTCGTGGCCGGCCAAAGCGTGCATGCGGTTCGACGGGTTCGCCTTGACCAAGCCCGAGCGAAAATAGGATCCCATTTTCGTCACTGACGAGCGCCGAGTGCAAGATTCGATTCTCGTGGTTCGGGTGAACCCGAAGATCGAGGCGTCCCCCAAGTGCGCGAGCGCGCCGGAACGGGCCGACTGAGTCCCTGACGAATCGAAAGCGCTCGGATTCGAATGAAGCGGTCATGCGTTCGGTTGCACGGAACGAGCCACCAGCGGCAGAGACGATACGCTTGCCGTGGAGCCGAATCCTGCGGTCGTCGTAGGCAATGGCAACGAGTCGGTGCGAGGGAACGCTGCGCAGCCACGCTCCGAGCTTTTGACCGTGTCCGCTTTTGGGCTCGAATGCGTACTGCGAATCCAAAAAGACGATTCGGTCGACCTCGGCTGGCAACGTCGGACTCGCGTCGATGGCCGCCAACACGAGCGACCCCCCTCCACTGTGCGAAAGCCATGAGATTCGCGCTGAGCGCGCGAACGAAGCTTGACCGAGCAGGAGGTCGCGGGCCCGGAGCGCGGCGTCCGAATGGCGCTTCACCCAAGTGGGCCACGACAGATCTGGCCCCTCGAGCACGGCAAGCACGACGTTCTTTTCGGGAACCAGTGTTCGATAGAACCGGACCTGAGCAAGCACGTGCTGGATGTCGAAACGGAACGACTCGCCCTCGGCTCGTTTGCGCCCGAGTGTCTGTTCGAGGGTATTCCCGTTCGGTGCGGCATACACCACGATCTCGGTATCGCGCGCGAGGTCGAAACGTGACTCTACGTTGGTGGCCGAGCGACCGTCCTCCGTGGACACGATACGAACAAGCTCACCGGGCGCACCCGCGACGAAGCCGTCGAGGTAGGCCGGCAGACTGGCTGCGTGGGAAGCGGTCGGCTCGGATGCATCGGGTGCAACGTCGACGATGGAGGCTTCTACCCCCGCCGCGACCGAGTTCGTACCGACGGCGTGCGCCGGTGGCGGAACGGTGGCTCGATGGCATGCTCCAACGAGAGCCACGCCAACGGCGAATGAAAGAGCCGCAATGCCTCGCGCAATCACTCTCCTTTCGTAGTCCACGATGCGCCCGCGCGCTACACGGAGGGTGCGTAGGCGAGGCGAGGTATGCTGGCCGCCGTGACCAAAGCCATCACCAACGTGATCGGATTCGACGACGCTCCGTTTGCACATTCTTTCCGCGGCGACGTGCGGCTCGTGGGTATCGTCTGCTCGCGCACCCGGATGGACGGAGTGTTGTCGGGAAAGGTGCGTCGCGATGGTCGAAACTCGACCACGACCATGATCGAGCTCGTTCGAACGAGTCAGTTCAAGGAGCACGTCCGAGCGGTGCTGCTTCAAGGAATCGCCGTCGCTGGATTCAATGTGGTCGACATGCATGCCCTCCACGAAGGGCTCGGTGTGCCCGTCGTCGCGGTGGCGCGGCGAGAGCCACGGTGGTCGCGCATCAAGCACGCTCTTTTCGCCCACACGAAGGGTGCGGAGCGAAAGTGGGCACTCATCGATGCGGCAGGAAAGATGGACCGAATCGGCGACGTCTTCGTCCAGCGTGTGGGAATCGGCATTCCCGAGACCAAGGCCCTCCTCGCGGCCACCACCCTCCACGGCAGTCTTCCCGAGCCCCTTCGTCTCGCGCATCTCGTGGCCGGTGGAGTGACGACGGGAAAGAGCCGCGGACGAGCGTGATGCGGGCACTCTACCCGAAGATTCCGCATTTGCCGGGCTCGCGAACGGGAAAGGCGGACCGCCACGTCGGGAGCACTCGCGGCGAGTCTCTCACCCGAAAAGCCACTGTAGGAGCTTGCATCCTGGTCGAGGAAAAGCTCGATGGCACGTGTGTCGTCGTCGTGCGCGAGGGAACGACGGTGCTCGCCCACGGACGTGATGGTCGACCGGCGCACGCGTCACGCAACCTCGGCAGACGGCTCTTCGCACGTTGGGTGGACGAACACCGCGAGCAGTTTCTCGCGCTGCTCGAAGATGGAGAGCACGCGTGTGGCGAGTGGCTGCCAATGGCGCACGGAACACGCTATTCGTTGACCCACGAGCCATTCGTGCTTTTTGATCTCGTTCGTTCCGGCAAGGCCGTTTGCCGGGATCGGCTCTTCGAGAGGGCAA
Source organism: Myxococcales bacterium (assembly GCA_043764595.1). Classification (GTDB taxonomy): domain Bacteria; phylum Myxococcota_A; class Polyangia; order Polyangiales; family Polyangiaceae; genus JAAFHV01. Next base: position 695 of record JAYUKI010000832.1, on the reverse strand, counting down.
ATCGCGCGGAGCTCTCCACTCCATGCATTCTACACACGGGAAGCGCGCTTTCTACGGATGTGGCTCTCGAGCTTCTCGGAATCCGAGGGCACCATGGCGCGGACGCCGCAGAGGGGGTCGTCTACCGTGAAGAATGGCCCGACAAGGGAGAATGTTCCTTCGTGGCCAAGCTCGTTCGGATGGACAAAATCGACGGCCTTTATCTCGCCGATCACACCAAGGAGGGCCACGTGTTCAACACCTGGCCGGGAAGCGATGCGTGGCTCGCTCGCATGCTTTCCGAAGACGCTCGAGCGGGGAACGAACCATGATGGCGATGCGGCACATGGGCTAACGTTGGAGCCGGCACTCTCGCCCGCGACGCTTCTCGCCATGTCGACCAACTCCCTCACGTTCATCACTCCGAATGGCTGGAAGCACGAAGAGGTTCGACGCCTCCTCGCGAGCATAGACATCCATTGGTCGCGGGTCGCGCTCCCTTCCCCGTCCGGACTTTCCCTCGAGGATACGGCTCGTGCGCGCGCCGCCGACGGATTTGCCATTCTTGGTGCACCTTGTTTCGTGGAAAATACGGAGCTCTTCGTCGAGACGGAGGAGCACGGGCTCTCGTCCGGTATGCGCGGTGGCTCGGCGAAGCGGCTCCTCGAGGGCCTCGGTGAGGAGGGCTTTTGTGGCCGATTCGCAGGGCTCGCCGC
>JAYUKI010000831.1:0-11750 GCA_043764595.1 Myxococcales bacterium | reverse complement strand
ATGTCGCTGCCGGCGTTCGGCTCGGTGATGTCCATGCAGCCCCACGCGTCGCCGCGCGCGATCTCTTCCATCATCGACGAAAAGCGGGTCTTTTCGATACGCCCGGTCGCAGGATCGAACGTGGTCGTGCCCTCCCGGACCGAAAAGGCCAAAGCCGCGAGCGCCATTCCGCCATGGAACGAGAAGTGGGTCATGATCGACACGTCGCCACGCGCCAAAAGCTCGCCGCCCATCATGTAGACGATGAGTGGCGCATTGAGGCCGCCGAGCTCCCTTGGAATGCAGAGCCGGTGAAGCTCCGCCGCGCGCATGGCGTCCGAGATTTCCCGCAGAGCCGGCGCCTCTACGGCATTGCCGTCCACGATGCGCGAATGTTCCGTATCCAGCCGAGCCGCGCGAGGGGCAATCACGTTGGCCGAGAGCTCACCGAACGACTCGGCCACGTCGCGGTAGAACGATTTGGCCTCTTCGACGTCCTTGAGCCCATCTTCCCCGCGGAACCCGTGCTCCGAGAGGGATGCGATTTCGGCCCAGGGAAGGCCCTTGTCGAAGTAGAAACGCAGGTCTTCGTTGTCTTTGAAAAAGTTCGCCATGATGGATTACCTCGAGCGCGCGGGCTTCTTCGACGGGGTCACTTTTGGAGCTTTTGCTGTTTCGTTCGCGTTCGCGCTCGCGCTCGCGCTCCGCGTAGCCGAACGCGGAGAGGGTCGCTTTTTCGATGGCTTCGACGGAGCCGGCGTCCCCTCGGGAAAGAGGGCGACGCGTGCGATGCGGTAGATCTCGCGGTCGTACGCCTCGCGCGTGTGCCCAGCGGGAAGGGCCTCTTTCATCGTGTCGAACGAGGCCGCCGCAACGATGATGAGCTGCAGGATGAGAAGCACGTAGGCGTCCTCGTCCACGTCTTTCGGGTGGAGTCCCTTTTCGCGTCCGGAGCGAATGTACGAAGCCACGGCGGAGACCCAGAGCCGCACTTTGTCGCCGAGGAGGGCGCGCGCTTCCTGCGGGCGGTCGAGGGCGTGGCGTAGCACCACACGGGTGCGAGAGGGATCTTCGGCGAAGAAGCGGTACACGGCCCCAATGACCGACTCGAAGCGGCTCTCGCCTGCGGTTGCGGCGAGGAGGAGGCGCGGCAGAGTGCCCTCCCAGTGCAGCACGATTTCCTCGAGGACGGCCTTCTGCACGTGCTCCTTCGAGGGAAAATGATGGAGAACGGCGGGCTTCGTGACGCCGACAGCCTCGGCGATGTCTTGAAGGGTGGTGCCGTCGAAGCCACGCGCGGAGATGAGGCGCGTGGCCTCGCGCACGATGCGCGGACGCATGGCGAGGGTAGCGAGGGTGGCGCGGGTGGCGCGGGTGGCAACGGTAGTGACCAAGGGGGTTGGTTCCCCTGGTTTTGGTGAGCCCTTCGGTCGAGCCTTGGCGCGCGCGGTTACCATCTGGACGTCGAATGCTTACCAGATGGTAAGGCGCTGTCAACGGCCCGCGCTCACCGGAGCTCGCACTTCGAGACGACCGACATTCGCACGAGAGCCCACTCCGGCGGGCTCCAGTCGTATTGATCCGAAGGCAAGTCACTATGATGGAGCTCTCCTTGGTCGTGGTGCTCGTCGGTGCCCGAGAGGCGCTCGATAGGCGCGTTTCGCGAGGTGGCTCGAAAGGTGCTCTGCGGTGCTCGAGTCGCAAGTCCCAAGTTCACACCCACAAGAGCACTAGCTCCCCGTCACGCGCCCGTTTCTCCCTTTGGGGACTCTCGAGGATCGCCGCCACGGGCCCGGAGGTCACCTGTCCATGAATCCCTCGAAACTCGCCGCCGCACCCGCGCTCTTCGTTCTCGCCGCAAGTCTTACGAACTGCAGTGCCGACTTGCTCGGAGCGGACACGGAAGGCTCGAAGTGCGATGTGACGACGGCGAGCACGGACACTCTCGTGAACGCCAACGTGAGGCTCCTGCTCCAGGCCTCGGCGGAGCTGAAAGCCACAGCTTCGGTCGCCAAGGGGACCGTGCTCAAAGCGTGCGCGAACATCGCAACGGACCTCGGCGGCAAAGACTCGTGGACCGTGCTCGGGGACTCCGACGGCGCGCTCTCCAACGCGCAGGGAACCGGCGCGTGCAACGTCGCCGCTGGGCGAATCAAGGCCATCATGGAGGCCTCGGTGTCGGCGAACTTCGCGCTCGTCGTCACGAAGGGGGCCTGTTATCCCGATTTCGCCGCCCAAGCGAAATGCGATGCCCAGTGCAATGCCGACGCAAAGTGCGATTCCGGAACGACCGAAACGCGATGTGAGCCCGCAGCCCTGAGCTGCAAGTGCGACACGGTATGCAAGGCTGGAAGCTCGTGCCGAGGCACGGTGTCCGTCGAGGCCAACTGCAATGGCAAGTGCGAGGCTACGTGCACCGGAGAGTGCAAAGGAACCTGTACCGGCGCCAACGGAAAGAAGACCGAAGGCGACAAAAACTGCAAAGGAAAGTGTAGCTCCTCGTGCAATGGAAAGTGCGCCGGAGAGTGCAAAATCGAGGTCGAGGCCGGCGTGAGCTGCGGCGTCGAAGTGCGCTGCAAGGGCCAGTGCCAAGGTACTTATACCGCGCCAAAATGCGAGACGACCTTCACTCCGCCGACGTGCGTGGTCGACGCGTCGTGCATCGCCTCCTGCAGCTCCAGTGTCGCCGCCAAAGCCGTATGCGATCCCCCCTCCGTGGACCTCTTGTGCGACGCGACCGTTAGCGCGGACGTCGCAAAGCTCGTCGCGACCATTCGTGCCAACCTCCCGGCCGTCATCGGTGCCGCGCAGATTCAGGGCAAGCTCGTCCTCGAGGCCGCACTGCGTCTCCGGGCCGCTGGAGAAGGCGTCGTGAAGGCTTCCGGTGACCTCAACGCGAAGTCCATCGCGTGTGCCGTGGGTGGAACCGAAGCGGCCGTCCAAGCCGGAGCTTCGTTGAACGTCACCGTCCAGGGCGGCGCCGAAGTCACGGAGAGCTGCGCGTCTCGCTCCAACTGACAGACACCAAGCTCGGGGCGGGGCGTTCTGCTCGAAGAGGGATTCCATCTTGAAAAAGCGCTTCGTCGTTTGCCTCGCATCGTGTTTGTCACTGGCTTTTGCGTCTTCTTCCCAAGCCGAAGAAGGCGCGAAGGCCGCGAAAGATGCCTCGAAGACGCCCGCCACAGACAGCCTCGTGTACTTGAATGGCGGGGGTGGCGTTTCGTATGTGGGCCTCACGACCTTCAACTCGAGTGAGCTTGCGCTCGGGAATGCCGGCGGAGTCGGCGGCGCGGTCGACGTCGGAATGGGCCTTAGGCTCGTTCTGTTTACGCTCGGACCGCGCCTTCGCTACCACTCTTTGTCGGCCTTCGACATGTGGCAGATCAACATGGAAGTTGCCCTCCACGTGCCCGTTCGGAAGTGGGACGGATACGTGGGATTGCATGGTGGCTACAGCTTCGTCGGGAAGCTCACGAAGGCGGCCTTCTCGGATGCTTCGAGTCCGACGCCAACCGACGATCTGCGGGTACGGGGCTTCGACGTCGGCCTTCAGCTCGGGCTCGATTATTACTTTGCCAAGTATGTCTCGGTGGGCGGAGAGCTCTCCGGAGAGGTCTTGTTCGTCAGGCGGCCAGCCCTCGCGACATCGAAGGACCCCCAGTTCGGAATGGCTGGAGGCGGCATCGGATTCGGCGCCGTCGCTGGCCTCCACGTGGGGCTGCATTTGTAGGCGACCGACGAAGCCACTCGAACGGTCAGAAGCGAACGAGGCCGCGCAGGGTTCCGCCGAACAGCACGACGGCCCCCGAGCCTCCGGGGGTTACTCCGAGGTCCGGTCCCAACTCGAGGGCGACACGTTCCCCGAGGCCGAGCGACAGGAATGCCCCTCCCCGAAGCCAAAATCGGGCCTCTTTTGCGGCGCCCAGAGTAACGAACGCGCCCAGTCCGACGTCCGGGACGAGGAAGAGCCGTCGCGTGGGAACGAGGGGAATCGCGTACCGAGCTCCGACGTCCAAAAGGAGTGCTCTTGGCCCGGCCAGAGTGCCTGCTAGGTTTCCGCGGACCTCCAGGCCTGGAATGGCCTCGATGTGGTACGCGCCCGTGCCGCCCAAATAGAGCGAGGTCGTTGGCCCCGTGGCGTTTGCCGGACGCGATACCGCCGAGAGCACCCCGAGCGAGACTCCAAGAGCGAGAGGGTGCCCTTCGGCGTAGGCGTGTGCCACGGGCGGTGGGCCCGGGGGCGGGGGTGGCGGCGCAGGTTTTTCGGGCTCTTTTGGCTTGGGCGGCTTCGGCTTGTGGCTTTGCCAGGGAAGCTCGGCGTTCGCAATTCCTTCGGGCCGAAGGAGCAAGACGAGCATCTCGCCAATTTGAGACGTTTCCTGGGACTCGTCGATCTCGCGCGCCAAAAGCTCGACACGACCGGTCTTGACTTGGCAGACCTCGAGCTCGATTCGGTATCCGTCGGCACGATGAACGCTCGTCCCTCGGAGGGTCCACTCCACGTTGGCGGCGGTGCCGAAGGCTCGGTATTCTTCGCTCGTGTCCGCTTGTCCGTCGCGAACGGCCGCCGTTCCGGCCGAAGCTTCGGTGGGAGAAGGCTGTTCGTGTTTTTGCGCGACGACCGCCGCCACGGTGGCCGACTGCGCACGGGTATCGCCAGGGGGGAAGGGAAGTACCGCAACGCGCGCGGCCCAAGCCGACACCGTGGCGGTCGAGAGAGCCACGCCGAGCGAAGCGGAGACGAAGAGCCTTTGAAAACGCATCACGCGACGGGAGTTAAGCACGAAGCTTGCCGTTCGACGAACATGCGAAGTCGCGAAGGCGCCGGGCTTGCCTGGGTCGGAGAGGACGAAGGCGACGGGCGCGCCCATGCCGACGCAAGCACGTTTTTCGCGCCAACGCGGCCCGCGGACGGAGTAGACACGGGGGATGCGTGCCCTGGCCCTTTTTGCCGTCCCGTTCCTTCTGGCCGCCTGCGAACCCCCGGTCACACAGCCTCCGCTCGCGCCGCAGCCCGTGCCTCCGCCGAAGCCCTCGGCGAGCGCCGCAGCCTCCGAGCCGACCCCTGTCGCAAAGGCCGACACGAGCCTTCCGCCTCGCCGGCTCTTCTTCTCGAACCCCGATCGTACGAGCGTGAAGCTCAGTCCGGATGGCAAGCGCGTCTCGTTCCTGTCGAACAAGAACGGCGTTTTGAACGTCTTCGTGGCGCCGGCCGAGGCTCCCGAGAAGGCCGAGGCGGTCACGAACGACACCAAGCGCGGGATTCGCTCCTACACGTGGGCGTTCACGAGCGACCACGTGCTTTACCGCCAAGACGAAGGCGGGGACGAAAATTTCCACGTCCACGTGGTCGACCTCAAGACGAAATCGGACCGCGACGTGACCCCGCTACCGCGCGTCCAGGCCCGCATCGAGGCGCGAAGCCGAAAGCACCCACGCGAGGTGATCGTTGCCTTGAACGAGCGTGACGCTCGTTTCCACGACGCCTACGTGCTCGACGTCGTGACCGGAAAAACCAAGCTCCTTCTGAAGAACGAGCTCGAGATGTCCGCGTTCGTCTACGACGACGATCTCAAGCCGCGCGTGGCTTTGAAGACCCTCCCCGATGGTGGAACGCAGTACTTCGAGAGCGATCCGAAGGGCAAAGGGGCGTCGTCCTACGTGCCATTCATGAAGGTGCCACTCGAGGATACGCTCACCACGTCGCCGCTCGCGTTCGACGCGACCGGAAAGACCCTCTTTCTCACCGACAGCCGCGGCCGCGACACGGCGGCACTCGTGGGTCTCGACATGGACAAGAAGTCCGTTCGGGTGCTCGTGGACGACGGCCAGGCCGACGTGGAAGGAGCAACGTTCGAGCCAAGGACGCTTCGTCCCCAAGCGGCACAAGCGTCGTACCAGAAGTCGCGCTGGCACCTCGTGGACGACGCCGTCGCGCCCGACCTCGAGACCCTCCGCGAGCTCGCGAAGGGCGACACGTTCGACGTGATCTCGCGCTCCCAGGACGACTCGCGTTGGCTCGTAGTAGTCACTTCGGGGGATGCGCCGAATCGCTATTATCGCTACGAAAGGCCCAAAGACAAAAAGGCCAAACGCGAGACCCACTTTCTCTTTTCGTCGCACAAAGCCCTCGAGGAAAAGAAGCTCGCTCCCATGCACCCGCGGATGATTCGCGCGCGCGATGGCCTCTCGCTCGTGAGCTATCTCACGTTGCCCCAAGGCTCCGATGCAGACGGCGATGGCAAGCCCGAGAAGCCCGTGCCCATGGTGCTTCTGGTGCACGGCGGACCCTGGGCACGCGATTCCTTCGGGCTATCCCCCCATGCACAGTGGCTCTCGAGTCGAGGGTATGCCGTATTGAGCGTGAACTTTCGTGGCTCGACCGGATTCGGAAAGGCGTTCGTGAACGCGGCCGATCGGCAGTGGGCCGGGAAGATGCACGAGGACTTGCTCGACGCGGTCGCCTGGGCCGAAGCCGAAAAAATCACGTCGCCCGGCAAGACCGCCATCATGGGGGGCAGCTACGGCGGATACGCCACGCTCGTGGGGCTCACGTTCACTCCGGAGCGCTTCGCGTGCGGCGTCGACATCGTCGGACCCTCGAACCTCGCCACGCTCCTCGAGACCATTCCGCCGTACTGGGCGTCGGAGCTCGAACAGTTCACGAAGCGCATCGGCGATCACCGCACCGAAGAGGGCAAGACGTTCCTCGCGTCCCGCTCGCCCCTCACGTTCGCGTCGCGCATTCGCCGCCCGTTGCTCATCGGTCAGGGAAAAAACGACCCGCGCGTCAAACAAGCCGAAAGTGACCAGATCGTCGGGGCGATGAAGACCGCCGGCCAGAAGGTCACCTACGTTCTCTACCCCGACGAGGGCCACGGCTTCGCGCGCCCGGAGAACCGCATCTCGTTCAACGCCGTCACGGAGGCGTTCCTCGCACGGTGCCTTGGTGGCTCGTACCAGCCTGTAGGCGAAGACTTCCGCGGCTCGTCCATCACGGTGTTGCATGGAAAGTCCGAGGTCGAAGGCATCGACGCGGCACTCTCCGAGCACCCCTCCGCCCACTCGGTGCAAGAAAACAACAGGTCGCTGGAGGCTCGCCCAGCCGCGCCTTCGCCGTAGCAGACGGCTGGCCGAGTGATGTAGCCTCTTCCACCTCAAGGTAGCACGATGACCCAACCCGCTGGCGGCGACGCCCAATCGTTCCCCTGTTCGCAGTGCGGAGCCAAGCTCAATTACGACGCTGGTACGCAGGCCATGAAGTGCCCATACTGCGGGCACCAACAGGCCGTGCAGACGCGCCCGGAGGTGGTGCAGCAGGCCGGCTACGTGCAGCAGGCGCAGGTGCGCGAGATCCCCATCGAGCAAGGCATGGCCATGGCGGCCAAGGGCCTCGGGGTACCCGTCACCACGATGAACTGCAAAGACTGCGGGGCCACCGTGAACATCGGCGAGGGAGAGCGCACGACCTCGTGTGCGTTCTGCGGCTCGCACCAGGTGCTCCAAGCCCACACGAACGACCAAGCCATTCGGCCCGAGAGCTTGGTTCCGTTCAAGGTCAACAAGGAGTCTGCCAACGACCTCTTCGGGAAGTGGCTCGCGGGCCTTTGGTTCCGCCCGAACGATCTGACCAAGATCGCCAAGGTCCAGGAAATGGGCGGCGTTTATGTACCGTTCTGGACCTTCGACTCGATGGTCCACTCCAATTGGACAGCCGAACGCGGCTGGCACTATTACGAGACCGAGACGTACACCGCGTACGAAAATGGGCAGTCGGTCACGCGCACCCGCCAAGTGCAGCGCACGCGCTGGGAGTCCGCGTGGGGCCAGCGAAGCGACTTCTTCGACGACACCCTCGTGTGTGCTGGAAAAGGCTTGCCCGGCGATTTGGTCGAGAAATTCTCGACCTTCAACACGCGTGAGCTCATTCCGTATGCTCCTCACTATCTCGCTGGCTGGCGCGCGGAGGCGTATGCCATCGATCTCATGCCCGCCTGGGGCATGGGCCAGCAGAAGATGGCGCGTGTGCAGGACGGTCGCTGCGCCGGGGACATCGGCGGCGATACGCACCGCGGGCTCAACGTCTCGAATACGTACACGAACGTCACCTTCAAACACATTCTCCTACCTATTTGGATTGCCGCTTACCGCTACAACGACAAGGTCTACCGCTTCCTCGTGAACGGCCAGACCGGCGAAGTGGTGGGCAAGGCGCCGTACTCGTTCTGGAAGATCTTCTTCCTGGTGCTCGGTATCGTAACGGTGCTCGGCATCATCATTGGCATCTACGCCTACACCCACGAAGAAGACGACGGCAGCACGCACACGCCGACGAAGCCCACGGCCACGGCCACGGCGAAGCCGGTTCCCACGACCGACATCGACCCGACGCCCAGCGCTACGGCGATTCCGTCCGGAAAGAAGCCTGCGGCGCTGCCCTCGGGCACCAAGCCGGCCACGGCGCCTTCCACGAAGCCGAGCACGGCACCGAGTGGCGTGAAGCCCGCGCCGAGTGGCGTGAAGCCTGCGCCGAGCGGCGCGAAGCCAGCGGCTTCGGGCGCGAAACCCGCCGCATCGAAGTGACTCGCCTCGTGTGAAACGTGCCGCTCGGCCTATTGGTCGAGCGGCACGCTACGTTCGTCCTGCGTTCACTCCAAGACCCAAAACCACGACTCGGTCTCGAATCAACCGGGGCGAGTATCGAGTCAGCGGCCTTTGCTGTCGCCGCGAGACAAGTGGGTTACGGCTTCGCCGAGGCCATCCAGGGTGAGCTGGAACATCGAGAACACTTTGCCGATTTGTTCTGCCGTGCCGCCGCGCCAATACGGCGGGGGATCGGGGTTCAGCCACGCGGCCCGCTTGAAGTGGTCACCAAGGCGCATGAGCCAGCGGATGCCGGGCATCATTTCGCCACCGCCGCGCGCGTAATATTCCCAATCGCCCGCGCCGAGGAGCTCGGTGGGGTGCATGGCCGCATCGCCTACGAGCACGAGCTTCCACTCGGGACCGCACTGCTCGAGGATATCTTTCATGGGGACCGGATCGGTGAACCGCTCGGTCTCGTAGAGACGCCCATAGACGCAGTTGTGGAAGTAGTACGTCTTCAGAGTGCGAATGTTGGAGGCGCGCTTCGAGGCCGAAAAGAGGCGCGAGACCACCTCGGAGTGGGGATCCATCGAGCCGCCCACGTCCATGAGCAAGATCACCCGCGTGTTCGACTTTCGCGGTGGGCGAAGCACGATCTCGAGCTCTCCGGCGTTCCGCGCGGTCTCGCGAACGGTCTCGTCGATGTCGAGCTCGTCTTGTTGGCCTTCGCGCTGGAACACCCGGAGCTTTCGCAACGCCACTTCGATTTGCCGAACGTCGAGCACGAGGTCCGAGCGGTAGGGGCGATACCTCCGGGCGTCGGCCACGCCCATGGCGCTTCGCCCACCGCCCGCCGGCCCGACGCGCACGCCCGAAGGGTGCTGTCCGTGCGCGCCGAAAGGGCTCGTTCCGCCCGTGCCAATCCAGCGGTTGCCGCCGTCGTGGCGACCTTTTTGTTCTTTGAGGCGCTCCTCGAAGCGCTTCTTCAGCTCCGCCATGTCGAGAGACTCGAGCGAGAGCAGCTCTTCGGCCGTGAGCTCTTTGCGGACTTTGGGATCGGATAGCCAATCTTCGAGCTCGGCCAAGAGCTCGAGGCTCTGCGCGGCAATGCCTTTGAAGTGGGCCAAATACGCCTCGTCGAAGGCGTCGAGGTCGGTCTCGCGGTGCACGCATATGGCGCGTGCCACATGGTAAAAACCCTCGAGCGAGCTCTCGTGGAGGCCTTTCACCAGGGCTCTGGCGAGCAAGACGGCCTCTTGAGGACCGACTTTCACCTTCTTGGCCCTGAGCTCGTAGAGGAACGGAACGAAGACCGCGCTCATTTCGAAATGCCTTTTCCGCAGTGCGCGTCCCCGCCAGTGCGCGCGAAGATCTCGTAGTCGCCGAGCGGCAAGGCGCGTGGCAACGTGATGGTGCCATCGTAGTGGCCTTTTTCGTCCGTCGCGAGACTGCCCACGATGGTCTCGTGGCCGGCCTTTTCGCGTAGCACGAGCTCGACAGGAACACGCGGGCAAGCTTCGCCGTCGGCCGTGACGGTCCCCTCGGCTACGAGCTTTCCTCCTCGGGAAGCGCTCTTCGACTTCAGGGTCATTCCCACCGACGTTCGCGGGCGACCGTCGTCGAGGGAGATGGCCTTTTCGGCTCCTGCGTCGCCGTCCTTGGAAGCCGATTCCGAGGACTTCCGTGCAGCGCTCGACTTCGAGCCGTCGCCCTGAGGAGGCGGAAGATCCGGCGGATGGCTCGCGGGGGCCGTGCCGGAGCCTTTTGGCGCGCCCGTGCTCGATTGTCCAGCACTTCCCGAGGGGTCGGAAGGTCCTTGCGACTCCCGTGAACGATTGCCGAGATCGTCTCCACGCGTGGATCCGAGGGGCCACGAAAAGGGGTCGGGCGGAGAATCGAAAGGTACGTTCGACGAAAGAGGATCGCGGAGCATGTTGCCCGCGCCGCCGAGGTCGATGCGCACGTACCGCGTGCCGTCGTGGACTTCGACCCAGGCGTGCGCTTCGTTCGCGATCATTCGGGTCGGAATACCGATTCCAAGGGCCGTAATGAGGAATGCAAAAGCACGGTGCCGGCACACTCCCTTCTTCGAAAGGGCGAGATCCGTGTAGATGTCACGTGTGGGAGGTGGGCTCTCGTCGGAGTCTTGGAAGCTCCGGAAATAGGCCACCATGCGCGTCACGTTTTCGTGTGGCGAAAGGTGTTTTCCCACTCCGATGGCCTTCGCCACGCCGTCCTGCGCGCGTGCAACGTTCGGCGGGAGGGGTGGGACGAAGGGCAATCGATCCCAGGAAGGCTCGCCGAACGTGCCACCGAACGCTGCGCGGGGAATGGCAAGTTGCATGACGAGCCGAACGCGGGTCATGGAGTCGCCTTCGGCGAACCAGTTTTCGGCACTGTCGCGCAAGATGCGAATGGGGACGTCTTGCGTGCCGACGCCTGCGTGGGCCTTCACGATGCGTGAGCCAGGCCCGACGCTCGGTATGCGCGACGGGTGGCCAGGCATGAAGTCTACGACCAAATCGCCGTAGAAGGTCTCTTCGGTGGACGTGACCACGGGCCCCGATTGAAGCGAAATCGGAACAAGCTTCGTGTTTCGCACGTGGAGCACGAAGTGCTCGTCCACTGCGTCGTACGCGGACAAGCGCTTGAAGGGAGCCGTCGACGGCCGAAAGGGCTCGTCGTATGGGAGCATGTCTGGTTTTTTGGTGTCCCGATCGGGGCTGAAGGTCGCATCCGGGGCCGCACCGCCGGATTGGCCAGGAGCGTACGGAGTGCGGCGGTCGTCGGTCTTCGTCGGATCCGGAGCCGTCACGAGACCACTTCGCGTGTCGAGCGCCGCAGGCAAATCGCCGTCGAGGCTGACCGAAAGCGCCACGTCCTCGCGGGCATCCTCGGGAATACGCTCGTGAAGCATGGGGCCGTTCGCCGCAGACGAAGGCCCAACGGTGGTGCCCACGAGCAAGACGACGAGAGCGTAGGAAAGGCGACGTTTTCGACGAACCATCGGGACAGCAGCAAGGCTACTCCCCAAGTCCCCCCAACCGAAGCACTTCCCGCCGCCCCATACCCCTTCTCAATCACCGTCGGGGTAGCTTCGCCCCGTTCCCGTTCCCGTTCCCGTTCCCGCTCCCGTTCCCGTTCCCGTTCCCGTTCCCGTTCCCGTTCCCGTTCCCGTTCCCGTT
>JAYUKI010000830.1:0-11754 GCA_043764595.1 Myxococcales bacterium | reverse complement strand
CGCTTTGCACGCCGGATCGGTGCACGCCACGCCGCGCGATTTCGGACAGCCGCCGGCGGGGATGTTTCGGCAGGGTTGCGCCGTGGGCGAGTCGTCTCGGCAGGCCACGAATGCGCCACCGGCGACGGCCGCGACGGCGAGAATCGAGAGTGCGACGAGCGTGCCCTTCATTGCGCGCTCACCTCGGCACGAAGGCGGCCCTGCGTCGAGCCGGGCCCCGACAAGTTCCGGGTTTTTCCCAATGGAAGATCGGGTACCGTCCAGGCATGCGAAACCTCACCCGCCTCGCCGTTTTTGCCCCCGCTGCCTTCGTCTTGATTGCCGCTGCCGCGTGCGGAAATGGCGCGCTGAAGGTTCCCGAGCCCCCCACGTCCGCGTCGAGCATCCCGGCCGCCTCTTCTTCCACTGGCCCCACCACTCCGGGCTCCACCACCACCCACGTCGAAGAAGACGCGGGCCTCGGACAAAAGCTCGAGACGAAAACCGACGGCCGCTCGGGCGACGACATTGCCGTGAAGGTCAAAGCCCGCAAGACCGAGACGCGTGCTTGTTACGACAAGGCCGCTTCCAAGAACCCGAAGCTCGAAGGCGACGTGGACATCAAGTTCGTCATCGATCCGAAAGGCGCCCTGACCGACGTGGCGGTGGACCCCGCGCATACCAACGTGGGCGACGAAGCCATTGGCAAGTGCCTCGTCGAGATCGTCAAAACGCTGAAGTTTCCGCCGAGCGCCAAGGGAATGGATACCCACGGGCACTATCCCTTCAACTTCAAACGCAATTTGGACCAGTTCCGCGCCGCACGCGACGCCGGAATCATTCAGCAATAATGCTGTAGTTCGAGGAGCCGCGACGCCGCATCCAGCGCGCGGAACCTATCGGCTCAGCCCGCTTCCAAGAAGGGCTCCCACTCGGGAAACCTGGCTTGGGTGGACATGACGAGGTGGGTGGTGAGCGCCCACCTCGGCCGTACGGGCTTTCGGGCAAGGCGCATGTTGGCCTCTTCGGGGGTCTTCCAGCCCTTTTTCAGATTGCAGATCCGACAGGCCACGACCAGGTTTTCCCAGGTGTCCGGGCCGCCTCGGGATCGCGGCTGGACGTGGTCGATATTGAGCTCGCGCGGCGTGGGGCGCTTTTGGCAGTATTGGCACTGGAAGTCGTCCCGAATCATCAGGTTCTTCCGGGTGAGCCGAATGGCGAGACGCGGCGTGCGGTCGTACCGCACGAGGTGCAGCACACGTGGAACACGAAGGGCCCCGCCGACGATCGGAATGGCGTCGTCCTCGTCTCGGACGGGCAGCTTGCGCCACCGGTCGAAGTCGCAGGGCTCCCCATTTTCGTCCAGCGCTTGGGCGGCGCCGCCGTAGAGGAGGACCATGCCGCGCTTGGCGGTGGTCATTTGCACGGGGGAAAAGTTCCGGTTCAGAACGAGGACCGGCTTGGCTAGAACGTCGGTCACGGCGGGCACCTCGAGGATGGTCTCGTCGCTAAGAAGGAGATTTTCCAATCTCCACACCAAGAAGCGTAGCAACGCCCCAGCGGAAGGCCATTCGAGGGCCCAGAGCCCCCTCCGTTCGCACGGATCGGTGCTCGGGCAAGGGTTGGGTGGACGGCGTGTCGCCTTGGCCCTACACTTTCGTGGCCATGAGCGAAAATCCCACGCCCGAGACCACTTCCGGTGAGGACGGCCACGAAGTTCCCCTTCGTCGGCGCCGAGGCGAGGAGCTCACCTCGAGCGAGGCCAGCACCCGCAAGGGCCTGCTCATCGTCATCCCCCTCGTCATGGTGGGCGCCGCCATCGTGGGGCTCGTTTTCACGGGCATGGAAGGCAAAGGCATCTACTCGAAGCCGGTCGACGAGCTCGTGAAGAACAAGGCCACCTTCGCCGGCCGCCCGGTTCGCGCCGAAGGAAACCTCGTGCACGGCACGCTGAAAAAGCGCGAGCAGCCCTGCGAGTACCGGTTCACCATCGAGAAGAACGGCGTCGAAGTACCCGTCCGCTTCGCGCAATGCGTCGTCCCCGACACCTTCCGCGATGTCCCCGACATGGACGTGACCGTCACGGTCGAGGGCGAGCTACTGCCCGACAACTCCTTCGAGGCCACCACCGTGCTCGCGAAGTGCCCCAGCAAATACGAGATGAACGAGCGCAAGAAGAAGGGCGAAAGCATGCCCCACTCGAACGTTCCCTCGATGTAGGCTGGCTCGCTTGAGCGCTCCTGTCCCGTTCATCGCTCATTTTGCCGCGACTAAAGGCTTTCGGTACGAGCCGGATGCCGACGAACGTTGGCTTCGGGTCTGGGAGCCCTTTGCGACGCTTCGCGTGCCACTGCACTACGAGCACGTGCTGAGCGCCACCGGCGAGATCGGATCCATTACCCTCGCCATGATGGTGCATGAGCTTCCGGCTCCGCACCTCCCGTCCGGGGTGCGGCCCGTGGCTGCGTGGCTCGCCATTGTGCAAGATACACGCATTGCGGGAAAGTTCGCGATCACGAGTGACCGCCAGCTCGTCTTCGGGGAGCCATTGGATCTCGTCCCGATGCCACGCCAAAGCGGTGGCGACGCGTGGTTCGACGGCGTCTTTGCCACTTTTGGCGAAACCCAAGCCGCGGTGACCGATGCGCTCACCCCCAGCCTGAAGAAGCTCGTCATGGGGTGGCAGACGCCTCTTCACGCCGAGGTCCGGCCCGGTGGCTTCATCCTGTGTGCGTCCGCGCTCCCACCCGACCACGCCGGTCTCGCCTGGCTTGCCGATGCCACCACGCAGTTCGGCGCCAAGGCCACAAAGGTGCGCCCTGCCAGGGCGTGACCTCGAGCGTGGGCGAGGGTGGGCACTCCACATGTCGGAAAGAGTGACCTTATGGCAAGGTTACGCGGTATCTTGCGTGGCACTTCGCCATGGCAAAATCGCTTCTTTCTTCGCTCCGTGTAGGTCTCGTCGCCGTGCCGCTCGCGTTTGCATGCCTCGCCACGGCCGGTGAGCGGCACGCCCTTGCCTCTGCACCTCCGGTCTACCCTGGCACGTGTGCCGAGGTGAAACCCGAGGCCGCGGACGAAGCGCGAAAAGCGTTCGTGGCGGGCAAAGCCAAGTCGGACGAGTCCGCCTACGACGAGGCCCTCGTCCTGCTCGTGTCGGCGTACCAAAAAGACTGCACGCGCCACACGTTCCTGCAGGTCATCGCGACCGTTCTCGAGAAACAATCGAACTACGACGAGGCGATTCGCGCGCTTCGCTTGTACCTCGAGCGCCAGAGCATGACCGGCGCCGAACGCGCGCCGATCGACACGAAGATCAAGAACCTCCAAACCCTCGCCGACAAGAAGCGGAAGGATCTCGCCGCGGCCGCAGCCTCGGGCCAAGGAGCCGCCCCGCCCCCCGAACTGGTGGTCGTTCGCGAGCACACTGCCGGCCCTTGGATTGTCTTTGCGGTCGGCGCGGCCGGAGTCGTGACAGGCGTGGTGCTCCACGTGGTGGCTGCCGGTATCGACCCCGGGGCAAACTGCGACACCACAAAGCTTGGCCCGGACAAGAAGCCAACATGCACCCTTAGCGAAGCAGACGCGAAGGGGCTCGACGAACCGCAAAAAGCGGCCAAGCTCGATACGTACAAGAGTAACGCCTTCCTGGTTTCCGGCATGTACCCCGGTGGCACCGCAGCGCTCATCGCGGGAGGCGTGCTCATGGTGGGCGGTCTCGTGTGGCACTTCCTCGAGCCCACGGGCTCGGTATCGAAGACCGGTAAGCTTCCTCAGGTCACCCCGACGTTCGGCCGCGGGTACGGAGGGCTCTCCCTCGGCGGCTCCTTTTGAGCGCTCGCGTTCGCATCGTCGCGCGTGAGGATGCTGGGGCAGGCCTCACCTTGGTGCACCTCGAGGTGCCCGCGGAAATTCGTGCAAGCTACACGCGACCCGGGCAAGTCCTCGTGGTCACGGGCGACGGCGAGGATGCGTACTTCGCGCTCGCGTCGAGGGTCGCGGCAGAGCGGTGGTCGCTCCTCGTTCGGGATGCCGGCAACGTGGCCCATCGCGTCCTGACGATCGAGCTCGGCACCGAGGTGCCCATTTCGGTGCCAAAATTTGCCGGATTTCCGTACCACGCGGAGACCCCGGGTCCCATCGGTCTCGTCGCCGTAGGCAGCGCTCTTGGCGCCGTACGGGGCCTCTACCTCGCCCTCGAGGCCGAAGGCCGTGCGCACGAAGCCACGATCTTTCTCGGTGTCCGCCAGCTCGGGTCGATTCCGCTCCGCGACGAGCTCGTTCGGCTGGTGGGCGCTGGCGCACGTGTGAACGTCTGCGTCTCGGACGAGCCCGCTCGTTCAATGGCGCCATTCGAGGTTCACGAAGGCCTCGTTCAAGACGCGGTCGTGCGCGGGACTCGGGACGGGAGCGTGCCGAAGGGCTCCATCCTCTACGTGGCTGGTCCGCCCGCCATGATGGACGACTTCCGCGCCCGGTCCGAAGCGCTCGGCGTCGCCGTGCACACGAACGCCTGAACGAGGCACACCCGGATTTTCGCCACCCAGGCGAGGGCGTCCTGTACGCTCGAAGGGTGAAAAGCACGGTCAAGGGCGGGAAAGAAGAGCTCCGGTCTTCGGTACTGAAGCCTTACCTCTTGCGCCTTCGCTCCGAGAAGGGCGAAAAGGGCGTCCGCCAGTTGCTGCAAAGTGCAGGTATCGATCCGGCGACCGCCGAGAACGAGACCTCCTGGCTGAGCGTGACGTCCGTTCGACGTGCCTTGCGTGGCGTGGTGGAGCTCTTCGGCGAAGACGCTCTCCGCAAGCCAGGGGAGTGGGCCATCAGCCCCGAGGCGTTGGGCACGTTCGTCCGCATGCTTCGCTCGGCGGAGCACCCGGTCGATGCGTATCGCTTTCTGGCGCTCAATCACAAAGAGATCACGCGCATCGCGATCTACGAGCTCGACGAGTCGGTCGACGGAAAGAACAAACCCGGCGGGCCCAAGTCGGCCGTATCGGAGGTGCGCATCGCATACCGCGTTCGACCCGACGCCTTGGACGACGGCATCGACGTGGACCCGGCCGGCGAAGACGTGCTGTGTGCCGCCCGCGAAGGTCTGCTCGCCTCGTACCCACGCATCTGGGGACTCTCCGAGGCCACCATCACCCACGAGAGCTGCATCGCGAAGGGCGGCGATGCGTGCATTTATCACATTACCTGGCAGGCTTCCCGACCGGCCCGCGGTGCACTCGCGGTTGGTCTCGCCGCGGCCGTCCTGGTCGGCGCGCTGATGGGCGTGGTGGGTGGCCTCGCCGCGGCGATCCTGGGCGCCATCATGGGCGGCGCGCTCGGTGCCGGAGTCGGCTTCTTCTTTGACCGAACCAAGGGCGAAGAGGCTCTCCGCGTCTTCGAGAAGAATCGCATCAAGGCCCTCGAGCGCGGACTCGATCTGCGCGGCGAAACCACTCCCCAAATCCAGGGCGAGCTCACCGGCACGGTGCTCGGTGCAAAATACAAGATCGGCCGCAAAATCGGCTCGGGCGGCATCGGCGTCGTGTACGCCGCGGAGCACACGTCGCTAGGACACGAGGTCGCCGTGAAGGTCCTCCGCGGGGCGGCGGCGCGAGACGGCGGAGAAATTGCGCGGCTCCGGCGCGAGGCCCACATTCAGGTCCACATCGAGCACCCGAACGTGTGCCGCGTGCTCGACCTCGACCAAATGCCGGACGGGTCCATGTACGTGGTCATGGAGCGCCTGCACGGCAAGTCGCTCGCCGACCGCCTCGCCCGCGACTACGTCATCACGCCGGGCTTCGGAATACCGGTCTTCATCGACGTGTGCCGTGCGCTCTTCGCGGCCCACGCGAAAGACGTGGTTCATCGCGACCTGAAGCCGGGCAACATCTTCCTGTGCGACGAAGGCCCCGCCAAAGTGCTCGACTTCGGAATGAGCAAGCTTACCTCCGCCGAGTCGCTCACGCAGCAGGGCTACACGCTGGGGACTCCCGAGTACATGGCTCCCGAGCAGTGCATCGGCGCCCCCGTCGAGCCCCGCACCGACCTCTACGCCTTTGGCGTCTTGATGTACGAGTCGCTGACGGGCGAGTTGCCCATTCAAGCTCCCAGTCGGCGCGAGCTCCTCGACATGCACCAGCGCCAAGTGCCCGAGCCCATGCGCGTCCGACGCCCCGATCTCGACATTCCCGAAGCGCTCGACGAGGTCGTCCTGAAGTGCCTGAAAAAGAAGGCCGTGGACCGACCCAAAGATGCGGCGGCGCTCGAGGCCATGCTCGCGGCGATTCCGCTCGAAGGGCTACCGAAAGTGTATCCGCCCGGCGTCGGGCGGAAGAAAGCCTCGATGCCGGACGCGCCCAAGGGACAAGAAGAAAAGGGCACGATGCCGAAGGTAGAAGCCGAGACGAAAACCGAAGAGCCCTAAGCCTCACGGGCTCCTACATGGAGTGCGGAAGGAGACCTTCAATCGATCGCGACCATCTTCATTGGGAGCGGTCGGCCGCGCCAGCCCGGCGGTCGTGGATTCGACGCGAGTCTCGTGAGCTCGCGTGCTTCTTCGCGAAGCCGCACGGCGACGAGGCGAAGGTCGGCGGCTTCGGCCCGCTCTTCGGCAGCGTCGCTGTCGAGACGCGCTGCGTCCGCCAAAAGCTCGGCTCGCGTCTGGCCGGCCAGTCGCGAGGCACGGTCACGAAGTTGGTTGGCTCGAACGGCCAGGCGTGAGGCGTCCGAGGTCAGTGTGTCGGCTTCGCGTTCGTGGGAAGCGGCCTGGAGCAAGAGTCGCTCGGCCTTGTCGCGAAGCGTCACGGGACGCTCCGGTGGCGGGCTGGGGCCTCGTTCGCACGCACTGGCGGGTGCGGAAGAGAGAACGAAACACGAGGCGAGGGTGAGAGCGAGGGCGGCGAGGGAGCGGAGTCTCGGCATGGGAAGCTCGCTACGCCCGTGGATGCGGATCGATCTTCCCACGCCGAAAGTTCTTCAAGAAAGCCGTCAGGGACTCGGCGTGTTCCACCCGCCAATGTCGGTGACGAGGCGGTCGGCCTCTGGCGGACCCCAGCTCCCTGGCTCGTAGGTGAACGTCGGGCAGGGGCCTTGGAGGATGGGGTCGACGATGGCCCAGGCCGCTTCCACCACGTCTTGGCGCGCAAAAAGCGTCGCGTCGCCAACCATCGCGTCGCCGAGGAGGCGCTCGTAGGCCTCCATACGTCCGTCTTGGCCTTGGGCAGGCTCCTCCACCACCGAGAGCTCGATCGGCGTGCCGATCATCTTTTCTCCGTGCTGCTTTCGTCGAGCACCAAGGGCGATCGTGACCTTGGGTGCAAGGCGGAACCGAAGGTAGTTGCCCATGGTCGGCGCCCCCTCTTTGAAGACGACCTGCGGCGGATTCTTGAGCTCCACCATGACCTCGGCGCACGACATTGCGAGCGATTTCCCCGCGCGGACGCAGAACGGCACGCCTTCCCAGCGCCACGAATCCACGTACATGCGAAGCGCCGAGTAGGTGGGCACGTCGGAGTCCTTTGCGACCCCGGGCTCGTCGAGGTAGCCGCGGAACTGCCCGCGCACACTGTCTTCGTGGCTCATCGGGCGAATCGTCCGGAGCACCTTGGCTTGTTCGTCGCGGATGGCCTCGGCGTAGGTGCTCGAGGGCGCCTCCATGGCGAGGTAGCTCACCATTTGGAGAAGGTGGTTCTGGATGACGTCACGGATGACGCCGGCCTCTTCGTAGAAGCGACCGCGCCCTTGGACGCCGAAGGACTCGGCGAGTGTAATCTGCACGTTTTCGACGTAGTGCCGATTCAAGATCGGCTCGAGGAAGGCGTTCGCGAATCGGAAGTAGAGGATGTTCTGGACCGCTTCTTTTCCGAGGTAGTGGTCGATGCGAAAGATGTTTGCCTCGGGAAAGGCCTCGTGAAGCGCATTGTTCAACGCACGTGCCGTCGCAAAATCGCGCCCGAATGGCTTTTCCACGACCACGCGCGCGTTCTCGGTGCATTTGGCCTCTTGGAGGCGGTGCACCACCGTGGGAAACATGCTCGGCGGAATGGCTAGGTAGTGAAGCGGCCGCGCAGCGTTCGCGAGCTGCGTGCGAATCTGCTGGAACGTGGCCGGGTCGTTGTAGTCCCCATCCACGTAGCGGAGGTGTCCGGCGAGCTTGGCGAACGCGGCCTCATCGAGGCATTTGTTCATCACCAGGCTCTCGCGTGCCCGATTCACGAGCTGTTCGCGAGTCCACCCGGCCTTGGCCACTCCGACCACGGGGACGTCCAATCGCTCCCGTTTCACGAGCGCTTGGAGCGCAGGAAAGATCTTCTTGTAGGCAAGATCTCCTGTGGCTCCGAAGAACACGAAGGCGTCGGACTGCGTGGTGTCGGGTCGGGTCATCGAGGCTCCTCCTTGGAATGGGCCCCGATCCTATCTCTGTCCGAGGTCCGGTGCCGGCCGATGATCCAAACGCGACCGAAGCAAAAAGCCTCGAAAGGGGAACGTGCGGTCCTGCTCGAGCGGACGACGAACGACCCGTAGAGCGGATGTGCCCTAGCCGGGTTGCCGTTCGATGGTCAGCTCGCCGTCGATCTCACGGACCCTTCGGTACCCGAGGAGGTGGAAGACCTCGAGCGGATAGAGTCGTGCGACACGCGTGTTGACGAAGAGGCGTGTGGGGCGCGTTCGGTCGCGCGCCACTCCGGGGAGCCAATCGAAGAAGCGGTCGAGCTCGAGGTGGCGCAAGGCTTCCGATGCGCGGAGTCGTGCCTCGCCGACGGCGCGGCCCCAGAAGAAACCGTCCGAGCCAAGCCCTTGGTAGAGCGGCAGGAGCACGAGGCCATTCTTTTTGGCGCGAATCTCTCCTTTTTTGTCCCGCGCCAGGAGTTGCCCTTCGTGTGCGTGATCCAGGTTTCGGAAGCCCGGTTCCATACGGAACTCGTCCTCGACGCCGATGGCGTGACGGCTTACCACCTCCATCACGTGCGGGAGGTTTCCTCGGCGACTCTCCAAGAGGGCGTGTGCGGCCCGCGTTTCGGGGACCGAACCGGTCGGAAAGAGCCCCGCTGCCTGGGCGGCAAGCAAGAGAATGGCTTCGAGGTTGTCGATCGAGCCCTCGTCGTCGTGTTGGCCTCCCTCGATCGTGAACGTTACGCACCCCTGTCGGGTCCAATACTCGGAAAGCACGCCATCGACTTGCTCTTCCAGGCCGAAGATAATCGGCAATGGAAACTCGCTCACGAAATGGCGTTGCGGGAGTGTGTCGCCAAAGATGATGAAGGGCACGCCGTGCGCGCTGGTCGTGTGCAGATCGATGAGGAAAACCGGGCCTCGGGCTTCGGCGATGGTCTTCCGAATCGCAGCAAGGAGGTCGAGTTGCTCGCGGTCTTCGGCGTCGAGCTCTTCGTACGATAGGCTCTCGAGCCGCGCGATACGAGAGTCGATCCAAAGGCGGTTCATGTCTTTCGACAGGTAACGAACCTTGTTTCGGATGGCCGTGAGGTTTCCGCCAAAGACGACGAAATCGCCTCGGAACGTGACTCCGTTCGCGAGCCTGTCCAGAACACGCCGACCCGCGACGAGCCCCGCTGTTTCGTTGCCGTGGATTCCTCCGACGGCAATCAAGGTCGGGCCTCGCCGCTCTCCACGGATGCGCCCGACCTCGCGGGGAACGATGGGACCTTCGGGAGGCATCGAGGTCACGTGCGGCTCCTTTTTCTCGGATGTGAGGAGGGCGGCTCGACCTGACCGACTTGCGCCTCGAGGAGGGCCGCTGCGATTTCCATGAAGTCCTCTTCGGTGACGACTCCGACCAGACTGCCTTCGTGCACGACGGGCAAACAGCCGATTCGGTGCCTTCGCATGAGCGAAATCGCCTCGAGCGTTTGCGATTCGGGCGACACGGTGACGAGGTCTTTGCGCATGACGTCGGCGACGGCGGCCGTATCCTCGCCCCGTCCAGGAAGCTTCGCCAGCTCGGCCATGTGACGAAGGACTGCGCGAAGCGAAACGAGCCCGACGAGCTTGCCCGCCGGATCCTCGACGGGAAGGTAACGAATCCGCTCCCAGCTCATGAGATCCGAAACCATCTCGATCGAGTCGTCGGGCTGCACCGTGATCACGTCGGTCGACATGTAGTGCGAGACCTTGTTGTACCCGGTGCGCTTCGGATGAACCTCGTCGAGGCGAGCACGTTCCCACTCGGAGACGGGCTTTCCGCTTTTCTGTCGTTCGATCGTGGCCGAGACCAGCGCGGCGAGGCGCTCGCCTTGGGAGCCCTTCGACTGCATTCCCGCGAGGGACTGCAACATCCACCGTGACCCGGTGCGAAGAGAGCGAACACGTCGATCCACGATTCCCAAGTACTTCTTGGCGTCCGCGTCGTCCACTCCGGCGCGCGCCAGACCGGCCTCGGCAAGAGGAAGAAGCCTATCGGCCACGAACGGCTGCGCGATGACCTCTTCCCCGTCGAGCCAAGAGAACCTCGCCGAGAGGCCATCACGCGCTGCGGCGTAGAAATTGGCCTGCGCGAGATCGAACTCGAGGCGCGACGGCAGGTCCTCGATCGTGGCGCCGAGCTCGGTCATGAGCCCGAGCCAGAACGCTGCATTCGCAACTTCGTCGACGATGGTCGGGCCGGCAGGGAGGGCACGGAGCTCGATCCGAAGGTGCGGTTTTCCGTTCTCGGAAATGCCGTAACAGGCGCGGTTCCAGCGGTAGATCGTGCCGTTGTGGAGACGGAGCGCGCGAAGATCCGGGATCCGTCCTTCGTCGAGGGCGCCGAGCGAGTCCTCTTCGTCGTCCGTTCCGACGAGCGGTCGGAAGCGCATGACGTTCTCTTTGAAGATGTCGAGCACGCTGCCGCGCACCCAGCTCTTGCCGAAATTCACCCGCGCGGTTCGCTCGCGGAGGTGGTGATTCGGAGCGCGAATGTCGCAGGACTGCTCGAAGAGGGCGATGCGCGTTTCCGCCCAGAGGCGCTTGCCGAAGAGCGTCGGCGAGTTGGTCCCGATCGCGAGGGTAGGGGCGAGGAGGAGCTGCGCGAGGTCGTAGTAGTGGCCAAAACGCTCGGGCTCGGCCACTTGCAGGTGCACCTGAAAGCTCGCGTTGCAAGCCTCGAACATGATCGAGTCGTGCTTGAGCATGAGCTCGTCGATGCCCTTGATGGAGAGGTCGTACGCCTCGCCGCGCGCCGCGTTCATCACGCGGTTTATCGTGAGGTATCGCGGATTGGGCACGATGTTGTCGATGCCGAGGTCCGACATGTCGATCGTGGGCAAGATGCCCGCCATCACGGGCTCGATTCCGAGCTCGGCGCACTTCTTCTGGACGGTGCCGTAGAGCTCGGTGAGCTGTTGCTCGAGCTTGGCGAGCCCTTTGCCCGAGAGCGTTTGCGGATCGGCGTTCAGCTCGAGGTTGAACCGACCGAGCTCGGTGGTGAAGTGCGCCGGGTCGGCCAGACGGACGAGCGTCTCGAGCGCCATGGGGGCGCAGGAGTACGAACCGTCGACGAGGAACATCTCCTGCTCTGCGCCAATGCGCGAGACGCCTCGCTCGAATAGGCCCTCTTTGAGCATGCGCTCGAGCGCTCGAAGGTCCCGGAGCACCGAGCGCATGTACCTTCTTCGGCTGTCGCCGGAGAGGTCCCCGGAGATCGACTTGTGCTCTCGCGTGTCTTCCTTGCGGGCATCGTTCTCCATTGGGTCGCCTTTCATTCGGTCCACTGGCCGAGGATTTTCGGCATCATCGCGCGCCACGTGACCCAATCATGGTGCCAATCCGGGCCCCACGAATCGACGT
>JAYUKI010000829.1:0-3361 GCA_043764595.1 Myxococcales bacterium | reverse complement strand
GCACGTAAGTGCCTCCGCGCGGAAGGACGAACCAGTCTTCCCTCGGCTTCACCCCCAGACGATACATGGGAGGCGAGAAAGGGCGCGCGTTATTCGACGTGGCCTCGGGTCCGTAGCGGACGCCCGGCTACTTCGAAAGGCGCTTCTTCAGCGCAGCGAGCGGACCTTCGGACTTGGGTGTGCTTCTCGATTTTCTGGGCAACTTCGTGAGCTTGCCCGACTCGAAAAGAGTGCGAAGCTCGCGTTCCATTTCGCGGGCGAAGAGCACTCGGACGGCCTCCATTCCTACGGGACGAAGGGCAGAGACGGTCTCCGCAGCGTCGCGCTCCCCGAGGAAATCCGCCGACCGTTTCATGAAGAGCTCGACCAGGTCTCTGGCGGCGCGCGACAGATGCTTGCGCAAGAGGTCCGAGGCCAAGAGGCTCAGGTCGGTGTCGACGCCAGCGGCCTCGAGCTTCATCGCGACGGTCAGCAATGCCGGGCTCTGGAGAAGGTAGACCTCCCCTTTTCGCTCGACGAGCTTCGTACGTTGAAGGTCTGCGAGAAGCCCCGCACGCTTCGTCCCGGCGAGCTCGTAGAGCTCGTCCTCGGTGACCGTTCTCGGGCGGTCATTCGCCCAGGGTGCCTGAATTTGGGCCTCGACCCCGAAGAACTCGGCCAGGTCGAGCTCGCCCTTGTCGAGACCGGTCGCCAAATCCGCAATGGCATCCATACGAAGGCCCTTGTCCTGGAGCTGCGCGATGAGCTTCAGTCTTTCCCTATGTTTTTCCCCGTAGAACGCGACGCGGCCGCGAATCTCCGGAGGCATGAGCGCGCCCTTCGACTGATAGAATCGGATAGTACGGCTCGGCACGCGGGTCTCGGCGGCCAAGTCATCGATGGAGTACTCGGCGGCCTTCGCCAGCTCGTCCGAGCGTTCAGGGTCTTGGGGCATGTCTGCGAGGCGAGAGTTCCATGGTCCCACCAGGATACGCAACACGCTCGTCGCGGAGGGCGATCGACGTCGGGCGAATCCGGACATGGGGCGTGGCCTTGGTCCCTTCGGGCGGTCGGATAGGCAGGCCTTCGGGTCCGTTGGATCGTTCGTTGGTGCGTGGGCCGCGAAGTTCGCTACCTTGATGGCCATGCGCTCTCGTGCTTGGCTCGTGCTCGGAACCTCTGCTCTTGCCCTTTTCGCCGCCATGGCCGCATGCAAGACGGCAACGCTCGCGACGCAAGGCGGCGAATGCTCCCTCGCGACGGACTGTGAGCCGGGGCTCGTTTGCCTCGCCAAACCCGACGGCACGCGGACCTGCGAAAGCGACCTATCGAGCGTGACCAAGCCCGTTCCAATGGGCGCACGCGACACGGGGGCGGATGGCACGACAGCCGACGACGATGGATCCATCCCAGTGGTCCCCCCCACCGACGGAGCCACGGTTCCGGACACCGCGACGCCCCCGCGCGACGCGGCTCCCGATACGGCGACTCCGGACGCCGCGGATGGTGCGGTGGGCTGATTCCCACGATTCGACGAGCCCTTTCGTCACGCTATTTGAAGGAAAAAGCGGCCCCGTGAACGGGCTCCGTTGCTCCATCACGTTTCCGATCCCATGGCGGCAAACTTTGGCATTCTAAGCCGATGAAAAAAGTCGGAGTCATTGGGTCGGGCACGGTGGGTGAAGTTCTCGCGAACGGCTTCTTGAAGCACGGCTACGCGGTCGTGCGTGGCTCACGGGATCCGTCGAAGCTCCAAGCGTGGAAAGACGCGGCTGGCCCGAACGCCACGACAGGCACGTTCGCCGACGCGGCGGCGGCCGACCTCGTGGTCCTCGCAGTGAAGGGCACTGGTGCGGAAGAAGCCGTCGCTCTCGGAGGCGCTGCGCTCGGCGGGAAGACGGTCATCGACGCGACGAACCCCATCGCAGAAGCGCCCCCGGTGAACGGCGTGCTCTCGTTCTTCACGGGACCGAACGACTCGCTGATGGAGCGTCTCCAAAAGAAGGTTCCGACCGCGCACTTCGTAAAAGCCTTTTCGTGTGTCGGCAACGCGCAAATGGTCAATCCGGACTACGGCGGTACGCGTCCGTCGATGTTCATTTGTGGCGACGATGACGGCGCAAAAGCGGAAGTCCGCGCCATCCTCGACACCTTCGGCTGGGACACCGAGGACATGGGCAAGGCCGTCGCGGCCCGTGCGATCGAGCCTCTGTGCATCCTCTGGTGCATCTCGGGCTTCTTGCAGAACCGCTGGACCCACGCGTTCAAGGTGCTCACGAAGTAGCCGACCCACGTCGTGCGGCTCGAGTGCGCTCGGGCCGCAACGGCGGACCCGTGGTAGGATGCTCCCATGAAGGTTTCTTGGATCGTCCCGGCGATAGCGCTTGCGGCGATGGCCACCGTGTCGGCGGTTGGGTGCGAGGAGAAGGAAAAGGTCCTCGCGGCCGAGGGCGGCGCATGCGAGAGCATCCTCGATTGCCAGCCCGGCCTTTCCTGCGTCGCAACAGGCGTTGATTCGCGTGTTTGCCGCGTAGTCTCAGTCGAAGCGCCTCCTGCCGACGCCACGGTCGAGTCCGACGCGGCTCCTGATGCGAAGGTCGAGCTCGATTCTGGAGCCGATGCCGTCGACGCGGCGCCAGCCGACGCGGACGCGGACGCAGGCGCCGAAACCGACGCATCGGACGCCGCGCCACGAGACGCCAGCGACGCGGGTTGACCGGCTGGCCTCCTTTTTCGTGCGACGTCGCACTGCGACTGCTCGGGACACCTTACGTGGTCCGTCATTCCCCTGTAGTGTGCGCGGCCCATGGCAACTCAGGTCAGCGCGCACATCACCGGTACCGTCTGGAAGATCGAAGTGAAAGAGGGCGAGACCGTGTCCGAAGGTCAGACGCTCGTCATTCTCGAGTCGATGAAAATGGAGATGCCCGTGGAGGCGCCTTCGGACGGCAAGGTCGAGAAGATCTCGTGTGTCGAAGGCCAAGCCGTGAACGAAGGCGACGTGCTCGTCGTCCTCGCCTGAATCGCTTCGGCCCAAAGAACGGGAGTGCTCGGGCGTCCAACGGGACCAAGCCGGACCAAGCCGGACCGAGCTCGAAGCGTCGTTTATCTTACCGTGACCTACCTTGACTCCACATCACCAAGCCTCTCGGCACGATTGCGTGTGCGCGTGAGCTTCGCTAGGGTTTTGGCTTCGAGGCCTCGCGCTGCACTGACCGCATTGCCAGCGCTGCTCCGGTCGTTGTCACTGGAACTTTCCTCTCGTTACTTCGTGGTTTCTTCATCCTCTCGTCCCGATTCCGTCGCCCTCTAGCCCTGCGAGACGCCCATGGCTGAACAGAAAGAAAGCTCGGTCCTCTTCTCCCTCAAGGAGCTCATGAAC
>JAYUKI010000828.1:0-3362 GCA_043764595.1 Myxococcales bacterium | reverse complement strand
GCGAGCCACCATGGGCTTCACGCGCCTTTCGCCAGCCAACAGGGCGCCACGCAAAGCAGGCTGCCGGCATGCCTACGAACCGTAGGGGCGTGCTTTCTAGAAGACCTTGGCGTGCTTGTTCGATACCCACGATCGTCGACCCGCTCTACGGCGCCAAAGGCGGTTACCACGTGTGGACCGCAGCGAAGGTCACGGGCGCCAAGCTCTCGAGCGCGCAGAGCTCTCTCCCCGGATCCACTCATGGTGGCTCGAGAGAGCTGAAACAACATCTCGACCGGATGAAGCGGTCCGCGCCGCTTCCGATGGCGAACGCGTGGGCCACGCTTCGAGGGTCATCGCCGACTTTCGCACGACCAGCGACGGCGCCAAAGGCCCATTCCGGGATCCTCCTCCAGATGGCTCCCGCCGCGTCCACCCTCGATACCGCCCTTCAATCGGCCCGAAGGAGCGCGCTGCGAGACAGAGCATAACCCTGATCCGGCGTGAGCTTCGTGCCGCGCTCCATCAGGTTGCCTTCGCCCGGCGCGGTGTCCGCGAGCGGATCGGGGTACATCTTCCCCGACACCCCCTTGTTTACCACGTGCTGGAGGGCGAGAAAATGCGACACCTCGTGCGCGAACGTCGTCGCGAGCGACGCAGGCGGAGCCTTCTGCAGGATCACGCCGAAGTAGTAGCTCGAGGGGATCGGAGGGCCTGGCACGCCGAGGCTCAGCCCAGCGATACCGGGCGGGAGTCGGTCGACGACGAAGACGTTCAACGCTGGGCCCGCGGCCCGCGAAGCCCCGAGGACCGCGAGCTTCGCCGCCGAGCTGTCAGGTTCCTCTTGGGGCTCGGTGGATTCCCGGACCGTGGAGAGATCGTTGCCGCGGACCGTCGCGACCGAGTCGACGACGATGCGGATGCCGACCGGATCGAAAATCGTCTGCGCTTGTTCCAGGAAATCTGGCGGGCTCGCCATCGTCACGGTCTCGCTGACGGCGAGCACGTTCACGTGGAGCACCTTGGAGCCATCGTCCGCAGGCATGAGGAGCGTGACCTCGATCTCGCCTGCGGCCTTGTCCGAGGCGACGCGGAGCTCGGTCGGCCCGCCGAGCGGAGCCTGGCCGGGCGCGTAGGGGTACACGAGCGTGAATGTCCCGAGCCGGGCAGACTGAAGGAGATCGCCGGGTGGCTGCCCGGTCTGCTCGTCGATGTAGGACGCCTTCATCGCCGCCCCGAAGCCGCTCGGGCTCGCGCGAACGAGGTCGTTCCCGCCAACCGTGAGAGAGCCCAGGGCGAGGAGCGCGTCTTTTGGCCCACTCGCGACGACGGTGAGGGAGCGCGTCCTCTCCGGCACGCTGAACCGGACCGGCGCCGAGAACCCGTCCGCGCCGAGGCTCGTGCGAACGGAGATCTGCCGCGGCACCCCCGCATCGCTCGCGCCCGAGTCCGCAACTTCCGGGGGGTCGGGCGGGACCGTGCTCGAGCAAGCCATGAGGACGGTCGTGCCGGTCACGAGCAGAACGACCAGGGGCTGTGCGATCGAGCGCTTCGACATGGTCCGTGTGCCCTACCACGACCTTCCTCGGCGCGAGGGGTCTTCAAAAGTGGGTGACCTGCCGAGCCCGAGCGCGGAATCCACCTACGGGAGGCTAGGCTCCTCCATGATCAGGTGCTTCGAGCTCTCTTCTCGAAGAAGCGCGCCATACGGATCTACGATCGACTCGACTATCCAAAGGCGCCGGAGGAGGTGTGTGTCGAGCTCGAAGAGGACGAAAAGGATCAGTGTTCGATCACGATCACGAGCACACGCAGAACCTTCACCACGAGCGCGCCTTGAGCCGATTTGTGCTCGTTTGCGCACCGCTGGGTCCAGTCGGTCGACCGTCGCATCATTGGCCAATCCCTCGACCACACTCTGCCTTCAGCGCGGCTTGCGAGGTACGGTGCACGCCAAGGACGCCTTGTCGGTCCTTCGCAAGCAACTCCAATCGCGCGAGCTCGCACATGCGGTGCGGAGCATTCGGAGCTCGTCGCACTCGAGCGTGGCGATCTTCGGCAAAAGCAGGGACTTCGCGGTGGCGTAGTCCTTTCGCTCGACCGCCATCGCGATCGCCACTTCTTCCGCTCTCGCGGCCACCATCGCCGACGGAGCAGGTGGCGACAGGACCACTTCGGGAGCAGACAAGGGCACGGGAGCTCGGGCGACGAGCGCCGTGGCTTGTGGCTCCGCGGGCTTTTGGACGGGGACACTCGCCACCGCACGCACCACGGCAAGCACCACGAGGCCTCCCAAGGCGGACCACGCGAGCGTGGCGGCCGTGCGGCTCTTTGGGGCTTTGGGGACGCGCTCCTTTGGCAGGACGCCTGGCATGCGGTAGGGGTGCCCCGCCGGCTCGTTCGCCGCCGCCTCGGGCTCGTCCTCCTCGTCCTCTTCGCCGTGATCTTCCTCGGGCCGAGCTTCGGGCGAACGTCCCATGGCTCGAGTCTAGCAGGCGTCTTGCCTGCAAAAGCTCCAAGAACGGCGATTGGACAGGCCCGAGTGCCCGTGTCGACGCCGAGCGTCCAAATCCGCACGATCTCGTC
Organism: Myxococcales bacterium; assembly: GCA_043764595.1. GTDB lineage: Bacteria > Myxococcota_A > Polyangia > Polyangiales > Polyangiaceae > JAAFHV01. Next base: position 797 of record JAYUKI010000828.1, on the reverse strand, counting down.
GAGAGTGCGGAACGTTCAGTAGGCGCGCGGATTCGTAAAAAGCAGCGGATCGTTGCTCACCGTGAGCCTCACACGTCCGAGCGGGGCTTCGCGCCCGTCGTCGCCGACGAGGAGGGCGCTGTCGATGTCGTAGGTGCCGGGCTTGTTCATCACGCACGTGATGGGGACGCGCTCGACGTATGTCTGGCCTGGATCGAGCTTCGAGGGCGCATGCACCACGACGGGCTCATCCATGCAAGGAAGCGACGAGCCCACGCGTGTGACTCGGAAGAGCACGCGCGTGCCGGGAAGCCCCACGGCGCGCGGGCTCGCGTTCACGATTCCAATCACTACGGCGTACCCCGGTTGGGCCGCCGATCCTTGAGGCCGCGAAGCGTTGTCGCCGGTCACGATCGCAAAGAGTCCGGGAAGCGCCGGATGCGGCCGCGGAACACGCGGCCCACGCGCTTCGAGCTCGAACGAGAACCGTCCGGCGTCGACGGGCGCCGCCGGCCCCACTTCGACCTTCACGGCGACGTCATACGTGCCAGGCATCGTGAGACGGCAGTCAATCTCGCGGTGGAACGTGAAGGCTTCCCCGGGCCGAAGGGACTTTGGCTCGCGTATGCCGGCTCCGGCCGAGATGTCCGCGACGCACGGAAACGGAACGCCATCGCGGGTGGGAGAGAGGAACGCGTGCAGAGACTCGACGGGGATCTCGGCATTCGACGTGTTCGTGAGCTCGACGCCAAGCGAGGTTCCACCCGCTCCGAGCATGGTGGGATCGTAGGGAATGCGTCGTCGCGAGAGAAGACGAA
>JAYUKI010000827.1:0-3373 GCA_043764595.1 Myxococcales bacterium | reverse complement strand
CGCTTCATGCGCGAGGCGCGCGCCCTGGCCAGCCTGAACACTCCCTACATCACGCAGATCTACTCGGTCAGCCAGAACGAAGTGCCAGCGTACTTTGCCATGGAGTTCGTCGAAGGTCGTACGCTGCGCCATTACCTGGAAGAGAAACGAACCCTCTCCGTGGACGACGCCTTGGATGTGTTCCACCAGATCGTGCTCGGCCTCTCCGCGGCGGCGCAAAAGGGCGTCATTCACCGCGACGTGAAGCCCGAGAACGTGATGCTCACCCACAAGGGGGACGTGAAGCTCACCGACTTCGGCCTGGTGAAGTCCGTTGAGGTGGACGTGCGGACCATCATCGTAGGCATGATCTTCGGGACTCCGTATTACATGTCGCCCGAGCAGGCGCGCGGCGAGGAGATCGATTTCCGCGCAGACATGTACTCTGCAGGTGCTTTGCTCTTCGAAGTGCTCACTGGAGAGCCCCCGTTCCACGGGCCCACGGCTCTGAACATCCTTTACCGGCACCAGGAAGATCCCCTGCCCACGCTGCAGCAAATCGGACACCCCTTTCCGACGCGCGTCTATTCGATCATCGAGCGGCTCATGGCGAAGAAACGGGAAGACCGCTACGCGAGCTACGACGAGCTCGTGCGCGTGGTGGAAGAAGCGCAGCGGCTCGCCGCAAGCGGCGTGGTCTCCCGCGTGGGAGCCTCGCCCGCGAGTGGCAGCTCCGAGGGCTGAGAGCGGTAGCCGAGGACTTTCGATAAGTTGCGAGCCGCGACTAATCCTACTGCTCCTCGCGACGGAGCCACGAAACATGGCGATTCAACTCGGCGAAACGCCGGCACTGCGGAAGCCGCTCGCTTCTTCGTGACCCTCTTCTCAGCCGCGGAACAAGCAGCCTAGAGTTTCGTACCGCGCGGGCACGAGAGCCCGATACGCTCGGACGATGCGGCTCTCTCATTCCCCTTCGGCGCTCGCTGCACTCCGAGCTCCGACGCCAGCTTCACCTCTCCGTGTCCTCGTTAGCGGTTGCCTCGCCGGGCTCGCTTGTGGCGTGGACGGCAGCGACTACGGGCTCGGCGCGCTCCTCCGCGACCTGCTCGCCCTCGAGACCGTCGCGCCATTCCCCTTTTGCCCCGAGGAGCACGGAATTGGCACTCCGCGCACGATGCCGGACATCCACGACGGGGACGGGTTCGCCGTCCTAGAAGGCAAAGCACGAGTCCTCGACGAGCACGGCAAGGATCTCACCGAGCCGATGCTCGTGGGGGCGCGAGCCATGCTCGCCCACGCGAGGACTCACGACGTAGAGCTGGCTCTACTCACCGACATGAGCGCCGCATGCGGCAGCCAGGTGATCTCGCTCGGGTGTCGACTCGTTGCCGAACGGAAGTACCAGAAGGGCGTCGGCGTGGCGACGGCGCTCCTCCTCCAAGCCGGAGTTCCCGTGGTGAGCCAGCGTGACTTTCGCACGCTCGGGCGCCTGCACGCACTCCTCGATCCCACCTTTACGCCCGATTCGGGCCTCCTCGACCACCACGAGTCGCCTTGGGTGATTGGCCATTTTGGAGACACGGAGTGAGAGAGTTTCGGCGTAGCTCGGCCGTGCTCCTGGCATTTGGACACACGTGAAGCATGTGTCGAGACCAACCCTCGCGCCCGCCTTCGGCCGACGGCCAAGAGGATGAAAGCCCACGAAACCGATACGAAACGCACGGTTTCCATGCTCCTCGCGCCAACGTAGGGCACGCCCGACGAGACGCGAGGCGCCGCTAAACCGGCGAAAGCCGAAGGGATTCAACCCGTTCGGTGCTCTAGGTAGAGCGGAATCCAGGCTCACGCGCGGGGCTCGTCGTCAGGAGGGAAGTCGACATCGAGGACGCCTTGTGCATTCATCGCGAGTGTACGAGGAGGTTCCCTTCTTCGCGCCCCGGCCGTACGGTGCGCGCGTGCTGGACTCGTTCGTTCCCCGGTCGAACTGTGCGCGTTGCGAACGCCCAACGTCGGTGTGCATCTGTGCGCACATGTCCCGTCTTTCTTCGCGCACGAAAGTGCTCTTCGTCCAGCACCCGCGCGAAGAGCGCAAAGCGATCGGCACGGCCAAGCTCACGCACATGTGCCTTCCGAACAGCGAGCTCGTGATTGGCGTGGAGGTCGACGACGAGCCTCGCGTCCGGGCCTGCCTTTCCGACACGGAGAATCCGGCGATATTGCTCTATCCCGGCGACTCATCCGCCCCCCTCGAGTCGTTCGTGTCCGGCCCACCGCGCACGCTCGTCGTACTCGACGGCACGTGGCCCCAGTCGAAGAAGCTCCTGCGGATGAATCCCCGACTTGCGGCGCTCCCGCGGGTTGCGTTCTCGCCGAGCTCGCCGAGCGAATACCGAATACGACGCGAGCCGAAAGGCAACTACGTATCCACGGTAGAGTCGGTGGCCCACGCACTCGGCGTTCTGGAAAATGACGCGCCGAAGTTCGCGGCCCTCTATGCCCCTTTCCGCGCCATGGTCGACGCACAAATTGCCCACGAAAGGGAGGGCTCCAATCCGAGAAAAAAGAAGCCTCGGACCAAATCGCGCGAGGAGCGTCTCTTTCCCGAGGTGCTGGCCGCCGCGGCCGAGGGACGCATCGTGTGTGTCGTCGGAGAGGCGAATGCCTGGCCCTACAAAACGCGAAAGGCCACTCCCCACTATCCGGACGAGCTCGTTCAGATCGTCGCTCTGCGTGTCCCTTCGGGGGAGTCGCTCGACGTCGTCGTTCGTCCCCTCCACCCGCTTGCGCCAAGTACGAGCTCCCACACGCTGCTTTCCGCCGAGCAGCTCCTGGGTGGTACCGCGATCGACGAGGCCGTGAGGGAAGCCCATGCATTCCTCCGGCCGGACGATCTGGTCGTCACGTGGGGGCATTACACGACGAATCTCTTTGCCCGGTCCGGCGTGAAGATTCCGAACGAGGTCTTCTGTCTGCGCGCGGCGGCCAAACGTTTCGTGAACGGCAAAGTCGGCACGCCCGAAGACTTCCTCCTTCGTCGCGGGCCTGCGGAGAGCGATCCTCCCACTCACGGGCGCGGACGCGCCGGAAAGCGTGTCGGCGCGATCGCACGGGCGCTCGCGTGGATTCTCCGCACACCCTTTCCCGTCGAGCCTTCCGAGGAAGATTCCTGACCTCGCCGCGTATAGAGAGGCATCCCTTGAAAACCACGCGCATTCTGGGCCTCGGACACCTCGTGGCCTTCACCCTGATTTCGATCTCGAGCTGCGGCAGCCCTCCGTGCGCCGAAGGCGAGTCGTGTGGTGATGACGGCGACCCGGACGGAAGCACCGCGGACGTTGGCACGACCGTCCAAGACGGTGCGTCGAACGACGGGTCGAGCTCGCAGGACGGCGGC
>JAYUKI010000826.1:0-3375 GCA_043764595.1 Myxococcales bacterium | reverse complement strand
GGGTCAGTGTCCGCTTCGTCATCGACCCCCAAGGCAAGGTCGTCTCGGCACGGGACGAGGGCTCCGAGCTCGCCGATCCCAAGGTCGTTGCGTGCATTGTCCAGGCATTTACCCAGCTCACCTTCGCGGTACTCAACGAAGACCCTCAGTTCATCCAGGTTCTCTATCCACTTCTCCTGACGCCCGACGACCGTCAGCTCGGACGGACACCGACCCCCGAGCACCTCGCCTTTGACCTGCATGGGGGCTGGAATGGCTTTCGCGAACAAGCTCCGCCTCCGCCGCCTCCATCGCCATGGTCCGAAGAGTACGCGGAGGCCAAGCGATCCATCACGCTGCCCCGCGCCCAAGCCTCGGGCTCCGTGAACGCGGCGCGGGCCTTCATGGCTCGAGAGCCCAGCGCCGCAGCGTGGACGCTCCTCGGAGAGGCCTTCGAAGCGGCCGGCGATCCGACGAGCGCCGCGAGGGCCTACGGCTCCCTCGCCGATCTCTACCCGGAGCGTGCCGAGATGATTCGGTCGGCGGCGGTGCGAATCGACCACGCCCGCCCCGGCGATCCGACCGCGCTCGCGCTCCTACGGCGCGCCGCCGAAGACCGACCGGATCAGCCGTCTTCGCACCACCTCTTGGGCATCACGCTCCTTCGCGCCGGGCAGTACGACGCGGCCTTCGACGCCATCGCGGGCGGTGTGGTGCGCACCTACGAGGGGCGCTACGAGGGGGCCGCCGCGCTGCTTCGAAGCGACCTTCGCCTCGTGGCCGCCGCCTGGGCCGACGCGGAGCCGGCCCGGCGCCCGGAGATGGTCGCGCGTATGGCGAAGGTGAACGTGCCGAGCCTCGACTCCGACCTCGAGCCCAGCCTCCGGGCGTCGCTCACCTGGGAGACCGACACGAGCGACCTGGGCCTCTCGGTCGTGGATGCACCCGAACACGTTCCCTCCCATACTCGTGTATCCCACGCGAGCGACGGCTTCGGTCCGGAGCTCGTGCTCCTCGACTCGGGCGCGACACGGTCGATCGGCGTGGAGCTCCGAAGTCGCGGCACTGCCGGCCACGTGCTCGGCGTGGCGCACGTGATCCGCTACGAAAAGAACGGGGCCCATCTGAGCATCGAGCCACGGCCCTTCGTCCTCATGAACGAGGGCTCGGAGCTCTCGCTCGGCTCCGTGGCAAGCGCCCCCGCCCACGCGCTGGCGCAGGAACGCGCCCGGTAGGGCGTTCGATGAATAGCTGGCGATGCATTGCCCAACAAGAACGGAGGCGCTCCTTCCACAATCCGAGGTGGGATTGCCATGACTGGCCGTCATCGTAGGCGCGCCAGGCTGTCTGCGAACCGAGCAAATCCTCGGTCCCTCATCAGATTCGTCGCTCCATATCGAAAGTCAAAGTTGCCCTTGGGGCGCAAACGCAGAAATGGAGACGACTCAGAAAGTGCCCCCGACGCCTATCGTCCCGGGGCCCACCAAAAGGCGCGCCGACGGCGCAAACAGGGTCGTGGATTGGGCCTTGACCTTCATCACTTGCGGGCTTCCGTACACGAGCAAGCCAATCCCGGCGAGTCCGCCGACGAGCCCGCCGACGGTCAGCGCGCCGCACGTAGCGACATCGCTGCCGCCCTTGTGAAAGAACGCGTCGCTGGCCAGGCATATCCCAGCCAAGGCGGCGACGGTGCCCCCGACGCTCACCATGACGATGCCCCCAACGAACCCGGAGGTGCTTGTCATCTCGGTGTCCTCGTCTCGCCAACGCTCCAGCGTGCTGACATCGTCGCGAAGTTGGTCTTCTTCGTCGCTGCCTTTGCCTCCGCTCGCCCGTAGAGAACGAAGCCGCTCGTTGAGCGCGCTCCTGGCGGCATCGAATTCGCGGATACTCACGGGGCGCCTCTTCAGTGCGGAACGTTCCGTGGAAGGACTTGGCGCCGGTGGGGGAACCATCGCGGGCGGTGCTTCCTGGGGCGCCGAGGTAGGGGCCACAGGTTGGCCCTCATCGGCGCGAGCAGAGCCCGCGAAAAGCGTGGTGCTGGCGACCAAGGTCAACGCGAAGATGGGGGCAAAACGGCGCATGGAAGCTCCTCAAAAGACGCCCGGCAAGGAGGCCGAGGTGAACGGTGACCCCCCATGAGCAGGTGGCATGCCAAGCGGTTGGCCCTCAAATCCTTGGACAAGTTGCGTCTGGTGCCAGCGAAAGAGGCGTACTGGTTCAACCAGTAAGTGGCTTCGCGTTCACACCCACGGCTTGGGGGCTCGGCGCCGAGCAGTGAGGGCTCGCCATCGAAGCGTCGGCACCTGCACTACCGAGCGCCCCCACCGCGCAACAGCCATACGACCATTCCCACGTTGACGGCCCATGAGAGCGCGAGGCTCACGAGCACGGGTTTGTCGAACCGGGTTCCGGGCGCCTTTCGCACGATGGAAATGCTGCTCCCGACGACGAACGCGGTGCTCGGGACCGTCAGCAGGAACGACACGGGGAGCAGGATGAAAACCGGCGAGTCGGGGACGAAACAAAGCGCCAGGAGCAGGGCGGTGATGAGCCCTGGAAAGATGAGCCCGACGGGCCGAAGAGCCGCGATCGCCCGTGTTCCGCGCAGCACTCGGAGCTCCGCCAGGCGCAGACGACCTGCGTCGTCGGGGTCTTGGCGAGCGGAGGTGCGGTAGGTCGCCGCCAGGGCTTCGGCCGTTGCGGGGAGCGGTGTCGCCGCATCGAGCGCTACCGCTTCGGCCAGGGCCACGGCGAGCACGAACCGTTCAGGGTTGATCGTAGGCCCCTCGAAGTCGTTGCCAATGACGTCGATGATCACTTTACCGTCTTCGATCAGAACGCTCGGGCGGTCTTGGATGGCGAGTGCCATGAAGCGATCGAAAAACCAGGGGTGACGAAGCACGCGCTCTACCCGCGCAGCAGGGGCGCCCTCGACGATCCACGCCGCATCGAACGCGGGATTGCCGAGGTCGAGATCGAGCGCCTCTCCTTTGCGCACCTGCTCGACTTCTTCGTGGGTCTGCGGGCGCAGGTGCAAGAGCATCGTCGCCGGAATGCCAGCCACGGTGATCACCGTGTGAGCCGGGGATTGCTTCCGAGACGGGTAGTACCTCATCTCGACCGAAAGGCCCCGAAGCGTCCCCGCGAGGTAGCCGCTCTGCCCCACGAGGTCCTGTATGCCGAAGTGCTGCGCAAACGCTGCGCAGCGTGGGTCGGTCGACGGACGCGTCCGCATGAGTATCGCGCCAAAGAGCGCTCCCACCACGACGGCGGCGGCTACGACGCGAGAATCAGCCATGATCCGACGGTACCGCAGGTAAGCGGGTCTCGGTGCGGTCGATCGCGACACGAAGGCGCCCGGGAGCTCGCCCCGCCCACCCGCCCACCCGCCCA
>JAYUKI010000825.1:0-11839 GCA_043764595.1 Myxococcales bacterium | reverse complement strand
AGAGGTGGCCGAGTGGTCGAAGGCACTCCCTTGCTAAGGGAGCGTGGGTCAAAAGCCTACCGCGGGTTCGAATCCCGCCCTCTCCGCAGCTGACTCGCAGCCAACCGCGCCGCGCGGAGGGCCCCTGGGGAGAGCCGCGCGCTGCGCGATTCAGATCCGTCGAGTGATGCCAAGAGCGCACGGGACGACGTAGACCGCGAGCTAAGGCCGCTTTCCTGTCTCCAGATCGAAGTCGACCTCAATGTCAATCTCGCTCGGCTGCCTCTGCGGAAGCTTGCCGGTGGCGAGGTCCGAAAACGAAGGAGCAGGCGGTCTGACGGGAGGCAGACCTGCGGGTACGCTCGGCGCGTTCTGCGCAGCGTGCACCCGCTTGGTCGGGTCCTGCGATTCGGGGCTCGGACTCGGCCGAGCGGGGCTCCGCGAGGGCATGGGCACGGACGGCTCGGACGTGGACACCGGCGGCTCGCGGTCGAGAAAATCCGCCAAGAGCTTGTTCATATCTTCGGTCGACCGAATCCACGTGACGAGCGCACGATGCATGGATCGAGCGTCTTGGAAGCGTGCTTCCCGATCCCAATCGATGGCGCGATCGACGATGGCCGAAAACTTCGGATCGGCATCCGGCACGATGTCCGAAAGTGGCGACGTTCTTCGCTCGCGCATCGCCGAGAGGTGCTCGACCAAGTTCCGAACGGCGTAGGGAAGCTGGCCCGCAACGGCGCGGTAAATGAGGACTCCGACGGCGTAGAGGTCGGCACGTGCGTCCACTCCGGCCGGCCCGTGCTCGAGCTGCTCGGGCGCCATGTATCCGAGGGTGCCCAGGACGTCCCCGACACCGGTCGACGGGCCGTTGGCAGCCTTGCTGCGCGCGATTTTGCACACGCCGAAGTCGAGGATCTTCACGAAGTCGACTTCGTCTTCGTCGTTCGTCAAAAAGATGTTCGGTGGCTTCAGATCGCGGTGGACGATGCCTGCATCATGCACTTTCGTGAGCCCTTCCAGGAGCTGCACCGCCATTCGCGCCGCCTCGGCCACGGGCATGGTTCCCACCCGCTTGAGGCGAGTCGCGACCGTCTCGCCCTCCAGGTACTCCATCACCATGTAGCGTTCGCCGTCCGGAAGCGCGCCGAGATCGAGCACGTCGACGATGTGCCGGGAGCCGATGCGCGCCGCTGCTTGCGCTTCCCGTTCGAAGCGCGCGACGGCCTGACTGTCGCCCGCGATGTCGGCGTGCATCATCTTGATCGCGACGGGTCGGTCGAGCCGCACGTTGCGTCCCTCGTATACCGCGCCCATCCCGCCTTCGCCGACGAGGCGAATGACTCGGTACTTCCCGTCCAGGATGTCACCGGGCTCGACCACGCGAAAAGACTATCATGGTCTCGCGTCGTGGATCTGCTCGTGCCGCCACCCGCTCGGTCAGCGTCGTCGCAACGCACATCCGGTCACCTTTGCCCGCGCCCACGCCGTTCGCGAAAATGACCCCACGTTTCCATCGACGAAAGGCGTGTCTTCGCCTCAAGTAGCCCCGTGACCGACTCGCCTCGCCTCGCTCCGACCGCCTTGCTGCGCAGTTTCCCGGTGATCTTGACGACGACCGCGTGGTTTGCGCTCGTTGGGGCTCGGGCGTTCGCCGGGGTAGGCGAGGCACTCGTGGCCTTCGCCATGGCGGCCGTCGTGCCCATGGGGCTTCATCTCGGTGCCCGCTCGGGCCCCCCCCCGAGCCCGCCCACGAAGCTCGAACATGTCGCGAGCCGGCTCGTGGTGGCCTGCGCGCCGTTGGGGGTCTTGAGCTTTGCGTTTCCGCCAGGAAAGACCGCGGCGCTTCTCGCGTGTCCCTGGCTCGCGGCCACGCTCGTGGTCGGCCTCGCAGGCGCCGCCCGCCTCGTGCGTCGTCGAGGGCTCCCGCTCGAGGAGCTCGCGATCGACGTGGCGCGTTCCTACTTGCCTATCGGAGCCATATGGCTCGTTGCCTCCCGAGCTGGCGTGGCGCTGCTCGGATTCCACGAGCCCATCGTCCTCTATACCGCCGCGCACTTTCATTTTGCGGGCTTCGCCGCGCCAATGGTCGTCGGTCTCGTGGGACGAGATCTCGTCTTGCGCGCCGAATCGCCCGCGCAAAAGAAGCCGTGGATCTACTCCGTCGCCGCGTGCATCGTGATGGCCGGCGTGCCGCTCGTGGCGGCGGGAATCGCGCTCTCGCGCTCCCTCGAGACGCCAGCCGCCATCCTGCTCGGCCTTGGCATGCTGCAGCTCTCCGGCTTTCTGATGTTCTCGGGGCTTCGGCGCCTCTTCCGGCCCATCGTCGCCCCTCCGCTCACGGCATTCGAGCGTGCCCGCTGGCGTGTGAGTGGCCTATGCTTCTTCCTGTCGGGCTTCTCTCTCGTCGGCTCGATGATGCTCGCGATTGCATTTGCCGTCACGGGCTCGGCCGGACGCGGCGCCACCGACGGGCTCATCCCCTACGCCACGATGGCCGCGTTCCACGGCCTCGCGAACGCGATCGGATTCGCCACGATGGCCTTCGTCGGATTCTTCCTTTCGCCCAAGGCGCTCGAGCGAGCCGAGCACGGACAGGAGGGGTCGAAGACGTGATTCCGTAGTGAAATCGATGGGATGGTGGCGTTGGTGTCTCTGTGACGGCTGTGTGACAGCGTTCGAACGGCTCACATTTGCGGTCGAACGACACCCAACCACCGGTCTGACGGCGTCAAGTGCCGGTCGAACGGCACCCAACCACCGGTCTGACGGCGCCAAGTGCCGGTCGAACGGTACCCAAGTCCCGGTCTGGCGGCGTCAAGTGCCGGTCGAACGGCCCCAAGTGCCAATCGGACGCTCCCCAACCATCGGTCGAACGGTCCCCGACCACCGGTCGAACGGCGTCAACTGCCGGTCGGCTGCTCCTGGGGCGTGAAGGACCGATACCCAAGTGCCGGTCCGCCCGTGTCCAACCCGCAATCTGGCGCTACCCGACCCTCCCTCGCCCATTTGCCGGCCGTGCGGATATGGATCGACGGGGTCGCCAAGCCGGAGCTTTCGGTCTCCACCAAAAACCATGGCGGCAACCAAGGCCAGGACTTCCTTTTCCCCAAGTTCGACAAGATGTACTTCGGATTCTGGCTCTACCAGGCAGGTTCCACGCCCGCCCAGTTCGACATGTGGCTCGACGACGTCGCCCTCGCGACGACCCGCATTGGCTGTTGAAATCCAGGCAGCGCCAAACCGTCGAGCGAACCGCTACTTTCTTGGGCCGACCATCACGCGATAGGTTTCACGGTCGACGAACGACTCGGACATCCAGACGACCTGACACGCGTCCACGCCGAACGCGGACACCTGCCTTCGTGGGTCGAAGGACACTTCCACGCCGGCCTTCGCTTCTGCCGAATCCCCTTCGAGGACCCGCCGCCGAATCATCGAGCGATCCGCCAAAGGTGTCCAATAGAGCTCGCCTCCGTCGAAAAGGGGCTGTCCCCATAGCGTCGAGGCGATGTTTTCCTGGATATTTACGGGCGCTTTGGTGCGGGGCACTCGGTAGGGCGCGGTCTCTGCGAACATCCTTATCGTGAAATAGTAGGACGTTTCGTCGGCACCGACGAACGTCGTGGTGATGTTTTGCTGCGCAGCCGTCTCCGGTCTCATGAACGAATCGAACTTCTGCTCCATACGGAGCCCAGTCTCCGAAATGGCGAATACGGCCTGGACGGTTCCCGCGGACTCGGGTTCGTCGTAGCCGGACTCGGAGTTGTCGGCGACGAGCTGCGCAAGCACGTGGTCCCCTCTGCGGAAGAACCTCGCGGAGCGTTTCGTCAACTCGAGGATGCTGCGTGGGGCGGAATCCGTCTCGGAGAGCCGCCCAATCGAAGAACCCGGTTTCCCAAGAACGGTCCCGTCGGGAATGCTCCTCGCGAACGAGCCCGACGAAAACACGAACCCCTCCGCGCCCAGCTCAAAGTCCGTCACGAAGTCGCGCCCGGGGAGGTTCGGCACCATCGTGTGTTTGGCCGTCTTCGTGTCGTAGACATGAATACCGCCGAAGGTCGGGAACGTTAGGACGTTGACGAAGTCGGTCTCGAGGAAGGCGATGCGCGACCCGTAGACCCGGATGGGAGCTCGGAAGAAAGTTCCCTTCCAAATCTCCTTTGGTGGACTGCCATCGAGTGGGAATCGGATGACCCTTCCGATGTCCTTTGCGTTTGCGTCGAACTGCCTGCCCGGATACGAAACCCCACCGACGTAGGCCGCATCTCCTACGACCACGAGCGTCGAGGGCGTGAAATCCGGAAACTCGGAGAGCGCGCTGAGCTTTCGTGGCTCGGCGGGAGTCTTTTCGCAGCCCGCTCGTGGGTTGCTACCCAAATCGAGAGTTTGACCGCACCCGCTAAGAAGGCCCAGTCCCAGAATCAGTCCAACTCGTGCACGACGAAGGTTCATGTCCTTACCTGGGAGCCAGACTCGGACCTTGTCACGGAATCGACTCGAGCGCCGCATGCACCGCCGGGAGCATGAGGCTCTTCGGGTAGCGCGCGCGAAAGGCTTCGCCGCGCTTTCGTGCTTCGGTGACGTTGCCCGAATCGACGAGGATTCGAACGGCGAGGGCTTCGCGCTCTTCGGCGAGTGCGCCGTTCGGAAACTGGGCCACATGGCGAGCGAGGGAGTCGAGGGCTTCTTTTCGGGCGCCTCGTGCGTACGCCGCGCGCGCTTCGTCGACGACGAGCCGCTCGGCGTTGGTCTTCGAACCGGCGCTCGCCGAAGCTTTTGGAAGGGCACGAGGTGCTGGGATGGCACTCACGAGCGGCTCCGCCGTTGGCGTGGCGCTCGGTTGTTGGGCCGGAGGCGCCTGCTGCACGATTGGCGCAGGAACCTCGACGATCTTCACTACGGGGTGACGGGCGTCGACGACGTGCATGGCGAGCGCGCCCACTACCGCACCGACGAAAAGCCCAACTGCGCCAAAAAGAAGCTTCGCGCTGCGAACCGCCTCGCTCGCCGCGGTCGTGGCCGCTGGCTCCTTCGGTGGCGAGGGATTCGTGTCGACGACGCCTGGAAGGCTTGCTCCGAGCCGCGCGCGCAAACGAGCCAAACCGTCTTCGGGGGCCGTGTCGCTCTTGGCAAGGTCTCGAAGACGACGCCCAAGGTCTTCCGCTTCGGGCTGTGGTTCGGAAGGACTCATGGCAAAGCTCCTCGTTTGGATAGGCGTGCGAAAGCGCGTGCGAGCTCTTCGCGTGCGAGACGGAGGCGGGAATAGGCCGTGTTGACGGGGATCTCCATGGAGGCCGCGATATCCTTCATCGGAATCTCGTCCATCTCGTACGCCACCAGAACGGCGCGGCGCTCGAGGTCCACCGTGGCGAGTGCCGCTTTCAGGAGATCGCGTTCGTCGCGTAGTGCCAACATCTCTTCGGCGGACAAGGCTTCGGAAGGGCTCTCGACGTCTCCCAGGACTTCGTTCTTTTGGTGTCCTTTGCGGCGGTAGTCCGAAGCAATACGAAACGCGAACGCGAAGAGCCAGGGTTTTGCCGGCCGTGAGGCGTCGTAGTCCCCGAGCTTCGCGTGGACCTTCAAGAAGAGCTCGTGCGCGAGATCTTCGACGTCGGCGTCACGCACACCGAGCCGCCGCAGAGTGACCCACACGTACGCCGCCTCTGCCTCGAAGAGGCGCCGGAACGCCGCGGCATGGGGGTCGGAAGGAGGCATCTATGGGACCTGGGACGAGGGCGGGTGGTTCGTCAAAAAAAACGCACCGCGGCCAAAATTCCCAAAGTGCCGGCGATGGGGGACAGCGTTTGCACTTCGCTGCCGTCGATCGTGAGCCGATGCGGCGTCAGCACCGCCGCCCCATCGAGCTGCGCCCGAAGCGCAAAGGCAGGCGCGAGCCGCAGCTCGGCACCGAAGCGGGCTCCGACGGACGCGTGAACGGCCACGTCCGAGCGTGGCGCAGAGATGCCTTCGGCGGACGCCGACAGCGCACCCAAGGAGCCAAGGGCGCACCCGAACACGATGCGGAGCTCGTAACAGAGGCCCAAGGAGCCCGCGATCAAGCTGGTTCCAACGGTTCCTTGGGGATGAATGCGTGACGAGGGCAAGTCGGCGCGTCCTTCGCCAAAAAGACCGAGTCGTCCGATATGCCAATAGCCACCGACGAGCGCTCCAACCGTGGGCGATGGTGCCGTGCCGATTCCGAACGAGGGTCCGATCCCGAGATCGAAATGAACCGGCGCGCCTTTTGGCTCGTCGGCTGGCTTTTTTGGAGCGGCAGGGGGTCCTGCCGGCGGAATCGTGGGCGGAGGCTCGGGTGGGGACTTTGGCGGTAGGACGGGATCGGCCACCACGGGCGCGTCCGGAGGGGGACGCGGCCCGGCCAAGCTTAGCGGATCGATCGCGATGCTCATGCTGAGCGCCATGAGGTCGATGAGCTCGCTGCACGGCTCGCCCACATGAACGAGCTCACGCGCGCCGCGAACGATGCTGTGCTCGTCGATGAGCTTGATGGCGACTTTGTAGGTGGTGCGGTCCCGGCGAACTTCGGCAAACATCGTGGCCGTCGCGTAGGCCAAAAAGGGATCGTATCCGAGCCGAGCTGCCACGGCGGAGCGAACCGCCGTTTCGTCGGGGCAAGACGCCGCTTCGGGATCGCGAACATAAACGAGCCGCGCGGATGGAGCGGCGAATGCTGCGCGATGTACGCCGAGAATGCCCACGACGATGGAGCACGCGACTTTCGCTCGGAAGTGGCGGACGCCTGGCATCGCGGGCACCCTATCAGCGATGCCGAGCCCATGCCCAAGGCCCACGATCGCCACCCAGGGTTCGTGAGGACGGTTGGACGGCTTCGTAGGCCTAGGATTTGGGGCGAGTGCAGCCGTCGAAGGCGAGCACCACGCTCCGAACATCTGCACACGGGCTCCAACGAGGTTCTCGTCGGGCGGCTACTTGCCTTCCATTTCGCGAAGCGTTTTCGGGAGGGGACGGCCGTTCTGGTACTGGGAGAGACGCTGACGCACGGCGTGGGCGACGGGGTCATTGGGATCGAGCTGCAGTGCGTGTAAAATAGCGCGTTCCGCGGCCTCGAGGTCTCCGCAAAGCAGCTCGGTGACGGCTAGGTTGCAGAAGAATTTGGCGTCTTGGGGATGGTGTTGCACCACGGTTCGCGCGACGAGCCGGGCCTCCTCGTTTCGGCCGAACTGAAGGAGACAGCGGGAATAGTCTTGTCCGATCGCGCTGACGGACGGATGCCGCGCGAACGTCTCCTTCCAGACGTTCCATGCTTCTTCCTGGCGGCCCACGAGGGGTAGCGCCTTCGCATAGAGCCACAGCGACTGCCACCGCCCCTCGGCGACCTCGAGATGTTGCTCGAGTTTTTCGATCGCATTCACCAGGGCTTTTCGCTCGTCCGGGTGCTCCGGCAAACGTCCTGGTCGCCCCATGAGGTCGATGCGCGCGCCCAAGACGTCGCTTGCCTCGGCGAAGAGATAGAGTCGCGTATCGATTGCATGCACGAGCTCGAGCGCGCGCTCGCGTTGTTCCGCTGGAAGATCGGGCGCCGCAAGGCAGTGCGCCAGTGCACGACGGCCACGCTCGATGGATCGATCGGCAATGCAATGCTCGGCAAAGCGAATGGCGGCGTGAGCGAGCGCATGCGGCGGGGCTCCCTCCGCGAAGACGGCCACTTCGTAGTGCTCCATCATACGGCGCACGAGACGGTGCCGGACGAGCGGGTCATCGGGTTTCGTGACGTTGAGCCGATCGCGAGTTGCTTCGGCGTAGTTCAGGTGCCCCATGACGTAACCCGGCCATGCCCAAACCACGCGCGCGAACGCCTGCTCGGCCTCGGAGAAACGGCCCGCCCGGCCGTGTTCAGCACCCTCCTGGGTGAGGGCGGTGGCAAGCTCCGGGGACATCTTCCGTGGGTACCGGAATACCCCGCATGAAACACACGCCCACCCGTCCACGGCGATGGGAACGTCGCGCCAAACGTCCGGGTGGCCCGTCGGACCTCCAGTGGTAATGAAGGCCTCCGCCAAGGCTTTTCCACACTTGTCGCAGGGCGATTGTGGAGCGTCCGACGAATTCGGCTCGGTTGGTCGAGTGAGCAGCTCCGCCAGTTCGTGCGAGCGAAGAACGATGGGATTCACCGGTGCATTCGGTGAGGGCGGCACGCGGCCTAACAGTTTGTCAAAGAGGCCCATGGATCTCCCGTTTGGCCATCCTACGTGAGCTTCCGCCGCTCCACGCCATCACGTTTCGTTCGAGCTCCCACTCGGGCTCGTGACGGTCGACTCATAGGAGAGCAGGCTTCACCTCCGTCGACGCGAAGCCGCTTCTAGACGCCGTCTCGGTGCAGCACGCATCGGAATACCTGAAGAGCTCGCTCTTCAAGAACGATGTCGTCGTGGCGCTCCAGCCTCTGCTCTCCGCGGGGCCCGAGGTACGCATCTACTCGACCCCCTGACCGGAGTCGCGCCATCCAAGACCGCGGAGCAACATGCGTCGTCGGTCTTGGTGGTGCTTGCCAACGTTATGAAATTAGGGACTTTTGCCCAATCGCGCTCTCGAGCACGTGCAACTTCGGAGAACCAAGATGATGACACCGAGCCTTCGCGCCGACTTCACACAGCGTGAGGTCGTTCTGCCTGGCAGCGCGCCGTGGGTCCCGTCGCCGTCCACCGGGGTCGAACGCGGCATGCTCGACCGCATCGGCGGAGAGGACGGCCGGGCGACCAGCATCGTCCGCTACGCGCCAAACGCTACCTTCCCGAGGCACGCCCATCCGGGAGGCGAGGAGTTTCTCGTTCTCGACGGGCTGTTCATCGACGAGCACGGCGAGTATCCGGCCGGAACGTACGTCCGCAATCCAGTCGGTTCGTCTCATGCTCCACACGCCGGACCAGCGGGCGCGAGGCTCTTCGTGAAGCTCCACCAATTCGCCGCCGGCGACGGCCGCCGCGTGGTGGTCGATACGTCGACCGCCGTGTGGCGTCCGGGCACGGCGGTCGGGCTGTCGGTTCTGCCACTGCACGAGCACGGCGACGAACACGTCGCGCTCGTGCGCTGGGCACCAGGCACTACGTTTCACCGCCACAGTCACTGGGGCGGCGAAGAAATCGTGGTCATGGAGGGCGTCTTTCGCGACGAATACGGAGCCTATCCCGCAGGGTCGTGGCTACGGAGCCCACACCTCTCGACGCACACGCCGTTCACGAAATCCGAGGGAGCGACCCTCTTCGTAAAAGTTGGACATCTCGGCGCGCACCCCAAGGCGTAGCGTGCCAAGCGCGTCAGCGGCGCGCGTGGTGCCGCAGCTGCGGCGCACCGGCCCCTACCAAATCGAGCGACCGTAGCTCTCTGCCCCCGCGTCGGCGGGTCAGCCCAGGAGGCTCGCCTCAGCGCGCTCAAACCGAGCACTCACGTGCACCCTCCACGGACCGCCAGCTTCTTCGTAGAGAGCACGCCGAGGCTACAACCCGCGATTTCCAGCGCGCCGTGCGCCGACGACCTCCGGCCCCGTCGGTCGGTCGTAAACGCTGTCTACTTGCGCGCCACACAAGATTCGAACTTGTGACCTTCGGCTTCGGAGGCCGACACTCTATCCAGCTGAGCTAGTGGCGCTTGAAAAGCGGCGCAACATACCTCGCGGTATTTGCAGAGTAAAGTCCCATTTCAAGAACGGAGGGTTTCCACAGCGGACATGCTTGGTGGATCACAAAACCACCGGTAAATCGCTCGAATTCCTTCGTCACCGCAAAATTCCACTTGCGTCATGGAGTGGGCATCTTCGGAAAAAGGTGCCAGAACAGCGGCCATTCGAAACCGGAACGGCCGGTCGTACGGAGAACACCACCATGAAGCTCGCATCTCGCATCGCGCTCGCCAGCCTCCTCGTCGCTTGCAGTACCGAGGTCGTGGTCGTGGACGGAAACGGCAATCCCGTTCCCTCGGACGGCTCGGGCAACCCAGTGGTATCCGTCGCTCCCAAGACGCCCGCCGCCAAGGTCGCCATCGACCAGATCGCCGTCTACCAAGGCGTGAAGATCCCAGTGTTCGCCGAAGGTGAGCGCGTCGCCGAGCGCAACGCGCCGGTCGTGGCCGGTCGTCCCGGTGTGATCCGCGTCTTCGTCTCGCCCGGTGCGGACTTCACGCCCACGAAGATCGCCGGCGTGCTCACGGTGAAAGCGGCCGACGGCAAGGTCTCTACCTTCAAGGACTCGCGCATGGTTCGCGCAGTCTCCTCGGACGCGTCGGCCACCTCCACGCTGAACTTCGACCTCCCCGGCGAAGCGTTCTCGGTCGACGCAACGTTCTCGGTGGCGCTCACCGACGACCTCGGCCAGGGCGAGGGCTCCCCCAGCCAGACCCCCGTTCGTTACCCCGCCGGCGAGGCGTTCGACGCGATGGACGTCCAGGCCACGGGCACCCTGAAGGTCGTCGTGGTTCCGGTTCGCTATGACGCCGACCCCTCGCAGCGCCTCCCCGACACCAGCGAAGCGCAGCTCGAAATCTTCAAGAAGACCCTCATGGGGCTCTACCCGGCGAGCGAGGTCACGGTGACCGTGCGCGAGCCCTTCGCGTGGACCACGGCCATCGCCGCGAACGGACAAGGCTGGGACACAGTTCTCAACGCGATGGTCAGCCTTCGCCGCCGGGACCGCGTTGCGGACGACGTCTATTACTACGGCGTTTTTTCGCCCCAATCGAACTTCGAGTCGTTCTGCCGTCGCGGCTGCGTGACCGGTCTCTCGGGCTTGGTCGACAACGCCGGGGACTCGTTCCTCCGCGCCAGCGTCGGCCTCGGCTTCACCGGTGTCGAGTCTGCGGGCACGATGGCGCACGAGCTCGGCCACGCCCACGGCCGCGAGCACGCCCCCTGTGGCGGCGCCGGCGGACCGGACAGGAAGTTCCCCTACAAGGGCGGCACGATCGGCACCTGGGGCTACAATATCGTCACGAAGCAATACGTCTCGCCGGCCGTCGGAACCGACATGATGGGCTACTGCGACGACGCATGGATCAGCGACTACACCTACTCTGCGCTCTTCAACCGCGTCGTGGCGGTCAGCAGTGGCGCAAAGTCCGCTCAAGGGTTCGCTCCCTCCAACGGCGGAGGCTCGGCCTTCCGGATCGTGTCCTTCGACGGCGACGGGGTCGCCACCTCGAGCGAGTCCCTCACGTTGACCACCACGCCGCAAGGCACCGAGTCCGAGGTCGAGTATCTCGGCGACGCCGGCCGCGTAGTCGCTCGTGCGAAAGCCCACACCTACAAGTACGACCACATGGCGGGCGGCATGGTCGTCATCCCCGAGCAGACCACGGCCTACTCGCAGCTTCGCGTGCGAAACATGACCCGCGTGATGAACCTCAAGGGTCTTCTCGCCCACTGATTCGCTGCTCCAGGTATCGGGGCGTCGTTCCTTCCGGAGCGTCGCCCCGTTTCCATTTCGGCAGGACCGTCGCCGAGGGCGCGGGCGTTCCTTGACACTCCGTGATTCCTAGAGGAGAAACGGCCCATGGCCGACTCGCACGCGCACCACCCGCCGGAGCCCAACACCCCCATGTGGCTTCCGGCCCTAGGGGCGACCCTCTTTCTGCTCGTGGGCATCTGGTGGGCGTGGACGACGTCCGCCCAGCACGTCGAGGGCTCGACCGGCGAGGCCAAACCGGCCGCCCATCCCTAGTTCGAGGGGCACAGCCCCTCGAGCACCTGCGAGCGAACGGGCCTGAGAGTCCTCGACTTCTCCGTCTAGTTCGAGGGGCGCAGCCCCTCGAGCTCCTGCGAGCGAACGGGCCTGAGAGTCCTCGACTTCTCCGCTTCGCTACGAAGTCTGCGGGGGTCTCGACCTCG
>JAYUKI010000824.1:0-3385 GCA_043764595.1 Myxococcales bacterium | reverse complement strand
ATGTCGGCATAGCTGCCGGCGTAAGCGTCGAACTCGGCTTCGTTCTGCGGATCGTACGAGTCGCCCATGGTTCGGGGCTTAGCACAGGCTCGCCCGATCTCCCTTCGGTCAGGCTTCGGCCGGGAGCAAACGCGTGGCCTCGGGGCTCCGCATGGGAGCAACTGCCGCCGTGAGACGCGCGCGCGGATCGCGACCGGCGATCACACGGCCCGCGGCCACGGCCACGAGCGGACGAAGCATCAAGTAGACGACCGGCACGTGCGTGAACGCGCGCACGAAGAGGAGCCCGAAAAACGCCGGCAGCGAGCGCTCGGCGTGATTTGCAGGCGATCGCACGCTCTTCACGAGCCACGACCACACGCGTGGGTACGCCATGAGGCGCGGGTGCGAGACCATCCATCCCTCGAAGGGCCGCAAAAAGAAGGGCAGAGGCGGCGCTGGAACCGCGTCCGCGTCGCGCCACGCGTGGGCCGATTTTGCCGCCGTAAAGACCGCGCCCCAATACGCGCCCCACACGACGACCGCGATCGGACCGACGAGTCGCCCCACGGGCAGCGCTTCGATGAAGACATAGACTGGAAACGCCGAAGCAAAGAGCAGCGCCCCCCGAACGCGATCGCGAAGCTTTCGGAACGCCCACTTCGGATCCACCGACACCTTCGGAGTCTTTGGTTCGTCGTCGGGCAAAACGCCGAGGCGCTCGGACGTGCGGCGGGACAGCTCGTCGTCGTATTGCCGCGTGACGGCGATGAGCAGCCACTCGGCCAGGATGGCGAAGCCGTACACGCGCGACACGAGCGAGAGCCAGGGAAACCGCTCCGAAATTCGCTCGAGCCAACCCGCGAGGCGCGTCGCACGAACACGTTCTTCGCGGGCTCCGTGCTTCGTCGGATGGACGAGCACGTCACCGGTCTTCGAGGCCTCCGCGCCCGCATCCCCCGAGTGCGTAACGACCACGTTGGCTTCGTCGGGCAACGGTATGTGCAAGGGCCCAATCGAGATCGACCTCACGCGCTCGCTCGCCCCCGTCGACGCTTGCGGTGGCAGCGGCGGGGACGCCACCGCCGCCGCGCCACGAAAAAGGAACAGAGCGTAGAGCACCGTCGCGACGACGAGCACGCCGAGCCTCGTGCCGTGCACACGAAGCGCATAGGCACGCAGCGAAGGGTCCCCCCAGATCGAATGCACCATGCACGGAAAAAGCGCGATGGCCGAGAGCGGACCTTTCACGGGCGGCGTGACGGAGCGGGCGATCTTGGCGCCATGCATGGGCCCCGCGAGCGCGGCGATCGCGGTGGCCGTGGGCAGGTTGGCGGCCGCCGTCGCACGAGCCAGCTTCGCGTCGCGAAGGAGCGTCAGCCACGCCCGTCGCGCAGTGTGCCTTGTCCATCGCCGCGCAGGATGGACAAGACTATTTACCTTCGAAACCATCGGCCACGGCATCCTAGCAGCCCGCCCGAGGAACGGAGCTACGTCGTCCGCCCCACAGTGGCGGCGCGTTCCAATGTAAACGCATGAGCAGGTGGTCCTCGGAGCTTCTGTCCCCACGCATGAGGCCACGAACCCTCATCCTCGTACGGCCGCGAACGAAGCGCCCTCCTCGGGCAACGAAGCCGTGCGTCCCCGTGGCGCGGCTCGGCTTTCGTGAGCGCCATCTCGTGCTAAGGAGCGCCCTGTGCAAGTCCCCTTCATCGACCTCTCGCGCCTGACCCAAAAGATTGCATCCGACGTCCACGCGGAGTGGCGAGGATGCCTCGACCGCTGCGAGTTCGTCGGCGGGCCCGGCGTCGGCCGCGTCGAGAAGACCGTCTCCAAGATTCTCGGCGTTCCGCGCACCGTGTCTTGCGCGAACGGCACGGACGCCCTCATCGTGGGCCTCCAGGCGCTCGGCGTGAAGGCCGGCATGAAGGTGGCCATCCCGAACCTCACGTTCTGGGCCACGTACGAAGCCGTCGCCGTGCTCGGCGCGATTCCGGTCCTCGTCGACATCGATCCGGAAGACCTCCAGATGAGCTTCACCGAGTTTGCAAAAGCTCATGAAGCGCACAAGTTCGAGGCCGCCGCGCTCGTTCACTTGTACGGCTGGGCCTCGGCCCGCCTCAAAGACTTCCGCACATTCTGCAAAGAGCGCAACATCGGACTCCTGGAAGACGGCGCCCAGTGCTTCGGTGTCGAGGTCGCCGGCGAGCCCGTGCTCGCGAAAGCCACGGTCGGCACGCTCTCGTTTTACCCCGCCAAGGTCGTCGGCGGCGCCATGGACGGCGGTGCCATCACGCTGCAGAGCGAAGAGCACGAGAAGCTCGTTCGTTCGCTCTGCAACCACGGCCATGCAGACCACTACGCCTATGCACACGTCGGCTGGAACTCGCGCATGGGCGGCGTCCAAGCGGCCTTCTTGAATGCCGTGCTCGATCTCGTTCCGGACATTCTCGCGTCGCGCCGCAAGGCGGCCGAGCACTACCGCAAGGCCCTCGCCGGACACTCCAAGATTCGCACGTATGCACCGCCGGCGGGAATCGTCGAAAATGGCTATCTGAACGTACTCACCGTCCAAGGCAAAGGCGGCCAGGAGATCGTCGACGCCCTCAAAGCCAAGGGAATCGGCGCGGCCCGCACCTACCCCGAGCCCATGGACGCGCAGCCCTGCACCAAGGGAGTCGCCATTCCATTCGGAACCCTCGAGCGTTCCCGCGCGCTCTGCAAGACCGTCGTCAATCTGCCCCTCTTCTACGGTATCCGCGAAGAAGAGTGCGACGCGGCCGTCAAGGCTCTGCTCGAGATCGTGGGCTGAGCCGGCGCCTGGACATCCACACTCCCATGCATCCCATGCGGCAGCTTGCGGTCCTCGCTCCCCTCTTCGTCGTCGTGGCGTGTGGCACCGCCGCGACGACCCCCGGCACGGACGACGACGCGGGCACGTCGCCCACGAGCGACGCCGGTGGCTCGCGCGACGGCGCCATAACCACCGACTCGAGCGACACGCCCACGAAGGACGCGGCGACGAACGACGCCACCCTCAGGGACGCCACGAGCGACGCAAGCACCGACGCGACCACGCCGAGCGCGGGGCGTGGCCAGTGTTTCACCGATGCAAACTGTGGCGCGGGCAAAACCTGCGTCGCCACGGCGCCCGGCGGGTTTTGCGCGGGCTGCGCCGGCTCGTGCAGTGTCGGTCCTGCCGATCAATGCAACTTCGGGACGTGCAATGCTTCGTGCACGAACGACCTCGATTGCGCCGCAGGGCTTCGCTGCAACTCCGGTGGAACGTGCGTGCTGAAGAGCTGCTCCGGAGTGGGCACGTGTGGCCCGTGGCACGCGTGCGACGGCGGATTTTGCCGACGCATCTCGTGCAACGCAGGCGAAACGTGCCCTTCCGGGACCGACT
>JAYUKI010000823.1:0-11888 GCA_043764595.1 Myxococcales bacterium | reverse complement strand
GCTCCTCAAAATACAGCAGTATTCGTCGTCGCCGCGCCTTGCCTCCGCCGCGCGGTCCTCGCCGATATGGGCAAGTTATTTCTGAGCGGGCCCTAAGGCTATGGGGTCGGACGAGGCGCCGCGGATTTCGTGGCCGCGGGGCCTCCCATGTACGGCCGCGACTGGACGATGAAGACGTCGTCTCCGCGGAGCACCCACTCGATGTCGAGCGGTCGGTCCTTCGGGAAGATGCCTCGAATCTTCTCCGCGGCGTCGCAGAGCTTCGCCACGCGAGCGGTCGTCAATACGGGCTGTCCCTTTTGCGGATTCGGCCTCTCGTGGATTCCGCCATCGGCGTCGAAGACGAGCATCGTGTCCTCGTCCGAGCGCGACACCACTCGAAGGCCACGGTTGTGGACGTTGAAGAGAAGTATCTCCGGGACCTTCTTCCCGTCCACGACGCGAATTCCAAGTCCGCTTTTGGCGTTCACCGTAAACGTGTTTCGGTCCTCCGCGTTTCGCGGGTGGGCCGTGACGAGGACCCCTGCGGCCGTCGCATCCACACCGACTTGCACGAGGACTGCGCCAAACACTTTCCGGTGGTCGATACGGTATAGCTCGCGTTCTTCGTACGCGGCGAGGTTCCAGACACTCGCCCAAACGCGCTTCACGGCCTCGCCCACGGCGGCTTCGCCCCTCACGTTCGGCACCGTGTCGTAGAGCCCCGCGCCGGAAAACCCGGGCAAGTCCTCGGCGTTGGTCGAGCTTCGCACGAATACGCCAGGCGGAAGCCCGTTGGTCCCCGCGTCCGCCTCCGACGAAACGAGCGCCCGAAGCGAAGTGCCCAGTTGGGACACGAACGCCGGATCGAGCTTGGCCGCGACGATTTGGGCACGCAGCTTCGCAAGGGTCGACTTGCGCTCCGCGAGGCTCCCTCGAAACTTCGGGTCGGCGAGAATGGTCTCGATTCTCTTGTCGATGCCCGAGGCCTCGAGGTGCGCCGCGTAGTAGGCAATCGGAATACCGAACCCTGGAGGTACCGACACTCCGGGAAGGCGCCCAAAAACGATCTCGCCGAGGTTCGAGGCCTTGCTCCCGTACGCGCTCGCATCCTTTGCTCGAAGGCCCGACAAGGGGCGTAGCGCTCTCTCGGCCAAGTTCGCATTCGGGACCTGGACGGTGGTGACGCGCGTTCGGCTCGCGAGCGCGGCTGCGGCTTCTTTCGCCGTGGCGAGGCGGATCGTGGCCGTGGTTTCCGTGGCTTCGAAATAGACCTTTTTGCCGTCGAGCGCGGCATAGGTCTTGGCTGCGTCGCGAAGTCCGATGTTCGGAATGTCCCATGCGGCCGCCCGCAAGTTGACGTGCGCAAGTGGCGTGGAAAAGGTCTGAGAGACGATTCCCGCGACGGGGGTGATGTCCGAGAGTGGCTCCGGCAAAATCACGATTTCGTCGGGCGCAAGCTCGAGAGTGCTCGCTTCGGTCCCGGCGGGCACGATTCGGAGAGTGCCCACCGCCGAGCCTTTGTGGAAGGGCTGGTACCCAACGGCCTTGTAGATTTGATCGTTGGTGATGCTCGGGATTTCGGCGGCCTCTTTGGCGACGGCCTCTTGTTCGTCCGAAGCGGGGCGAAACTTCACCTTTTGGCCCAAGTAGAACGTGTCTTTCATCCGTGCATACGCCAGTCTTACGTGCGCGGCGGTGGCCTTGTCCCCATCCCAAAAGGCCAAAGTCCAAAGGTCGGGCCCCGTATGGTGCACGAGGTAGCACATGATGAAATTCGGCTTTTCTTTGCCGTAGTTCTTGTCGAACGCTCGCTCCGCTTCGGGCGTACGAGGCACTTTCAAGAGCTCCGCGAACACGAAGTCCTTGTGCATCGGGTAGAGGTCGGCATCCACGTAATAGATGGCCTGGGATTTCGTATCGACGACGAACTTGGTGAACCGTTCGCCCCCGACGGTCTTCGAATAGGCCAAAAACTCTGCCTCCGATGGGAGCTTCGGCACCCACACGGGCCGCGCCCGCGTACCGGCGTCCGTGGCTTCCGTCGTCTCGATTCCGGCTTCCACCGCGGTGGCGTTTCCGACGGAGGCTTCGAGCACCGAAGCGTCGACGGCGGGGACCCCCTCGCGTCTCGTGCGACACCCAACGAGGAGTCCGAGCGCCGCGAGCGTCATGAGCAAAACGAGGCGAAACGAGGCGATCATGGAGTGCGCGAACCTTTCGGAGAACGAACACGAAGAACGCGCCCGCGTTGGCTCCGATTCCGCAGGTACGGGACGTGATGCGTTGGGCTCAGAATGCGCCGTGGACTCTGAGCCCTGCGCCGTTCGGGGCGACCGTCACGGGGTAGCGCCGCGGCAAGAGCAGACCCGTCCAAAGCCCCACGACTCCCACACCTAGCGTCAACGTGCTGACCCACGCGAGACTCCGCGCTCGATCTCCGCTTTCACGAGCGCCTGCATCGACGCAGTACCCACGATCGTCGAAGCATTTTTCGGCGTAGTCGGAGCGCGCGGACAGCGCCATCAGGCCCGTGATGGCCGCCGTTCCGAGCCCGCCAGCGGCCACGCCGAACGAGACCCACGACGCCACGCTGAAGGAAGCTTCGGGCCGCGCACCGACGTCGAGCGTGGGCGCCGGAACCAAAACTGGAGCGGGGGCTTTTGCCACGGACCCGGGATCTTTTGGGGGCTCCACGAGGGGGGAAGGGAGATCCGAGCCTTCGCCTTCGAGCGGAAGGCGCACGTTTTCGCCTTCGTGGAGATCGACGGTCTTCGTCGTGACCGAGATCATCTGCCCATCGGGCCCGACGGCGCGCGCTACTTCGATGCGTACGGAGTGCGGCCCAGGATCGAGCGCGAGCTTTTGTCCGAGCTCTTCGGGAAGAATGGCCCTCCCGTCCACCGTGACATGCGGACGGTCTTGGTTCGAGCGAGCCGTAACCAGCGTGAGGGTGGGCACACGCGGTCCGAGTGCCGCAAGGTGCGCGTGGGCTTCCCCGAGGCGGTCGGCGCGCCCGTCGGATTTCGCCCGGCTGGCCGCGAGCTCGAAGGTCTTTTGGGCCGTCGCGAGCTTTCCGAGCTTCTCTTGGCACAGGCCGAGGTTCATCAGCGTGCCTCCACCTGGATCGAGCCTTTGGCTCTCCTCGAAGAGCGGGCAGGCGCGGGGGTAGTCGCCCGCCTCCATGGCCTTTTTTGCCTCGCGGAACATGCGATCGGCCACTTCGGCGCTGGTCTCGGCGAGGGCAAGACTCGGCACGATCGCGAGGCCGACCGTCGCCACGAACGCGGCGAGGGCTGCTCTCCCGACTCGCGACGTACGCGAGGGCGAGCGCTCGCGACGCATGCTCGGGCTCATAAGACTCTCCGGAGGCTCACGTCGAGCTGGCTTCTTGCGAGACGCAGCAGGCTCTCGAACTCGGCGCGGCCAACGTTTTTCCGGCGGGTGAAGGCTTCGCGTGTGCGGTCGAGGAGGTCTTCGCGGACTTTGGCCACCCAGCGGGCAGCCGTGGCGCGGTGTACGCCATAGAGCTCACCGAGAGCGTCGATGCCGAGCCCGTCCACGGCGTGTTGTTTTAGCAGCAGCCGCTCGCGGTCGTCGAGGCTCGCCAAGGCCTCGTGGAAAGCCTCTTTGAAGGCGGGCCGATAGGCCTCTTTCACGAAATCGAGCTCGAGGTCGCGATGCTCGACTTGTTTTGCGAGAATGCCACTTTCGTCGACCGAGACTTCGCGGGATATCTTTTTGCGGGCGCGCAAAGCCGCACGCGTGGCGGAGACCGAGACCCAACCTGCGAGGTCTCCTTTGCCCGCGTACTGGGCAATCTTCGGAAGGGTGCCGGGTTTGGCAACGAAGAGGTGCTCGCGGAGCGTTTGTTCGATCTCGGAGACTTCTTCGGACGAAAATCTTTGGCCACGAAGGCGCCCGCCGGCGGCTCCTCGGACGTGGTCACGTTCGATCGTCGTGATGGCGTAGGTGTCTCCCTTGCCCGCAGCGTGGGCGAGCAAGAGATCGGCAATGCGGACCTTCTCGACGGTTTCGGGCGAGATGGGCACATCGAGCGATTGGGAGGCCTCGGTGAGGACTTCGCCGAGGCGAATCAGAAAGGTGGCCTTGTGTTTCTCGAGCAATGGATGGGCGGCGACCGCGCGTTCCAGGGCCTCCGTCAGGGCGATTTCGAGCGCATGCGTGATGGCCGACGCGTCCTGCGCGTCCGTCCCTTCCTTGAGCGCGCGAAGGAGAACGAGGCTCGAGGCGAGAGCATGGGCGTTCACGCCATCCGCCCTTCGGTCGGTCGGCTTGGCCATGCCAGTCGCCTTCGGCTCCTTTGCAGTTTCATCGGAGAATAGGCACCCTAGAGCACCCATCCGGTCGAAGCCATCGACTTCCGCGCGTCTGGCGTCGCTGCGCGACATCGTCTTCCTCAGGATAGCAGACTATCCCTCGTTGTCGGTGTTGGGTCTGGGCGGTAACTGTATGAAACTAGTGCGCTTTATGTGGAACTGGTGCTCCGGCGCTCCGGCGCCCGTTTCCGCATCTCTTCACTTGCGCGGCCCGCCAGACTCGCATTTTCTCCCCGTCTCCGTTTTTGGCGAGGTTGCCGCCCGGGGCCCGCCCGCGATACGCTCCGGATCGATGCGAATGCAGCCGTTTTGCCCTGCGCGAACCACCGTCGCGCCCGTCCTTCGTCTGCGCTGCTTTGGGAGCGGGGGACCGGACGTCGCTGGCAACGCGCGCGCGCTGGCGCCCCTCCTTTCCGAAAGCTGACGGCGTGGTCTCGCCGTGCCCACCCGAGGACGATCTCCTCGCGTTCTCGAGCGGTGACCTCTCGAACGTGGCGCGGGTGACGTTGCTCGGGCACCTCGCCGAGTGCGACGAGTGCCGCGTGATCACGAGCGAGCTCTCGAAGGCGCGCCTGGGTTCCGCCGCGACCGCCGCCCACGACGTGGAAGGGCAGGTCGACCCGGCCCCACCGGTAGCTCGCCTCGAGGCTGTCGCTTACGAGCGCCCGCCCTTTCTCGCCTTTGCACCCGGGGAGGTCCTTGCGGGAAAATTCAAGGTCGTGAAAGTCCTTGGCGCAGGCGGGATGGGCGTCGTCATCGAAGCCGAGCACCTCTTGCTCGAGCGGCGCGTCGCGCTGAAATTCATGGGCCCCGAGCTCATGGCGGATCCCGAGGCGACGGCGCGATTTCTTCGTGAAGCCAAGGCGGCGTCGCTCATTCCGAACGAGCACGTAGTGAAGATACTCGACGTCGACAGCCTCGCGGACGGCACTCCGTACATCGTCATGGAACGTCTCTATGGGCACGATCTGGCGTCGGTGATCGAACGTGAGGGGCGGCTCGAGGCTTCGCGTGCCGTCGGGTACGTGCTCGAAGCCATGGAGGCTCTGGCGCACGCGCATGCGAAGGGCATCGTTCATCGCGACCTCAAGCCAGCGAACCTTTTTCTGGCGAACCGCGAGGACGGGACGACCCTCGTGAAGGTGCTCGACTTCGGGATCGCGAAGTCGCAGGACGCCAATGGCCAGAGCGCGGGAGTGACCACGTCGCGGACCGTGCTGGGCTCGCCGAGGTACATGGCGCCCGAGCAAATGCAGAGCGCCAAGGCCGCCGACATGCGCGCCGACGTCTGGGCTTTGGGCACCATTTTGTTCGAGCTCGTCTCGGGTCGCCCAGCGTTCGAGGGCGAAACGTTGGCGGCCCTCACCGTGGCCATCTGCGCGGGCCCTCCGCCCAGCCTCGCGTCTGCTTTTCCAAGTGTTCCCGAGGCGTTGGACCGCGCCGTTTCCGCTTGCCTCTCACGTCCGCTCGAAGGGCGCTTCCCGAACGTCGCGGCTCTCGCGACCGCCCTCGCGCCTCTCGCCCCCGCTTCGTCCCAAGGCTCCGTCGACCGCATCGTGGCCCTCTTTCCGAGTGGCCCGTCGGCGCCGGCATCGGTACCCCCCGCTCGCGCCGTGAGTGTTCCCCCGTCCGCCGCTGCGACGACGGGAGCGACCGAAGGGACCCATGCGTCGTCGCGGAGAGCCGTCGCGGTGGTCGCAGTGGCGGCTCTTTTTCTCGCGGGTGGCTTGGGTATCCGCCGCTCGCTCTCCGGTTCGCATGCGGAGCCTTCGCCCTCTTCGAGCGTGTCCGCTCCCAGCCTCCTTTCGGCCGAGCCTTCGCACCTCGTGCCGCTCGCGTCCGGTTCGCCTCCTGCCAGCGCTTCCGTCCGAACGGTCGTGCAAGGCGTGGCGCTCCCGACCGGAAAGAAGGCAGCAGCGAGCGTGACCCCTCTGCCTTCCCTCCCGCACGCGCCCTCGGTCGTGCCTCGCCCTACCGCTTCGAGCTCGCCATACGACGAGCGCAAGTGAGGGTCACCCACCGAACCGAGCTCGCGCTCTCCGGTACCGTCCGAAAGTCTCAAAATTTCATGAGCGTGGGAGCGGTTCGTGAGCCGCCACGGCGGACCCTCGTTTCAGGAACCGTTTGGAGCTTGACGCATGGCCGCGTAAGACTTTGCGCGGAAGCCAGACGCGCGGAAGGCGATGGCTTCGACCCGATTGTCGCTCTAGCCTGACCGCTGCATGGCCGAAGAAGCAAGTGAGGTCTGGGTCGTGCGTGACACGGAGTCTTCGATTCCGAGCCGCGCGGTCAGTCTGCGAAAGCTGCGTCGGGGCGTCGAAATCGGCAAGCTCCAGCTCGACTACGAAGTCGCGCGGGTGGGCACCGATCGCTGGACCACCCTGGCGGAGCTCTTCGAGTCGCGAAAGTCACCGTCGGTCGTCCTGACCGAGTCGTCCGTGGTCACTTCCGCGCCAAGTCGAGTATCCGCCGAGGACGCTGCACGCGTGTTGGAGCGAGCGGCGAGACCCCGCCTCCGTCGCATCGAGCGCGAGGCCATCGTCGCAGAATCCGAGCCTTTTGCGCTCGTGCCGACCGATGTCGTGTCCGAGCGCGATCTCTTGTCCGATCCGGAGCTTTCGGATCCGGACGAGGCCGACATCGAGCTCTTGCCGGCCTCGGAGCGAGACCCGGATTTTTCTCCTCCTTCGGGGGTCGTGCTCCCCGAAACCACGGACGAGCCCGAGCCCGTCCTCGCGCCCCTCGTGGCCACTCCTCCGAGGAACGACGTGGCGTTCACGTTCGCGCCAGAGCCTGCCCCGCCGAGCACGGGGCCACTGCGGGTCGTCGTCACGGACGTGCACATGCCGTTCGGATCGATGGTCCTCTTCATGGTGAAGTGGTCGCTCGCGAGCATTCCCGCGCTCTTCATCCTCGCCATGGTGGGCTCGGCGCTCGCCGCCATCGGCGTCACGCTTCTCACGGCGTTTGGCGCACTTTCGCGCTGATCGCGCTTGGGGGAAACGATGAGCGTTGCCTCGATGCTGCGGACCTTCGGGCGTGCGAAAGCCATCCCACTCTATTTTGCATTGGGATTGGGCTGTTCCAAAGCGAGCCAGAAGGCCCCGAGCCCCATGTCCGATCTCCCGCCGCCGGCCGCCCCGTCGAGTCCGAAACCTCTCGTGGCCTCCTCGATCGTAGGCTGTCCGAGCACAGGTCCGTGCCGTATCCTCGCCCTCGGTGACTCGATTACGTACGGGGCGGGTGGGTCCGGCGGCGGCTACCGGGTGCCACTCTTCCGCAAGGCCCGAGAGCGAAACCGCGAGGTCACGTTCGTCGGACGCGTGAACACCGGGCCGCCCACCGTGGACGGAGTGGCGTTTCCGTCGGGCCACGAAGGCTATCCGGGTTACACGATTTCGGCCTGTGGTGGTCGCAACGGTATTGCACCCCTCGTGGCTTCTGCGATGGTTTCGGCCCACCCTGACGTCGTGCTTCTCATGATTGGTACGAACGACGTCGACGCGGGCTGCGATCTCCCGAGCATGCCGGGCCGCCTTGGCGCGCTTGTCGATTCCATTTTCGAAGCCAGTCCCGACACGTTCGTGGTCGTGGCGAACCTCGTGCCCTCGCAGAACGAAGCGTTCGACGCCCGCGCGCTTGCCTATGGCCATGCCATTCCGGGCCTCGTGTCCGCGCGCGCGCGCGCCTCGAACGGCCGGCGCCGAACCGCCTTCGTCGACATGACGAGCGCGTTCCGCAAAGTGCCCGAGTTTCGAACGAAGCTCCTTGCCGACATGCTCCACCCGAACGACGCCGGGTATGCCGTCATGGCCGACGTCTGGGCGACAGCGTTGTTTTCGAAGGTCGACTGAAGGCTCGAGCTCGGTCTCGACCGAAACGTCGCGTCGCGTCGTCGCGTGGGACGAGCTTGCACGGGGAGGACCGGCGTGGAAGGGTGAGGCCCTTCATGATGTCCAGGAATCGCTCGATCCTCGTGCCCGCCTTTGCTTTTGGTGCCTTCGTTCTTGCTGCGTCGTGCGGGAGCAGCCGCACGACGTTCGACGAACAGGCCGAATCGGGAGCCCCCGTGTTCCCCGACGGCGGAGACCTGTCCTGCAAAGGCGGCAAGCTTTGTGTGGGGAATGCCATTCACGAATGCGATGCCTCGAACAAGCCAGGCAAGAAGTTGGGCGAGTGCAACGGGAAGACCGAAGTTTGCATCGGCGGCGAGTGCCAATCCGGATGCGCCGCGGCGGACGTGCTCACTTCCAACGTCGGCTGCGAGTTCTGGGCCGTGGACCTCGACCAGGAAAACGACTTCTCGAACAATGCCGCGGCCGCCGTGTGGGGCCTCGTTCTCTCGAATGCCGGGGACAAGCAGGCCGAAGTGTTCATCGAGCAAAACGACGGTGCGCCCGGAGCCCAAGCCGACATCAAGCTCGCAAAGCGGATTCTCGTCGAGCCGGGAACGTTGGCCACGGTCGAAATGCCGACCCGCGAAGTGGATGGAAGCACCCAGGGCAAAAACGAAGGTCCGGGAACCATGCTCTCCTCGAACGCGTTCCGCGTCACGTCGAGTCAGCCCATCATTGCCTATCAGTTCAATGCCTTGAAGTCGCAGTTCTCGAACGACGCTTCGCTCCTGCTTCCCACGGGGAGCCTGGGGTCGGTCTACCGCGTTTTGTCGTGGCCTGCAGGAAAGCCCATTTCGGTGTTGGGTAGCCCAATCGACCACGGCTATGTGACCATCGTCGGGACGCGGGCCGGAACCCAGGTCACCGTGACACTTGCGAACGCCATCGTGGCGGGAGGCTCGGTTCCGGCTACGGCCAAAGGTGGAGTCGTTACGGCCACGCTCGGACCCTTCGACGTGCTCAATCTGGAAACCGACGGCTTGCCCGGAGACATGACGGGTACGGTGGTGAATGCGAGCGCCCCCGTGGCGGTTTTTACTGGGACCGAGCTCTCGGGCGCGCCAGGCACCAAGAAGCCGCCGCCCCCGGATCCCGAGGCCAAACAGTGCTGTCTGGACCACCTCGAAGAGCAGCTCTTCCCGGTGGAGTCGTATGGCAAGAAGTTTACCATTCCTCGCAGTCCGCTTCGCTCGTCGGGAACCCGATACACCGACTACGATATTCTGCGGTTCATGGGAGTCGCTTCCAGCGCGACCGTGAAGACCAACCTCCCTCCGCCCGACGACTCGTTCACGCTCCAGCCGGGCGAGGTGCGCGAGACCTTCACCCAGAAAGACATCGTCGTCGACGCGAGCGAGCCCATCGCCGTGGCCCAGATCCTCGTGAGCCAAGAGTATACGGAGAACGTCATCGGCGATCCGTCGCTCACCATTTTCCCGGCCATCGATCAGTTCCGGCAGGACTACCTCTTTCTCGTGCCGGGCTCGTGGGACAAAAACTACGTGGCCATATCGATGCCCGAAGGGACCCAGGTCAAGATCGACGGTGCGGCGCCCGTCGGCTGCGTGAACGCGCCGATTGGCTCGCTCGATGGGAAAAACTGGGTCGCGCTGCGATGCCCATTGGCCGAGGGCGCCCACAAGATGAACGCGGACAACCCCTTCGGTATCGTGGCCTATGGCTACGGCCGGGCTGGCTCCTATGCCTTCGTTGGCGGCGCGAACGTCAAGAAGATCTACAATCCGCCGCCGATTCGCTGAGCTTGGTCTTCCGGGGGAGCTCCGGTGGCCGGGCCCTCCGCCGACGACCGCGCCCGCTTTGCGAGCTTTCGGAGGGCGAGCACGTGGCCAAACAGCGCCACGGGGACCAGAAATCCAGGCAAAAACACGTACGGGAACGTTGTAACCACGACGTTCGAGGCTCCCGGCCAGGCGAGGTGGAGTGGCCCCGGTAGGGTCGTCACGGCCATGAAGACGATATTGGCCAAGAGCCCGAGCGAGGCCACGTGCCATGCCACGAGACCACGAGGGCCGAGCTTTCCGCGTGCGACGAGCAGGGCCATCACGGGAGCCGACAGACCCACGAGCACATCGAAGTTTCTCCCCTCGAACGTGAGGTGGAGCGGAAGTTTCCCGGCAACGAAGAGCCCATACAGCATGAGCTCGATTGGAATTCGCATGGTTTGGAGCGCGACGAGCCAGGCATCCGGCGTGGCTTCGAGGAGCCGTCCGACGATCTTTCGGCGAGTCGTGATCGCGAAGAGCACCATGGTCGCCACGAGGAGGAGCAGCGGTCGTGGGGGCCGAGCTTCGAAGTCACGGAGAGCCCCGGATGCCGCGACGCCGGCGAGCACGGAGAGCCATGCCGCGATGCCGACGCCGAGACGAAGGGAGAGCCCGTTGGCCTCGTTTTGGGGCATGCTCGCGCGAGCGGCCGCCCGCGTGGCGAGGACGAGGATCGTGGCGACACCAACGACGATGGCGATGGCGAAGATGGGGAGAAACGCGAGCATGAAGACCTCCGACTCGGCGCGAATGCTCGCCGCGTGCCAGCTCGCGGAGTGGAGGTTTCGCGCGTTCGGGTTGGTCGCGTGTACGGGTTTCCATACACACCTGCTCGGAGGACCGTGCACTCCGGACCGAAGGTCCGGGCGTTCCCCCGCCGTTCGACCTGGTGCGGTTCTTTCATGAGCCCCGACACCATGAGACTTGCAGCCTCGCCGCTCGGGAGCGCGCCCGTTGGCACCGACGAGTCGAGCCACGTCCGCGAGGTCGCGACCGCGTTTTTGCGCGTGAGACCCGTGATCGTGGCTCCCTTCTTCACGGCCACCGTGGCCGTGATGGCCGCGTTCGGTGCGCCACGTCCTCAGGTCGTCGTGCTCGGCCTTGGGGGCTCGGCCGTCGTCGGACTCTTCGTCCTCGAACGGGCCAACGCCCGAAAGGGGCCGGTCGCAGCCTCGGCGTTCGCGCGTTCGCTCGTCGCCACGCTCGTCGGAATCGCGCTCGCGTGTGCGGGAACGGGCGGCCTCGGGAGCCCGATGGTCCCCATGCTCTTCGCGCCACTCGGAATCGGGTTTGCGGCCTTCGGCCGGTCGAGAATCCAAAATACGCTGCACGCCGTGTTTGCCGTATTGGTGGCGGTCCTCTTCGCAGTCACGGGTCTTACGGCGCACCTGGCCATCGGCGACGTACCCCGCCGGGTCGTGCTCGCCATGGCCTTGCTCGCGTCGGCGCTCTTGCTTCGCGTTGGAGTGGCCGGGCTCACGGCGGCCCACGCGCGAGCAGCGGACACGGTTTCTCTAGCCGGCGACGAGCTCGTCCGTGGTGCCGAAGCGCGGGCGCGGGATCTCGAGTCGCTTGGGTCGCGGGTCGCACACGAGGTCAAAAACCCGCTGTCGGCCGTGCGTGCTCTCGTCGAAGTCATGCTCGAATCGGCCGACGAAAGGGCCAAAAGGCGTCTCACCGTTGCTGCCCAGGAAGTGGCACGTATCCAAACGATCGTGGAAGGGTACGCCGCGGCAAGCCGCCCGCTCGACGTCGTCACGACGAACCCAGTGGACGTCGTCGAGCTCGTGGGAACGCTCGGTGCGCTTCTCTCGGCGCGAGCGTCGAGGGTGGGGGTGGAGCTCGTCGTGGAGGCCCCGCGCAACGATTCCGTGCTTCTTTTTTCGCTG
>JAYUKI010000822.1:0-11889 GCA_043764595.1 Myxococcales bacterium | reverse complement strand
GCGCACGCTTCGTGCTTCCTAGCGGGCGAGCCGATGCGAAACCTACTGCCGCGCCGGGGGGACCTCACCGAAACGATCGCGACTTTGCGAGAAGTCGTGCTCTCTCCACTCGACCTTGCACCACGCTTGCCCGAAGGGATCATGGAGGGCGACGACGTGGTCGTGCTCATCCACGGCTTCATGGCGAGCGCCGGCGTTTTTCGTCCGATGCGCAAAGCTCTGGAGGAGCGCGCCAACGCCAAGGTCGCGAGCTTCACGCACGCACCAGGAGAAGGCGTCGTGCGCATCGCGAAGAAGCTGCGGAAGCTGGTCTCGCAAGTTCCGAAGGGCGTGAGGCTCCACCTCGTGGGGCACTCGCTCGGTGGCCTCGTGGCGCGCTACTACGTGCAGGAGCTCGACGGCGCCCACAAGGTGACGCAAACGATTTCCATCGCGAGCCCATTTTTCGGCACCCGCGTCGCGCATCTCTTTCCCATCTTCGTCGGCAAAGATTTGCACCACGAGAGCGAGGTCCTCGGAAGGCTTCGCGCGCGCGCCCACGAGCACGACGTTCCTCACCTCTCGATGCTCGCCGAGGCCGACCGGGTGGTCGTCCCCGAGACGTCTGCCATGTTTCCCGCCGGCGAAGTCGTCACGTTTCGCGACCGCGGCCACAACTCGCTCCTCTACGACGCGCGCTCGATCGACGTGATCGTCGAGCGGGTGCGTGGCGAACGCCCTCTGACCTCGTCACGCCTCCTTCGCACGATCTGATCGCGACAACAGACCGGATTTTGCCGCAAAGCGCCGTGGAGTCCGCCTCTCCTTCACGCGGATCGGTACCGCACGGCCCACCCTGTGGTAGGTCAGGAGCCGCAATGAAGCGGACGCTCCCTGCCCTCGTCGCGGCCACGGCAGCCGCCACGTTCCTGACCTCCACGGCGCAAGCGGAGCCGTCGGCGTGGCTTTCGGGCGGAGCCGGGCTCGCCATCCAACAGCGCGCCACCAGTCTGGATGCGAGCGGCGTCGCGCTCCCGAACGGCGAGGCCGGCACCGAGACCCGCCCTGCCATGAGCTTCGCGCTCGGCGTCGGCACCACGCCCGCGGCCCGCTTCGTGGTGGGAGGCGTCTTCCGCGTGACGACGTTCTTCGCCCAAGGGACCGACCTTTCCATCGGGCCTCGCTTTGCAACGGGTGGCTTCGCCCGCGGCGATTTCGGCCTCGCGCTCGATCTGGGCGTCGCGTTCCGCACCTACAAAGACGGAATCTATGGGCGCGTTCCCGTCCAAGCCGTCGTGCTCTTCGGCGTTCCTTTCGGGCTCCAAGCCGGGCTCGGCGTTCAAGCGTTCAGCCTCGACGGCGGCAATCAAACCGCAGGCGCCTTCGCCATGATCGAGCTCGACGTTCTTCGCCTCACCGTGCTTCGCCAGGGCTCTTCGACCCGCTTTTGGGAGAACCCTTCCCCACTCGGCGGCAAAGTACGGGAAATTTCCCGTACGAAGGAGCCCGTCGGCCCGCTTCTCGAGCTCGTCACCTCCCACTGACCGGAGACACGCCCATGGCCGCGATTGGACAGTCCACGCTGAAGACCCAGCTCGGCGAGCGTCAGGACGTGCGGTACGTCGTGCGCGTCAAAGAAGGCCCGAGCCTCGGAAGCGAGTGGCCGATCGAAGAGGGCGAAGGCCAAAGGGTCTTGTGCGGAACGGGGCCTCTTTGTGCGCTCCGGATTTCGGATCCGACGGTCTCGCGACGCCACCTTGCGTTCGCGAAGGACGCGGCGGGGCTCCACGTCTACGACTACGGCTCGACGAACGGGACCGTGGTGAACGGCGTCTCCGTGCGCGAAGCCCTGCTCGTCGGAGGCGAAGAGATCCGTCTCGGTACGACTCTGCTCGAAGTGTACGCGACGTCGGTCGAAGCCGGGCCTCCCACGTCCGCGGAGCCCCGAAAGTTCGGGCGGATGCTCAGCGTCCATCCGGCCATGCACCGCGTTTTTCGCCTTGGCGAGAAGCTCGCAGCCTCCCACGTGCCCTATGTGGTCGAAGGCGAAAGTGGCGTGGGCAAGAAGCTCTTCGTCGAAGCCGTGCTCGAGGCCGGGGCGTCTCCGAACGAGCCTATCGTCGTGCTCGAAGCCACCGTCGTTCCCCCCGACCAAATCGAAGCGTTGCTCTTCGGGATCACGGCCGAAGCCGCCAAAGACGGTGTCGAGCGCGTGGGGTTGCTCGCCGAAGCAGGCCGCGGAGTGCTCGTGGTCGATGGCCCTTGCGACCTCGATCCCCAGGTGCAACGAAAGCTCCTCCGCGTCCTCGAACGTGGCGAGTCGGCACGTGTTGGCGACGCCAAATTCGAGCCCGTTCGGGCGCGCATCGTGGCCACTTCCCGCGAAGACCTGGACCGCGCGGTGGAGCTCGGACGGCTCCGCGAGGACCTCTTTTTGCGCCTCGCGACGAGCCGAGTCGAGATTCCCGCGCTCCGGGTGCGCACCGGCGACGTCGAGCTCCTCGCCGAGCAGGTTTGGGCCACTTTGTCGGAGCGCAAAGCCATTCTCCCGGGCGACGTGCTCACCCGCCTCCAAGCCCACACGTGGCCCGGAAATGTTCGTGAGCTCGAGGCCGCCGTGCAGCGCCAGTTCACGATGGGTGAAGCCTTCGCCGCCCCCGCCGACAACGACCGGGCCCGCGCCGAAAGCGCCGGCATACGCGCGTACGTCGAAGGAAACTTGCCACTCGTGCGGGCGCGCGAAGAGCTCGTCCGCGACTTCGAGCGTGCTTATGTCGCGCACATGCTCGAGCGGCACGGCGGAAACGTCAGGCGGGCGGCCGTCGCGGCCGGAGTGGCGCACCGCTATTTCCAGCTCTTGAAGTCTCGATTGACCTGAGCGCGGAGGGGAGAGAGCCGGTCAGAGTCAAGGAACGTCGTCACACACAAAGCCTCAGGCGAGCCATTCTCGCGCGGCCCGCTTCCCGGCTTCGTACATATCGAGCAATACCTGTTTCTCGAAGTGGAGATAAGAACCCGGACCGAAGAGCGCCGTGTCGTCCGGGCGAATGGCCGAATAGAGATCGACTTTGCTCCACGACGCGGCGTGAGGAATACGCCCCACGAGGTCATTTCGAGCCAGAAGGAGCTTTCGGTCCACGTTGTAGGCATTCTCGAGGAGCGTATCGACGAGCCGTTCGACCGACTCTCCGAACGAGCCCACTGCGGAGCCGGAACGACCATCGAGCTTGGTGACGAGCACGGGCACGAGATTTCGTGCGCCGAGGGCAACGGCCGGGGCCATGGGAGAGTTGACCAGCAATCCTCCGTCCCAAAGGAGGCGTCCTCCCCACGCGACGGGCTTGAAAAGCAAAGGGATCGACGCACTCGCGAGCACGAGATCGAGCGGAATGTCCTCGACGTAGCGGTAGTGACGCGATGCTTCGGCGGTCTTGCCCGGAGGTGCGTTCACGATGCGCACGACCCCACCCGTGCGCACGTCGATGGCATTCAACGCGAGCTTGACGCGTCCACGGGGCACGGAGAAGCCGCCGATGGCCGCCGCGAGACGACCGCGGAGGGGCGTCGTGTCGAAAAGGTAAGGCGCGTCGATCTCCTCGAGAAGGACACTGATGGCGTCGAAACGTGCAGTGAGCAAAATTTCGAGCGCGGCCGCGAGAATGCCACTCGGAGTGAGGAGCGAGTGCTTTTTCGCCACTTGAGCGAAGATCGAAAAGTCCCGTTTTCGAGCTGCAAACGACCGCCTAGGTTCGCGGAGAGCCACTCGAGTGAGGGCCTTTCGGAGAGACTCGAAAAACTTCGGATTGGCCGCGATGGGAGGGCGCGCGGCCAGATCGAGCCAGAACTCGAGCATGCGCTCGGGCGAGAGCCCTGCCGCGATGAGCGCGCCGTTGATGGCCCCGGCCGACGTTCCACTTACGACATCGGGCTCCCGGCCGAGCCCGCGAGGATCGTCGCGCAGCACCTTCCACACTCCCACTTGGAACGCGCCGCGCGCGCCCCCACCGGAGAGGACCAGACCGACGGGACGCGACGGATCCGAAGCAAAGAGGCGCATCCATCGAAGATACACGCGCCACGTCGGTACGTTCGAGATGTAAAGTGCCACCATGGCGCAGGCAAAAAAAGGCGGCCACGGGCGGACCGACGGTTTGCGGCCGCAGCTCGACCTCTTCGGTGGTGCCCTAGCGTCGGTGGCAAGCCCACGGGCGCGCATCCGCATCGCCCCACACGTGACGGATCGGGACCGTGTCCTCGCCGAACGAGCCCCGAGGAACGTCCGCTTCGGGACGAGCAGTTGGACGTTTCCGGGCTGGGGCGGAGTGCTCTACGAAGGTCACCCGAGCCAGGCCGATCTGTTGGCCGACGGACTGCGCGGCTACGCGGCCCACCCGCTCTTTCGCACGGTGGGCATCGACCGCAGCCACTACGCGCCGCTCGACGACGCGACCCTCGAAGACTACGCGCGAGGCCTCCCGGACGACTTTCGGGCGGTGTCCAAAGTGTGGGACGAGCTCACCACCTGCGTGTTCCCGGCCCACCCGCGGTACGGCGCGCGGGCCTCGCAGCCGAATCCCGATTTTCTCTCGCCGGAACGATTCTTGGCGGAGGTACTCCCTCCGTACATCAAGCACTTTGCCAAGTTTGCCGGGCCATTCGTCTTCGAGATTCCGCCCATGCCCGAGAATCGCATTCCTCACGAGGGCGCGTTTGCCGAACGGATCGACCGACTGCTATCCCGACTTCCTCGCACATTTCGTTACGCGTTCGAGCTCCGCAACGCCGAGCTTCTGCGTGAGCCCTACCTCGAGGTTTTGGCGGCGCACGGTGCCGCGCACGTCACGAACGTATGGACGGCCATGCCGTCTTTGGGAAGGCAGCTACGCGTGCCGGGGCTCGTTTCGCGTGCACCCTTTTTTGTCGCCCGGCTCATGCTGCCGCCCTTCACGCGCTACGAGACGCGACGCGCGAGCTTCGAGCCGTTCGACCGCATCTTGGACCCGCAAGAAGACACCCGCGAGGACGTGCTCGAGCTCGTGCGGGCGGCCGACGGGCGGGACGTCTTCGTCTTGGTCAACAACAAGCTCGAAGGCTCCTCCCCAGAAACCGTGCGCGCGCTGGCCGAAAGGCTCGTCACTCGGCTTCCCGAGCCCTTGCTCGATCCCCGATAGGACCGAACAGGACCTGACAGGGCTCTTCGTAGTGGCTCATTGCTCGCAGCAATCGAGGTGAGCTGCGCCATTCGGACCGAGATAGTCCGACCAAGCTCGACCGAAGGTGCTTGAGCGGGAGGGAAGCCCATGATAGCCGAGCCGTTAGAAGAGGAATTCTGACATGCGTAGAATCGTCGAGCTCGTCGTCGTAGCGTCTCTCTTGTCGGCCTGTGGCACGCCCCCGGCCCCGCCGGCGCCCTTGCCGGAGCCCCCGGCCGCCCCGTCGGCGCCTGCGTCGGTCGATATTCCGGCCCCGCCGAGCGCCACCACCGCGCCAAGCGCCACCACGGCCCCCGAGCCCCCGAAGCCCCCGCCCGCCCCCACCCTCAAAGAGACCCTTGGCGAGATCAAGTCGATCGACGTCATGGCGGGCAAGACCAAGAAACCGGAAGTCTCGAAGCCGGCCGACGTGGAAGCCGTCCTCAAGGCGATTGGCCTCGATCAGGCCCCCGCCGGCGACCTCCGCAGGTGCCCGGACGACCTCACCTTGACCCTCAAGGACAAGGACAAGAAGGTCAAGGGCATGATCGGGTTCTGCAACGCCGAAGGCCTCGGAGCCGAGAGCTTCACCGAAGGCGGAGCCCGCAAAGGCTTCAAGGTTGCCGACGAAGCTGCGCTCCGCAAGATCTTCAAGCTTGCCGCGCCCAAGGCTGCTCCCGCTGCCACGCCGCCGAAGCCTGCGGCGCCCGCCACCAAGAAATAGTCCTCACGGACGTCAAAGAAAGGGCCGCGCGGCTTCGTCCGCTCGGCCCTTCTTCTTTGGAGGCGTGGACACACGCCTTTTCACCGGAGCAGCCGCCGGCGGGGCCCGGGTGTAAGCTGCTCCGGGTGAGCGCGACGACTCGTGACGGACGTGGGGCAGGATGAGCGCTTATCCCATCCAGCAACGGCCCCCGACGCCTCGCACCCCTTCGGAGCCGCTCGTTTCGTGTCGCCTCCCCCTCGAAGGCTGCGCGGAAATCGTTCTCGACGATCTCGCTCCCGCCAAATGGACGGCCCAGTCCACGGCCTCGCCCACTCGAATCTCGGGCTACATGCGCCCGACCGACGCGGAGCGTTCACCCTATTGGGCGATCGACCTTGGCCATCCCATGGCACTCGAGCGGCTCGAAGCGTGGATCGTTCCGACGACCGGGATCGCGACGCTTCGCGTTTTTGCCTACACGATGCCAACGCTTGGGGAAGGCGCGCCCCTTTCCACCTTGGTCTACGAGCAGCGGCTTTCCGAGTTGCCAATCGCGGACGACGGTAGCCGCTTTCTCGATCTCGAGACCTTCGCCGTTGCGCGGTTCGTCCGGTTCGAGCTTCAGTCGGAGAGCCCGGTCGTATTGGAGCTTCTCGGCGCCCGGATCTATGGCGTTCCAATCTATGCGGAGACCCTCTTCGCAACGTACGCGCGCGCGTTCACGCTCTTTGCCAACCGCCCGCTTTTTGCGGCTCGCAGTACGCCCGGCTCCGGACCGTTCGAGGTCACGCACACGTACCGCGACCTATGGCTCGCTGGACGTCGGCTCGCGCGTTCTTTCGCTTTCCACCTCGAGCGCGACGAAGCGAGGACGGAACGCCTCTTCGTGGGCCTTGCGCTCCCGAATGGCCCCGAGTGGCTCATCGGCGAGCTCGCCGCCCTTTTTCGAGGATACGTGGTGGTGCCGCTCTCCCCGGAAGAGCCCGCAGGCCGCCTCTTGGCCATCGTATCCAAGTGCCCACTCGACGTGGTCCTCTGCACGAAGGCTCAAGCGGCGACGTACTCGAGCTTCACGAAGGACATGCCTTCCTTGCGGCTCATCGTTGTCTCGGAAACGCCCCCAGAAACGGTACCTTCCGCACGTTCCCTTGCCGATCTCTTGGACGAAGCGCCGCCCGAGGTTCCACCTCCTGCACCACGCGACGCCGACGACTTGCACACGCTCCTCTTCACGAGCGGCAGCACCGGCACTCCGAAGGGAGCCATGCGCAGCTACCGGAAGTTTGCGGCCTTGATCGCGACCCAGGGAGCACCTCAACCCGCAGTTCACTTGTCGTTCCAGCCGCTATCGCACGCTTCGGAGCGCCACTACCTGCCCACCCTGCTTGCCAATGGTGCACTCATTGGAATTGGCGCAGGTGGGACACACCTTCTATCGGACCTGCTTGCTCTCGAGCCAACGTGGGTGTCCTCCGTACCACGCCTTTTCGATGTCGTCCGGGCGGGATTCGAGCGCAAACTTGCTGCAAGGAAGGCCGCGCATCCATCGGCCGATTCGTCGCACTTGGAAGACGAGCTCTTGCGCGAGACTCGAGAGATATTCGGAAAGAACATCCAGGGCGTCTCGACCGGAAGCGCACCGGTGAGCCCGGAGACGCTTCGTTTCATGAAGCGCTGCTTCGCGGACCTGTGGGTCTTCGACGGATACGGCAGTACGGAAGTGGGCACGATTGCCGCAAACGAGCGGATTCCGGCGGGCATCGAGGTAAAACTGGGTCCGGTAGCCGGACTGCCCGACTCGGGCGAACGCGGCGAGATCCTCGTTCGCTCGCCGCACGTCATCGATGGCTATTTCGGAGACGGAGAAGCCAGCGCGCGCGCCGTGACCAAGGACGGCTTCTTCCACACGGGAGATCTCGGCGAGCGAACGGCGGGCGGAGGAGTTCGGGTCGTCGGGCGCATCGCGAGCACGCGGAAGCTTGGCCAAGGCGAGCTCGTGTGCGTCGATCGCATCGAAGCGGATCTTGGGAGCGCGCCAATCGTCGACCGGATTTTCGTGCATCCCACGCCGTCGTCGACGGCCCTCGCAGCCGTGGTCGTGCCTCACGGCGAAGTGCTTGCGGATGTGCTCGAAGCGAAAGGCACACTGCACGAGCTTTGCGCGCACGCCGAAGCCCCGCACGTGGTGCTCGAGGCGCTGCGCGCGCACGGGAAACGAACCGGCCTCTTGGCCCACGAGCTACCAAGCTTCGTCGTACTCGAGGCAGACCCGTTCAGCACCATGAATGGCCTTCTCACGCCGAGCGGCAAGCTCGCGCGACGCGAAGCCGCAGCGCGCTACGAGCCCCGGTTCGCGGAGCTCGGCGAGACCGACCCAGCGCCCGACTTGGACGTCGATGGCTCGTCGCCTCTCGAGCACGCCGTGGCCATTGCGAGCGCAGTGACGCGAAGGCGCGTGAATCCCGACGAGCCCATGGGCGACCGGATTGGGCAAGACAGCCTCGCAACGGCCGAGATTCTCGCAAGACTGAGCGACAGCCTCGGCGTGCCTGTTCCTCTCGACCTCTGGTTTCGGGCGTCCACACTGCGCGAGCTCGCCGCCCTGCTCGAGTCCGGCACTCGACCGATGAACGACACGGCACAACGCGCAGCCGTCGACCTCGAGCTGCCACTTTTGGACCCGACGAACCTTCCAAAGTCGGCATTCCCGGCTCGTACGATCCTATTGACGGGCGCGACGGGGCTCCTCGGGGCGCACCTCGTCGAGAGCCTCGTTCGTGGGACCGAGGCGCACGTCCTATGTCTGACGCGCGCACAAAGCGACGCCGAGGGCACGGCACGCATCCAAAGAACGCTCGCGTACTACGGAATCGTCGGACTCGATCCTCTCCGCTTTTCGGGTGTTGCCGGAGACCTCACCGAACCCGAATTGGGGCTCGACGAAGCCGCCTTCTCGCGTCTCTCCGATTCGGCGGATGCCATCGTGCACGCCGGAGCCGACGTAAACTGGCTGAAACCTTACGCGAGTGTTCGTCTCGCCAACGTACTTGGTACGACCACGCTCCTCCGGCTTTCTTCCTCGAGGACGAAAAAGCCCTTTCACTACGTTTCGACCATCAGCACGGCCCCTACCTATGGAGACGAGTCGACCGTCCTGGACCAGAAAGAAGCGCTGAAGGGCTCCGGGTATTCGCTATCGAAGTGGGTTGCGGAAGCCCTCGTGCGACGCTCCGCCCGGCTGGGTCTCCCCGTGGCGGTTCATCGGCCCGGGATGATCACCGGCCACCACGAGCGCGCCCGCGGCAATCGCGACGATTTCGTGAATCGATACCTT
Source organism: Myxococcales bacterium (assembly GCA_043764595.1). Taxonomy (GTDB): domain Bacteria; phylum Myxococcota_A; class Polyangia; order Polyangiales; family Polyangiaceae; genus JAAFHV01. The sequence goes on along the minus strand of JAYUKI010000822.1, from coordinate 2,678 downwards.
CGTGCGTGCATGCGGTATGGGCTCGCGCTCGACCGACCCGAGCGCCTCGACATGACTCCGGTCGACTACGTGAGCCAGGCCATCGCCGCATCGGTCACGAGCGGTCTTTCGCCTTCGACCCCTACGACCACCCACCTATGCAACATGCATGCATCCCCCGACTATCGAACGATCGCCCGCGCCATCGCGCACGCTGGAGTGGAATGTCGGACCGTCGACTACGCCACTTTCCGCACCAAAGCGGTGCTGCCCTCGGATAGCCCACTTCGGGCCCTTGCTTCGTATTTTCCCGCTTCGGGATTCGTGATGGGCACGGCGCCCCCACGAGGCAGCGATGCGCACGAACCTTGGCCATCCGAACGAACACGCGATTGGCTTGCGGCACGGGGTATCGTCTGTCCCGTTGCGGACACGAAGCTCGTCGAGCGCTACGTGTTGGTCCTGGCAGCCGGTTGAGCCTACTTGGGCTCCAGGATCTTGCCGAGGGCCGTGCAGAGCGCTTGGTGCTGGTCTCGGTAGCTCTTTCCGAATCCTTCTCTGTGGTGCACGGCATTCAGGGAATCGGGGTACGGAATCGGTATCCATTTTCCGAGTCCGTCCATCGCATCAAAAAAGGCCGCATCCAGCCTGAAGCGCTCGACAAGATGCTCGTATTTCTTGCGTAACCCATTCGGAGCGACGACACCGAGGAGCTCGGGGTGGGAGCGGCCCTCTTCGACCAAGAGGCCATACGCAACGAGCTCGTCCAACGTTGCGCTGCCGTCGAAATAGGAATTCCAGTAGGTCTCGATGTAGCCTATCGCCATCGGATTTCGACTGGCATCGTCGGAGGCATTTCCCTCGTGGCCCACGGCGTAGCGAAGGTCTACGTCCTTCATTTCGAGGTCGAAGAGCTTCCACGCTTGCCGCTCGTGCAGCGCGAGCCCCACGGTTCGCGGTTCTTCGTGCAGGTTCCGTTTTACGACCCCTTTTGCGCTGGCCAGCGCCGCGGGCGAAAGTTGGCATTCGAGCAACGTGCTCAAGAAGAGCGGACCGAGCGTTGCGTACCGTGGATGTTTCGTGACGAGGGAAACCAACGACTGCGCCTGGAGACGCGCGAGCAAGATGCCGAGCCGGAGCCCGGGGCGGTAGGCGAACGCGCGCGACACGGCGTGAATGTCGTCGCGTGTGTCGGGTCGGAAAGGGAACGTCTCCCACATGGGCCTTTCGAACCGCTCGCGCACGTCCGATTCTGAAAAGAGCGGTGCGTAGCGTGGCAGTCCAGCAACCCGCGCGCGAAGCTTCTTGAAGTCGGAGAGCTCGGCCACTTGCGTCGGAACGGTCGAGCGCGTGAGCTCGTCGTTGTCTGAGCCATAAAAGCCAGGCCAATCCGGGTACATCGAGAAGATCGGCCGCGCGTGGGAGCCGTGGCACGAATCGCATCCCTGGGACTCGAAGCGAGGATTTCCCGGGGCTATCGGGAAGTCGATCGCCTCGAGGGCAAAGCTCTTTCGAGTGGCGTCGAACTGCATGAGGTCGAGGCGCTGCCCGTGGGTTTGTTTCGGTGCTCCACCGTTGTAGCTCGCGACGAACCCGGACGTTTCGTCCCAAGCAATCACACGGGGCGCCTCCGGATCGGCACTTTGGCTCACCCGAGTCTCGACCAAGTGCCCACGCTCCCCTTTGCGCCCCACTCCATGCTTCAGAACGAAGCTCCGCCGAAGCTCACGAGGAAAGAGCGCCGGAACGGCATCGAGCGTCGTGACCTCCGGATGGGCCACAAACAGCTTTTCGAGCCCCTCCCGACTCGCACCCGCCAAACCGCCATCGCCCGACTTGGCCCCCACGGCACCGTCCACGAACGAAGCGTCCACGAACGAAGCATCCACGGCCGAAGCGTCGGCGCCGGCATCGACACGAGCCGCGCGCCCACACCCAAGGAGCCCAAGGGCCACCATCGACACGATAGAACGCGTGCTCACGACGCAGACCAACGCACCAACGCTCGTTCCCCTTCCCGTTCCCGTTCCCGTTCCCGTTCCCGTTCCCGTTCCCGTTCCCGAGCGAACCCGCAGGGGTCGCGCGATGCGGGCCCCCTGTACTCCTGCCGTGAGCACGCCCGACGCCACGTTGTTGCGTCCGCCGAAGGATCGGAGAACGACGCCTTCTCAGGCTACTTTTGGGCTTCGGGCGCCTTCGGAGCGGCCACGGGGATCTTCGGTGTCTCGGCGTGCGGCTTCTGGTCGCCCTCTTTGATGCTGTAGCGAACGAGGGCCCGGAGCACTTGGTTGCGCTCGACGTTGCCCACGATGGCCTTCAGGTCCTCGTAGATACTCGGATCGACCAAGAGGCCACCGATGGTGCCCTTGCCTTGGCGCACGTTCGACATCACCGCGCGCAGATCGTCGCTCATCGCGCCCACGTTCTGGAGCACCTTCTGCGTGTTCGGATCGCCGTACACCACGGCGTGCGCGAGGCCGTCCTTCGTGCGCACGGCTTCGAGCGTGTTTCGGAGCTCCACGAGCGACCCCGTGACGCCTTGGGCCATTTGCTCGTCGTAGAGGAGGGCGTGTGCGAGACCGGGACCGTTGTTCACGCGCGCGGTCATCGTGTGAACGTCCGCCGTCACTCCGCCCATGTTGCGGCTGATGACGACCATGTTGTCGAGCAGCGCATCGACCCGCTTGCCTTCTTCTTTG
>JAYUKI010000821.1:0-3390 GCA_043764595.1 Myxococcales bacterium | reverse complement strand
GACGAAGCCTGGGCCAAAATGGGAGTCAAGAACTCCAAATACTATCTGCGAATCTCGGCCGACGAAGTCTACGCGGAGCCGTGCAGCACGAAGGCTCTATTCCACACGAGCTTCGGCATGATCAACACGAAGTCGATCGCGTGGCAGGACAAACTCGATCCCTTGAAGGGCGACATGGAAAAGGCCTTGGCCGAGCTCGCGGGCAAGCCCTACAAGGCACGCGAAGTCTCGTTCAAGCTCCCGGACTTCGTCGACATCGTGCTCAATGCGGGCGACGCACGAAATCCCTTTGGCGCGACCATCGGTCAGTCGCTCCCGAACTTCGGCCCCGTGGCGAACCAAGGCCGCGGGCGCACCGTGGCCATGACCAATTTCTACACCGACCCGGACAGTGTCGCCGCCCAGCGCGCCACGGCCGAATCCTTGTTCTGCAAATCGGTCATGCCCCTCTACACGACCGATCCCGAGCCGCAGCTCATGAGCACGGTGCTGCACGAGGCGGCCCACAACCTGGGACCTGCGCACCAATACAAAGTAGGCAACAAGATCGATCGGGACCAATTCGGCGGTCCGCTCGCCAGCACGCTCGAGGAGCTCAAGGCCCAAACGGCAGCCCTTTTCTTCACCGATTGGCTCGTGGCCAAAGGAAAGATCACCAAAGAAGAAGCCGAGCGCGCCCACGTGCGCGACCTCGCGTGGGCGTTCGGTCACATCTCACGCGGCATGTACACGGACGACGGCCACCCCAAGAACTACAGCCAGCTCGCGGCCATCCAGCTCGGTGAGCTGATGGCGAAAAAAGCCGTCTCGTGGAACGCGACCGAAACGGCCGCCAACGGCAAAGACCAGGGATGCTTCGCCATCGACCTCGCGAAGATGCCCGCCGCCGTTCGTGAGCTCATGAAAGACGTGGCCGGAGTGAAAGCCCGTGGCGACAAAGCCCGCGGCGAGAAGCTCGTCACGACCCACGCCGGAGCCTTCAAGGGCGCCAAAATCCCGCTCCACGCCACCATCGCGGAGCGTGTCCTGCGCGAGCCCAAGCCGAGCTTCGTCTACGCGATTCGCCGCTAGCAGGCGTTCGGACCGACGCCGGTCGTCCTTCGCGCCCGATCCGAGACGCGCGGGATGGGGCGGCGATCGGCCGCGTGATTCCACCGGCAGTCGACTCAACCACACGAGATGCACGTCGTCGGGGGAAGTCCTGACTTCCCTAACGTACCATCGTGGGTTCTTCGGAGGTTTCCCATGCGACGTGTGCTGCCCATCATCCCCGTTCTCGTTCTCGCCGTCCTCTCCGCAAGCAGCGCCACGGGCTGCAGCCTCATCCCTGTGAAGGTGCACACCGAGTCCACGATCGTGCACTCGGATGGCAAGGTGGAGCACAAGGAGCATGACTGGGAGGGAACGCTCGATCAGCTCCCCGGAGAGCTCGCGAGGGCCGGATCGGAGCTCGCGGACGTCACTACCAAGATGGCCAAGGAGCTCACCGACGTGCCGCCACCCGGCAGAGTCGCGCTCAAGGACCTTGGCCCCGGGCTCGCGAAATTCGAGGACGATCGCGACACGAACTTCCTTCTCGTGGCGAAGAACGAAAAGGGCGAAAAGGAAGATTTTCAGTACGTGCGGCTCGGCATCGATTCGTACGACGACTTCTTCAAGACCGCCCAAGAGCTGCACGCGCTGACGTGGCAGGCCACGCAGACCACGTCGCACATGCGGCAGTTCTCGAGTCGCGCGCTCTCCGAGAAGATCGACCCAGGGGTCGACCTCCGCGCCGCCGTGAGCCGCGCAAGCGGCGTGAACGCCACGGCCAAGACCGAGCTCACCAAGCTCGCCGAGATGGGAGTCTTGCTGGCCACGCTCGTTCCCGAGATGGCGCAAAAGACCGCACACCTCGTCCAGGCGGGGGAGAAGCTCGTCGCGGGCGCACCCTCGGCGCTCACGAACCCCAAGCTCGTTACCCACCTTGGACTCGTGAAACAGGGCCTCACCACGAGCATCCTCGTGGTGAAGGAATCGGGCGGAGCCATGCTCGGCCTGGGAAAAGAGCTGAGCCCCTTCAAAAAAACGGCCCTCGTCCCCTCGAAGGCCGACACGTTCGGCCTGATTCCTGAACAAAAACAGGCCGTTTTGGCCTTCTCGCGCTGACGCGAAGCCCCGGGGAAGGTCTGCGCCTTCGTGGCGTAGGACGAGATGCTTACGCAGTTCTCTCGAAGACCAGGCGCCGGAGCCGTTCTCCGGGAGCCGAGTGGGGGTCGGACCGTCGGTCCGCGTGCTCGTTTCGCTCGTTGGCCAATAGCCGAGGAGCTGGCGGGCGGCGCGAGCTGCGGATCGCGTACCGGTCCCCTCTCGGCTCGCTCGCTCGACCTCAAGCTTTCGATGTTTGCCAACGGCGTTTCTACGCAAACTCGGGCGTAGGCTCTGAGGCCTTGCGCGCCGGAACGATGGCTCCCAACGAGGGAGAGGAGAATCCGGGCTAAGCTCGGTGTGCGTGTCCGTTCCCTATCCGCCCATCGAGCCCCCGAAGACCGCCATCGCGTTTCCCGATCCACGAAGGCTCGGCCGCCGAGAGGTCGTGGCGATTGGCGAGGATTTTCGGCCGTACACCATCCTCGAAGCGTACCGGCGCGGCGTATTTCCATGGCCCCACACGTCCCCTACGGGCGACCCCATGGTGCTTTGGTTCTCCCCCAACCCGCGCGCCATTTTCCCCCTGGAAGAGACCCCGCACTGGTCGCGCAGCCTGCGCCGTACGCTTCGTCATCATCCGTACCAAGTCACCGTGGACGAGGATTTCCCGGCCACGATTCGGGCGTGCGGAGAAACTCGAGCCGAAACCGGAACGTGGATTACCCCAGAGCTTCTCGAGGGTTACACCAAGCTCCACGAGCTCGGGTGGACCCACAGCGTCGAGGTTTGGGACCCCCGAGGACCCACCAAGCGCCTCGTCGGCGGCATCTACGGGATCGCGGTTGGTGGCGTTTTCGCCGGGGAATCGATGTTCCACACCGAGACCGACTGCTCGAAAATCGCCTTCGCGAGTCTCGTCGAGCGCCTCCGGGCCGGTGGATTCGTCCTCTTCGACGTCCAGGTGCAAAATCGCCACCTCGAGTCTCTGGGCTGCATCGAAGTCCCACGGGCTACGTATTTGGACAGGCTCGAAGCCGCGCTTCGGGTTTCCGCCCACCTCTGACCGCCCCGACCCGTCTCCAGGGCGCGTCACGGAATGTCACATTCTGGTCGGGAAAGACGACTTGGGAGTGATCCAACCGCTTATTTCGGCCCACGAATGCTTCGCACACTTTTTGGGAAGGAACCCGAGATCGAGCGCGTTGGTGAAACGTGATTATGGTCCAACGGCTGCATACTGACTGGCCCCTTCGACGAATT
>JAYUKI010000820.1:0-11895 GCA_043764595.1 Myxococcales bacterium | reverse complement strand
TCAAAGAGAAAGACCCGAAGGCGGAGTTCAAGTATCCGCGGGAGTGGCGCGATCAGCCCGAGCAGCCGGGCAAGCCTTTCGTCGTGCGCTTCAAGGTGCCGAGCGAGGGAAGCGTCACGTACGTGGACAAGGTCTTTGGCGAAGTGACCACTCCGAACTCCGCACAGCAGGACTTCGTGCTCCTCCGTTCGGATGGCGTGCCTCTCTACAACTTTGGTGCAGTCGTCGACGACGTGACGATGGGCATCAATCTCGTGGCGCGCGGTCGGGACCACATGGTGAACACTCCGCCTCAAATCCTGCTCTACGAAGCGCTGGGAGCGGCTCTGCCCGAGTTTGCGCATCTTCCGATGATGCTCAATCAGAAGGGCGCAAAGCTCTCGAAGCGCGATGGCGCGGTTGGTGTGTTCGAGTACCGCGACAAAGGCTACACGCCCGACGCCGTGCTGAACTACCTGGTTCGTTTTGGCTGGTCGCATGGCGATCAAGAGGTCTTCTCCAAAGACGAGCTCGTTCAGGCGTTCGACTGGGAGCATTGCGGTCGGGGGGACGGCAAGTTCGACGAGAAGAAGTTTCTCGCGATCCAGCACGAGCACCTGAAGAGCGAGAAGCTCGTTTCGGACGCCCAGTACATCGAAGGAGCACGGCCGTTCTTGGTGGCCCGCGGACTCTTGCCGGATGGCGAAAAGGTGCGAAAGGCTCTCGGCATGATTCGCGAGCGCGCTCGCACGTTCGCCGAGGCCGCCGAAGCCATGGACTATTTCTTCCGCGAGGTTCCGGTCGTCGACGAAAAGGCCGGCGCGAAGTTCCTCGTTCCCGAGAGCGCCGAGGTCTTGCGTGGGCTTGCCAGCGCGCTCGAAGCTGCCGAGCCCTTCGACGCGAAGAACATCGAAGACAAGATGCACGCGTTCATGGCCGAACGTTCGCTCGAGATAAAGCACGTTGCGCAACCCGCGCGGGTGGCTCTCACGGGACGGCAGGCGAGCCCGGGCCTCTACGAGGTCATGGAGCTGCTCGGCAAAACCGCTTCGCTCGCACGTCTTCGGAGTGCGGCGGATACGTGCGCCGCGAAGGCGGTGGGGTGAGCTCCGCGCTTCTCCACGGGCAGAGAGGGGACGCGTGATGCCTTCGGGCCCCTCGCTCGCTCAGATGATCGAGTCGGCAAAGCCCTTTTTGCCGATTCCGATCTTGTGCGGCCTCATGCCGCTCATGTGGCTCTTCTTTCGAGACACGTGGCGTGAGCTCGACGAGGACGCGTACCGCCATCGTGGGGAGTTGCTCGCCCAGGGAAAGACGGACTACAGGCCGTTCGTCGCCCTCGTCATGTGTGCCCTCATCCTCACGATGCAGGAGTACTACGGAGGGCGATCGGCCTACATCGTCTACATGAAGCCCGTTCTCGAGAAATGGGATCTCGAGCACGCCGGTAAGCTTCGACTCTTCAAGTACGACGATCTGTATGGATACGCGTGGTGGGCCGCCACCCGCATTACGGGCTACGTGCTCGTGCCATTCCCGGTGTGGAAAATTCTCTATCCGAAGGACTCGCTTCTCGACTTCGGCCTTCGAACGAAGGGGTTCTTCACCCACGCTTGGATCTACCTCTTGTTTCTCGGTGTGGTCCTTCCGGCGATGCTGGTCGTGGCCAATCAGCCGGATTTTGGATCGTACTACCCGTTCTACAAAGCGTCGTCGCGGAGCTGGTTCGACTTTCTCGTCTGGGAAAGTATGTACTTTGCACAGTTCTTCGCCCTCGAGATGTTCTTCCGGGGGTTCTGGCTCGGTGCGCTGCGGAAGAGCCTCGGCTCGGGAGCCATCTTCGCGATGGCCGTGCCCTACTGCATGATCCACTACGGAAAGCCGTACCTCGAAGCGGTCGGTGCCGTCGTGGCGGGCATCGCGCTCGGCTCTTTGTCCATGCGCACGAAGAGCATCTACCAAGGCTTCTTGGTCCACATCACCGTAGCGGCGCTGATGGATTGGCTCTCGCTCGCGCATCGCCATGCGCTTCCGACGCAGCTTTGGCCGCCGTGATTCGAAGTCGACATTCTCTTTGATATCAAGAACTTGCGGCCGGAACTAAAGGTGGCGCAAGCCGTCCTGCATCGCCAAGACGTGCCGGAATGTTCTCCCTCGGCGAACCGTGGAGTATGGAGGACCCGTGCCGGACTATCGCGTTGTCATCGCCGCCGTGGCGTTCTTGCTCCTCTTCATCTGGAGAGTGAGGCCCGTGCTCTCCGAAGACGATCCCGAGCCTGCCGTTCGGGGGCTCGAGTCGGCGAAAGACGACGACGCCCGTGCCGAGCTTTTGGCTGCTGCCGGGGACCGCTTCGCCCGCGGCATCGGTGGTGGGAGGAAGGCCGCGGCTTGTTACGCCCGGGCCATGCGCTTGCGGCCGGCTTCGCTCGACCTCGTTCGCCGTGCGGCTGCCGCGCTCGAACGGCAGCCGAAGGTGCTCGAAGCGCTCTTGTGGCGCCGCCTTGGCGCAGGGGCCTGGTCCAAAGAGGTACGTCCCGTAGCGGAGCTCCTCTTGCGCGAGCTGGCTCGTGTCTACGAGGGGACAGCCCGCACGCGCCCGCGCACGCGTGCGATCGAGCACCTCCTCGAGGCAATCGACGCCAAAAAGGCGGAGGTGGTCGTCGAGAGCCGTACCCCCGACACGACGGAAGGGAAGGCGTGAAGTTGCGTTCACTCCGAGTTTCCGGCACGCTTTCACCATGACGCGCGCGCTCCGAGGACTCTTCTTCTTCGCCGCGCTCGTCGTCCTGCCCGCCACGGCAGCGGCCGACATTTATCAGTTCACGGACGCGAACGGAGTCGTGCATTTCAGCACGCGTCCCGACCCCAAGGCAAAGCTCTACATCAAGAGCACCTCGCCCGCGGCGGACGGAACGTCGCCCCGAGCGGGCGTGACCCCATTCGCCCCGCAGGACAAGGACCTCACCAGGTATACGCGCTACGACGAATGGATTCGTCAGGCGGCCACGCTCTACCAGATTCCGGAACCCCTCGTGCGCGCCGTCATCAAGGTGGAGAGTGACTACGATCCTCGGGCAGTGAGCTATGCGGGCGCGCGCGGTCTCATGCAGCTCATGCCCCAAACGGCCGATCGTTTGCAGGTCAAAGACATCAACGACCCCCGGGAAAACATTTTTGGAGGTGTTCGCTATTTGCGAATTCTTGCCAATACGTTCAGTGGGGATTTGTCGTTGACGGTCGCGGGATACAACGCCGGCGAAGAGTCGGTGATGCGCCACCAAGGCATTCCGCCCTTTCCGCAGACGCGCGACTACGTCGTGAAAGTCACGAAGTACTATCGACGGTACCGTTCGACGGCGAACGTCGTCGAAGCGAGCATTGGCCCCCTCGACTGACTTCGCGCAAGTCGCGCCGACGATGCGGGGGAATCCGCAGCTATTTTGGCCGAAAGGCACATCGTCTTTAGAGTTGGACTCGTGCGTACCCCGAGCCGCTTCTTCTCCGTGTCCCTCGCCGTTGCCGTCGTAGTTTCGCCCGTCGCCGCTGTCGCGAAGCCGCCTCCCGTCGAGGTGCTGCACCGCGCCGAGACCGGCTCGATGCCAAAAGGCGCTGCGCTTTCACCGGATGGCGCCACGCTCTACGTGACGAACTTCGGTCAGAAGGACAAAAACAACGTCACCGTCCTGGACGCCCGAACGTTGGCACCCAAAGGTCGAATCGACCTGGTCGGAAACGTCGTGGAGAGTGTCTTGTCCGCCGACGGAAAGACTCTCTATGTGTCGAACTTCGGGCGAAACTCGGTCGAGTTCGTGGACGTGGCGTCGAAGACGGTGACGCGCGAAGTGAAGACCGACACGCACCCCAAGATTTTAGTGCTCTCCCCCGATGGAAAGAGCCTTTTTGCAGCCAATTGGGCCAGCCACTCGGTCACGCAAATCGACATCGGGTCGGGTGCGGTCGTGCGCACTCTTCAGACCGGTCAGCAGCCGCGAGGAATGGCCATGAGCCGCGCAGGCACGCTCTATGTCGCGAACTTCAACGGTGCGAGCATCGATGTTTTCAAGGGCAAGGACCTGTCCGACCACTCTCGCGTGAAAGCGTGCACCATTCCGCGCCATCTTGCGCTCTCGCCGGACGAAAAGACGTTGTACGTCTCCTGTTACATGGCAAGCCAAGTCCACGCGTACGACGTCGCCACGATGGCCGTGACGAAGAAGGTCGGCGTCGGTAGTGCGCCCAAGAGCCTCGAGGTTTCGCGCGATGGCCGCTACATCTACACGGCGGACTACGGCGTCGAGACGAACAGCGTATCGGTCGTCGACACTCGTGACTTCACGGCGCGGATTTTTCCAATTCACGGAATGCAGCGCGGAAGCGGTGTGGCTGTCGCCCACGATGGCCGACACGCCTATGTGACCGGGTGGCTCGATGGCCACGTGTACATGGTCGGGCTCAAGCCCGAGCCAACGCAGCCTTCGGCTCCGGTTGCGAAGACCGAGCCGGAAGGCCAGCCCAAAGCGCCCGACCCCGCGCATCTCGAAGCGGCGGCGCACGTCGTTCCCGAGCATCCCCTCGAGAAGGCACGACCGCGGTCGGCCAAGGCGACCCACGGGAAAAAGGCGGCCGCGCCTCGCCCTCTTCGTTAGCAAGTCCTTTTCTCGCGCCGCGCCTCGTTGCGCTGCGGAACCGAGGAAGCTTTGGCTTCAGCGTGCGAACAGGTGCACGTTGCTCGCTGCCGACTGACACATGCGGACCGTTTCGTCCCAGTCCGGGTGGCGTACGAGCAAACGTCCGTCGGCCGCCTGGGTTTGTGTCCAGTCACGTCGCCGAGTGCCCGGGCGGAGCAGCGTTTCCTCGACCACCCACGGCCCACAGGCCCTCAGCCAGGTCTGGAGACCTTCGATGTGGGTAATCGTTCCTTGGCCGCGGGCGCGCTTGAAGACGACTCCGACGTTGTACTTCTTCGTCGTGCTCTCCGCGAAGTGGCCCCAACATGCGACACGGGCCCACTCGCGGTAGAGGTCGACGTCGCACGAGTAGTTCATTTGGTCGACGAGGCTTGCTCCGCCGGGCCGGCAGGCAATCTCGCCAAAAACGGCTTCGCCATTCGGAGTCAAGAACCACTCCATATGCGAGAATCCGTCGCCCATCGCGAGCGCGTCCAATACGGCGCGTCCCAACGCGATTCCGCCCGCGAGCTTGGGTTTCGACAGATCTCGGTGACTGATGCCCATCGGGCTTATCCACTCTTGGGTGCGCGCTTCGAGGGGCTTTGGGAAATAGCTCATGACGTTTTCGAACACCGGGCGTCCGGCCATGGCCAGGGTGTCGAAGGTGAGCTCTTCGCCTTCGATGTATTCCTCGCAGCTTGCCTCGACGAGGTGTCCGATGCGTGGGAGCACCTCTTCGAGCTCCCGTAGGCTCGACACTTTGAACGTGTCGGCCGAGCCGGCGCCCGCGATGGGCTTGATGACGAGCGGGTAGCCAATTTCTTCAGCGGCTTCGTGCACCTGGGCTGCGGTTCGTACACGCCGCGAGCGCGGCACGCGGAGGCCTGCGGCCCGCACACGCTCCTTCATGACCTGCTTGTCGCGGAAGCCTCGTACGGTGTCGACCGACATTCCCGGCATGCCCCAGCGCTCGCGGAGACGAGCGGCAACGAGCACCATGGGCTCCCAGTTCGTGAGAACGCGATCGACGGTCTTTCCGCGCAGCCAGTCGGAGACACGGTTCATGACGTCGGCCTCGTCGAGCAGGCGCGGCACTTCCAAATAGTGGGAGAGGTGTTGTTTCACGCTGGCGGGCAGCGCCTCTTTCGAGACGTCGCCCACGCCATACGTTTCCGCGCCGATCTCGGCGAGGCCTCGCGTGAAGTGGACCATCTCCACGGGGTAGCTCGGCGAGAGGAAAACGACGCGCATTGCGAAGAGGGGTATCACGGTCCAAGGTGCCACGAGAAGAGCCGCTCGTTTGGCGCGGGCGACGTCTCGAAAGAGGCGCTGCCAGCGCGCCTCCGCGTGAACCTTCCGTGACGAAGTCGACGGCCTCGGTTCGCAGAGACGTGCCCGAAGCGTCACGCGGCGTTCGTCCGCCTGACGCGCTGGGCCACGAAAAGGACGCCCATGCATAACCGTCGTTTGGCCTTCGCCGCTCCCGTGCTTTCCCTCGTTCTTGCGGCTTGTGCGTTCGGGCCGAGCATTGCCGTTTCGGAAGATTCGGCACCCGCGGCATCGTCGACGGGCGCGCCGTCGTCGGCGAATGCAGAGCTTCGTGACGGCGAGGCCGAGGTCGACGGCTCCGGTGCGCGCCTCGAGCTGGACGCGGGCACCTCGCGAGATGCCGACCCCGCGAACAGTGCGGACGCCACGAACGACGCCGAGATCGACGCTCCCGTGCTCGTTCCGTCCACGGACGCATCCGATGCGGCCACGCCGGTGGGCACGGTCCGGGCGCCCGTCTTCGGCGACGTCGTTCTGAGCGAGATCCTCTTCGATCCCTCCGGTGCGGAGCCCGACGGCGAGTGGATCGAAGTTGCGAACGTCTCGGCCGAACCTCTCGAGCTCCGCGGGGTGGTCCTTCGCGATGGTGCAGGCCGCACGCACACGATCGGGACGTCGGCCATCGTTGCGCCCGGTGCTTTTGCGGTGCTCGCACGTTCGACCACGGCGTGTGTGGCGGGAGGCGTGCCCCCTTCGGCCGTCCTCTACGACTACGGCCGAGGTGTCTCGGCGCAGTCCGGGGTCCAATTGGCCAACGGATCCACGGGCGCGGTTTTTCTCGAGCGCGGCGGGGTGACGCTAGCCCGAGCCGCGTATGGCACGTTTGGGCTGTCTTCGTCGCCCGGCCATAGCTTCCAGGTTCGCACGGTCGTGGTCGAGTCCAATCCCACGGGCGCGAGCTTCTGCGCTTCGGCCACGCCAACGCCAGGAGCCGGACCGAACTGCCCATGAGCTCCCGAAGCCGGACGGCAGTCATGCCCAGCCGCGACGCGCCGTCGTCAGCTCGCGGCCGACGTTCTTTTTGACATTCTCCGCTTCGTGGAAGCCGAACCGAGGCGGGAGTGCGGCGGGCGTCCGCCGACCTCAATCGGGATGCCACATGTCTCACCCCGCCGCCGTCGAGAAAAGAGTTGGGACATGCCCGAGCGACTCAGGATTCTTATATGCGCGCCGTGCTCTCTCGGCGGGATTGCTAGCCAGGCGCTTGTGTCAGCCTGAACGTGAGCCCAGCTAGCGCTGAGGTACACACCCGCGCGCGGCGGGCTCGATGAGCCCGAAACCCCATTGCGATGGCGGTCGACCTACGCAAAACCCAAACCTTGTCCGATCGCGGGGGGATCAAACGGCGTCCGCCGAGGTTTTCCACGAAGCTTTGATTGAACCACGCCTCGGTTTTCGGTAACGGAAGAGCGCGCGAGCCGTGTCGAGCGCATGGAGGTCCCGTGGAAGTTGTGAACCAGACCCAGTCGTCCGAGGTCGTGGGTGCCGCGGCGCAAGATGCCGTGGCAGAACCGTGGACGACCGAAGACGCGAAGGACCTCTACCTTATCGACAGGTGGGGCTCCGGCTACTTCGACGTCGGCGCCGATGGTTGCATGCAGGTGGCACCGCTCAAAGAGCGCGGCAAGAAGATCTCGATCTACGACGTCGTCCAGGCGGCGATCAAAGAAGAGAACCTCAAGACGCCGATGCTGCTTCGCTTCCAGGACATCCTTCACCACCGCGTGAAGACCCTGAACGACGCCTTCAACGCGGCGATCGCCGAAGAGCGGTACCGTGGGACGTACCGAGGAGTCTTTCCGATCAAGGTGAACCAGCTTCGCGAAGTGGTGATGGAGATCCTCGACGCGGGATTGAAGTTTCACTACGGCATCGAAGTCGGTAGCAAGCCGGAGATCTTTGCCGCGCTCTCCGTGCACACGGACAACGAGTCCCTCATCGTCTGCAATGGCTACAAAGACGATGCCTACATCCGTACGGCGATGCTTGGGCGCAAGCTCGGGAAGAAAGTGATTCTCATCGCGGAAAAACTCTCCGAGGTGCGTGCCATCTGCCGAATCGCCAAAGAGCTCGGTGTCGAGCCGATGATCGGCCTTCGTGTGCGGCTCATGACGCGCGGGGCAGGCAAGTGGGCAGAGTCCGGTGGCGAGAGTGCCAAATTTGGACTGTCCACGACGGAGATTCTCCAGGCCGCCGACATCATGAAGGATGCTGGAATGTCCAGCGCCTTCAAGCTCATCCACTTCCACATCGGCTCGCAAGTGCCGGACATTCTCATCATCAAACGCGCCGTTCGTGAGGCCGCGCGTCACTACGCGAAGCTTCGTCGCGCTGGCTATCCCATCGAATACCTCGACGTCGGAGGTGGCTTGGCCATCGACTACGACGGATCGAAGAGCACGTTCCACTCGTCGATGAACTACAGCGTCGAGGAGTATGCCCGCGACGTCGTTCACAGCATCGCGGACGTGTGCGACGAAGAACGTGTGCCACACCCGCACATCGTGAGCGAATCGGGCCGTGCCGTCGTCGCCCACCACAGCGTCCTCGTCGTCGAAGCCTTCGGGGCCATCGAGAAGACCGCCGAGACCAAATACGAGCTCGGTGCAGACGATCACAAGCTCGTTCAGTCGCTCGTCTACACGCTCCAGAACCTCTCGACGACCAACCTCGGTGAGAGTTGGCACGACAGCATCTCGGCGAAGGAACAAGCGCAGACCTCGTTCGAGCTCGGAATTCTCGACTTGCCCGTCAAAGCGCGCGTCGAAGAGCTCTTTTGGGAGGTCGCCGAGCAAATCCACAAAATGGCGGGCGCCCTCGAGCCGAGCGAAGTGCCGGATGGCTTCGACGACCTGAAAAAGCAGCTCGCCGACCAGTACATCTGCAACTTCTCGGTGTTCCAGTCGCTGCTCGATCATTGGGCGCTCGGCGCAATGTTCCCCATCGCTCCGATTCACCGTTTGAACGAGCGCCCTTCGCAGGCGGCGACGCTGGTCGACATCACCTGCGACTCGGACGGCAAGGTGTCGAAGTTCATCGATCTGAACGACACCCAAGACACCCTCGCCCTCCATCCCGTGGCCGAAGGCCAGCCCTACTACTTGGGTATCTTCCTGACCGGGGCGTACCAAGACATCATGGGCGATCTCCACAACCTCTTTGGTCGCGTGAACGAAGTCCATGTGTTCCTCGACGATGACGAGGAGTGCGGGTACTACATCGAAGAAACGATCGAGGGCAATACGGTCGCCGACGTACTCCAGATGACCCAATACGACGCGAAAGACCTCGCCGCCAAGGTGAAGGCCCAAGTCGATGCGGCCATCAAACAAGACCGACTGAAGCCGACCGAAGGCATGCGCCTGCTGGCGGACTACGAACGCGGGCTCAAGGACCAAACGTACTTGTCGCTCTGATCCTCCGTGTCCGAGCCGAGGGCCGCCCGATTCGTCGAGGCGGCCTTCGCGCATTTTACCACTAGAGCTTGCTCGTGGCGCGCCTTGCCAACCCTACGATATTCCTAGATTTGTTGCTCTCGAGACGCCGTCCGGGTCGAAATCGGCGCCTCGACGATAGGCCATGATAGCTTCTACGGGTGGAGCTTCAGGCGGCCCAGCTCGATGCGCGTGTCGGTCGATCGATCGGTCGGTACACGCTCTCTGCGCTCCTGGGCGTCGGTGGGAGTGCGGCCGTATACGCGGCCACGCACCGAAATGGGCATCGGTGCGCACTCAAGGTCGTGCACGCCTCCTATTCCTTGGCCCCTGCCGAGCTCGAACGGTTCCGTCAGGAGCCGTACGTCGCGAACAAGGTCGCGCATCCTGGCATCGTGCGCATTTACGACGATGGGGTCGACGAGCTTGGATTGCCCTATTTCGTGATGGAGCTTCTCGAAGGCGAGTGCGTGGGGCATCGCCTCAAGCACCGTCAAAAGTCGTCCCCTGGCGAAGTGTATCTGATTCTCGAAGGTACGCTCTCGGTGT
Source organism: Myxococcales bacterium (assembly GCA_043764595.1). Lineage (GTDB taxonomy): Bacteria > Myxococcota_A > Polyangia > Polyangiales > Polyangiaceae > JAAFHV01. Next base: position 1,934 of record JAYUKI010000820.1, on the reverse strand, counting down.
TGGCGAAGGCGCACCAACTGGGCATTCTCCACCGCGACATCAAGCCGTCGAACTTGTTCGTCTGCAAAGACGGAACACTTCGGGTTCTGGACTTTGGCATCGCGCGGGCCGACAAGCTGTCGCAGCTCACGGCGACTGGAATGGTTCTCGGGACACCGGCTTTCATGCCACCCGAGCAAGCCCTCGGACAGAGAGAGGCCCTTGGTCCGCCGACCGACGTCTTTGCCGTTGGAGCGACGGGGCTCGTGCTTTTGCACGGGAGCCCACTTCGTGGGGGAAACGAGCTCGCGCTTGCTGCACTCTGCCCTTTGCCGAAGGCGGCCGCCGTTGGTATCGAGGCCCCACGAGGGTTCCTCGACGTGCTCGAAAGGGCCTGTTCCTTCGATATCAATCGTCGGTATGCCTCTGCGGCCGAGATGCTCGACGCCCTTCGCTCGACGGCTTGCGAAATCGACGCTTGGGAAGGGAAGCCAAAACGCGAGGTGTCCCAGGACACCCATCCGACCGTACGGCACGAAGCCCCGATGGACACCGAAGTCGTCTTCCCGCTGGCTACTACCGTCGCGCTGCGACGCGAAGCGCCGGAACCGCCGACGGAGGCGTTCGTTCGTGGCCCACAGCTCGAGAAGACCCTTGCCACGGTGGGCCGTTCGCCAACCGCCGCGAGTGAGCCGCCACATTCCGAGCCTGGCGCGCGGCCTGGAGACAAGGCGCAGAGGCGCACCCTCCCGCCTTGGCTCATCTTCCTCCTCGGGATGATGGTGCTCGTCGCGGGGGGCCTTGCCTTCGCCGCGCGTTGGTCGGCGAGCCGAGCTCCGCTTCCGTCCGTCGGGTCGCCTCGCTGACCGCATCGGTCCGTCCGCCACTTGGCCGTACGCTGTCGAGTGCCGCTTTGCCGATTCGTTTCTGCTCCAGTTGCTCCAGCGAGTAGATTGAATCCCGCCGTCTTTCGCCGGTTTAGCGTCGCCTCGCGTTGTCGCTCCTCCTCGGATACGAGAGCCCCCCGTCGGGGACTTCCAAGGGTCGTATCCGTCGTCGTCGCATCCTAGCGATGCTTGCTAACCCAGCGAAATCCTCGGTCCGAAAACCCGTTTGTAGCTCTAGCTCGAGCGCAGACGTTGAACGGGTGGAAGGCGTGGAAAGCGGTCGGGTTGGAGTCGATGCGTCCTGCTAGGCTACCTCCAGGATGGCAGACCATTTCGACGTCGATTTCCTGATTGTGGGCTCCGGCTTCGGCGGTAGCGTCTCGGCGCTTCGTCTCTCGGAAAAGGGATATTCGGTCACGGTGCTCGAGCGAGGCGCGCGCTTTTCGCAGCGTGACTTCCCGAAGACGAACTGGGACATCAAGAAGTCCTTGTGGATGCCGGCGGCCAAGTGCTTCGGCATCTTGCGCCTGTCGTTCCTGTCCGACGTGTTCGTGCTCTCGGGCGCGGGTGTGGGCGGCGGCTCCCTCGTCTACGCGAATACCCTCTATGTGCCGCCGGACGCGTTTTTTTCGGCTTCCCAGTGGTCGGGCATCAAAGACTGGAAAGTCGCGCTCATGCCCCACTACCGCATGGCGCAATACATGCTCGGGGTCACGCAGAACCCCTTCGAGGGCGAGCCCGACGTGCTCTTGAAGAGCATCGCCAAAAAGATGAACCGCGAGGACACGTACGTTCGCACGCCCGTTGCGGTGTACTTCGGCGAGCGAGGCGAAGACGCCAAAGACCCGTATTTCAATGGCCAAGGACCCAATCGTACGGGCTGTACCTTGTGCGGCGGGTGCATGGTCGGATGTCGTCACGGCGCAAAAAACACCCTCGACAAAAACTACCTCTACTTTGCCGAGAAGTTGGGCGCCAAAGTCGAGCCCATGCGCACGGTGACCGACGTGCGCGCGCTGGAAGGGGGCGGCTATGCCATTACCCACGAAGAAAGCGGCGCGTGGTTCG
>JAYUKI010000819.1:0-11897 GCA_043764595.1 Myxococcales bacterium | reverse complement strand
GCGGCTCGTTCACAGGCGCCGTCAGCGCCCGCAAAGGGCTCTTCGAGGAGGCCGAAGGCGGCACGTTCTTCTTCGACGAAATCGGCGAGACTCCCCTCGCCTTCCAAGCCAAGCTCCTTCGTGCCATCCAGGAGCACGAGGTGCGCCGCGTCGGCGAGAACAAGGCCATCAAGGTCGACGTTCGAATCATCGCAGCCACCAATCAAGACCTCTTGCCGGCCATCGCCGAGAAGCGGTTCCGGCAGGACCTCTACTACCGACTAAACGTCGCCAGGTTCCAGCTTCCGCCGATGCGCGAGCGCATGGAAGACCTCCCCGAGCTCCTCGGTCACTTCATTGCAAAGTACAACAAGAAGATGGGCGTGAAGGCCCGCTTCGACGACCGTGTGACCGAAGTCCTCCAGCAATACGCCTTCCCAGGCAACGTTCGCGAGCTCGAGCACATGGTGGAACAGGCCGTCGCGCTCATTCAAAATGGCGTCATCCATCCGGATGACCTTCTGCCCCACGCGAACGCTCCACAGGAGCCGGCGCGACCGCGAGGGTCCGGACGGTCGCTCGCCGAGACGGTGGACGCCGCCGAACGAACGGCCATCGAAGAAGCACTTCGCGACTCGGACGGAAATCGTGAGCGCGCCGCAGAGCTCTTGGCGGTATCGCCGACCACACTCTGGCGCAAGATGACCCGGCTCAACGTGAGCTACGAGCCCAAGGGCTGATTTCGGATCGCCATGCGGATCGACGCGTTCGACTACGCGCTCCCAGAGGAGCTCGTCGCCACCCAGCCTCCGAAAGAGCGGGACGGAGCGCGGCTTCTCGTGCTCGAGCCTCTCGCCGAAACGGGACAGGCCCCCTCCCTCCTCGAGAGCACCGTTCGAGAGCTGGCGTCGTTCGTCCCGAAGGGGGCGCTCGTCGTGCTGAACGACACGCGCGTCACGAAGGCACGCCTCCTCGGCCACAAGGTCGGCACTGGCGGAAAAGCGGAGATCTTCCTGGTGCGAAAGCGTCCCGAGGGCGGATATTTCGCCCTCGGAAAGGCCTCGAAAGCGCTCCGCGAAGGCACCGTCATCGAGGCAGGAAGCCTCCGAATCGAAGTGCGCGGACGCGACGAGGAACAGGGCCTCTTGCGCGTCGACCTCACGACGACGGACGGCGCAACGGTCGACGAAGCGATCGCTCGTGAAGGCCACGTACCGCTCCCTCCCTACATCAAGCGCCTCGCGACGGCCGAAGACGAAGAACGCTACCAGACCGTCTTTGCGCGCGAAGATGGCGCCGTCGCTGCCCCCACCGCCGGTCTCCACGTGACACGCGCTCTCCTCGGCCGATTCGCAGAAAAGGGCGTGATGACCGCAAGCGTCACCCTCCACGTCGGGCTCGGGACGTTTTCGCCCGTGACGGTCGAAGACCTCGACGACCATCCCATGCACTCGGAAACCTTCACGATTCCCCAAGCCACGGTGAGAGCGATCGCGCTCGCTCGTGAGGAGAACCGACCCGTCGTGGCCATCGGCACGACGGTCGCTCGCGCACTCGAAAGCGCAAAAGACCCCGACCGGCCACGGCACGTGCGCGCCGTGACCTCCGAAGAGACCCGCTTGCTCATCCAACCTGGCTACACGTTCTCGATCGTCGACATGCTCTTCACGAATTTCCACCTCCCGCAGTCGACCTTGCTCGCGCTCGTGTGCGCATTCGGTGGGCACGAGCGCGTGCTCGCCGCATACCGTCACGCCGTACGCACGAAGATGCGGTTCTTCTCCTACGGCGATGCCATGTTCCTCGCGCGGGCCAGCTCGAAAGGCGCCACGTGAAGCCGCGTACGCCTGGCTTCTCGTTCGACGTCCTGGCCACCGAGGGCCACGCTCGTACGGGCATCTTCACCACTCCGCACGCCGTGGTCGAGACTCCGACCTTCATGCCCGTCGGCACGCAGGGCTCGGTAAAGACCCTGACTCCCCAAGAGGTCGCGAGCACTGGCGCGAGCATCGTCCTCGGGAACACGTACCACCTCTGGCTTCGTCCCGGCCCCGAGGCCGTCGCGGCCCACGGGGGCCTCCACGGATTCACGCAGTGGAAACGCGCCATGCTGACCGATTCGGGCGGATTTCAGGCGTTTTCCCTCTCCCAGCGAAAGCCGGGAGCGCGGGACGCCCAAAGCGGCTCCGCCCCGAAGGCACAACCGAAGAACCCAAGCCTCGTGTTGCCCGCCGAAGACGGCTTCACCTTCCGCTCCCACCTCGACGGCTCGAAGCACCACTTGTCGCCGGAAGAAGCCGTGCGGGTGCAGGGCCTCCTTGGTGCCGACATCCAGATGCAACTCGACGTGTGTCCACCAGGAGAGTCCCCCCGCGACTTGGTGGCAGCGGCCGTGGAGCGCACGACGCGTTGGGCAAGACGTGCCCTAGCGGCCCCACGTCCGGAAAAACAAGCGCTCTTCGGAATCGTGCAAGGCGCATGTTTTCCCGACCTCCGCATCGCACACGCCCAAGAGCTCGCCGAGCTCCCGTTCGATGGCCTCGCGCTCGGCGGGTTCTCGGTCGGCGAGCCCATCGAACGCATGGTCGAGACGCTCGCGCTCGTGGCCCACAAGGTCGACCCCGAGCGCCCACGCTACTTGATGGGAGTGGGAACGCCCCAAGACCTTCTCGCCGGGATCGAAGCCGGAATCGACATGTTCGACTGCGTGCTCCCCACGCGAAACGCGCGAAACGGCCAAGCGCTCACGCGGTTCGGAAAAGTGGTCATCAAGCAGGCACGCTACAAAGACGACACGGGTCCTCTGGACCCGGAGTGCACGTGCGCCGCGTGCACGGGCGGCTACTCGCGCGCGTACTTCCGGCACCTTTACCTCGCCAAGGAGATCTTGGTGCTCCGCCTATTGTCGCTCCACAACCTCCATTTTTATGGCGAGCTCACAAGGCTCGCCCGGGAGAGCATCAAGAGCGGCAGGTTCGCAGCGTTCAAGAGAGACCTCCTGCAGCGAATGGCCGACGGCCCGCCGTAATCGCCAGTAAGGAATGGGCCCCGCACCGTACCCGCCGACTCTCGTGGCTACTAGCTACTAGAAGCGGCCTCCGAAGGGCCCTTTTCGAGGGAGGCCGCACGCACTCTCCCCGAGGGGCGCGTTCTGCGCTACCATGAAAGGTTAAGGATTCGGGGGATGAGCGACGAAAAGAAGCAGCTCGGGAAAATACTGCTGAAAAGGCAGATGGTGACCCAAGCCGATCTCGACCGCACGCTCGCGGATCCGGGAAAGGGGCCTTCGGCGAACCTGCCGCTCGCTTCGCGTCTGATTGCGCGTGGGTTGATGCGCGAATCCGACGCGCTTCGAGGGTTGTCCGAGCAGCTCGGCGTGCCCGCCGTGGACGTCGAACGAATCGGCATCTCCACGGCGCACTTGCTGCTGTCGGAGGACTTCGCAAAAAGGCGCAAGGCCCTCGTCTTGTTCGCGGACGAGACCCGTGTGCTGGTCGCCTTCGCGAACCCGGACGACACGGCCCTCGTCGAACAGATTGCGGCGCTCACGGGCCGCGCGGTGAGCCCCTACGTCGCCCTTTCACTTCCACTTCACCGTGCGCTGGACGACGCCTACGGCGCCGCGAAGAGCGGCAAGGAGACCTACTACGGTCGGCACGCACGCACCGCCGAGAACCGGGAAACGCTGCTCGGGCTGGCGACGTTTTTGCCGTCGGAAAAGCGGTCGGATGACGCAGCCGTCTTCACCGACGACAACCTCCGAGGGGCAGCCTCCGACGAGACCCTTTCCATACGGGATGCCGAGCCTTCACCCCACCACGGAGGGCGCGTTTCCCGACCGGACGACAGCATCGATCTCGAGGCCCTGCTCCTCGATGGAGCGCGTGCGTTTCAGGAGAAGCGGTACGAGGACAGCATCGCGATCCTGCAGCGCGCGGTGGCCGGGTGTCCCAACAGCTTTCGGGCCCGCTATCAGATGGGCCTCACGTTGGGACAAGTGGGCAAGCTCCACGAGGCCATCACCGAGATCGAGCACGCGCTTTCGCTCGAGCCAACCTACTTCCCGGCCCTGAAAAACCTCGCGCTCTTGCACGAAAAAGCAGGCTTTCGGGGGCGCGCGGTGGGGCTGTGGGAGCGAGCCCTCGCCGTGGCCCCCGACCCCACGACTCGGGAGCGCATCGAAATCCACCTTGCGAAGCTCTCGTCCTGACAGCCCGTCGCAGGCCCCGTCCCACATGTAGGCAAAGGTGCTTTTCGCTTTGAACGGAACTATTTTCGATCGAAGCGCAACGTTCGAGCGTCTAGCCGGGTATTCTCCAAAGGAACCGGGGTCGCGCGTTGCGGCAGAAGGCGGTGCAGCGTGAAGTTTCTCTGCGACCAGTGCAAGGCCAAGTACCAGATCGCCGACGAGAAAGTCGCCGGACGAACTGTGCGCATGAAGTGCCGCAAATGCGGCCACATGATCGAGGTTCGCGCCGAGGTTACCGAGTCTAGCGTCTCGCGCTTTCCGCCTGCCCCGGACGATCCCTCATCGGCTCCCCGCACGGGCCTGGCCACTTCGTTTTCCGCTGCGCGTCCGTCCCGTGCATCGCATGCGCCCAGTGCGCTCGCGGGCGCCTTCCAACGCAAAGTGCAGAACGACGACGACGAGAATACGGTGATGGCACCGGCGGCTTCGTTCGAGCCCTCGGTCACCGAGGAGTGGTACGCGGCGATCAACGGTGTTCCTGTGGGCCCGATTCGCCTGTCCGAGCTCCGCACCAAGGTGTCGGCGGGAGCCATCAACGACGAAACCCTTGTCTGGCAAGAAGGCTTCGAGGAGTGGCGGCCGGTCAAGACCATCACTCAGCTTGCCGCGATCGTCCGCGAAGCAGCGGCCCCGAAGCCCCTCACCGGCGGACAAACCGCTTCGCCAACGCCCCCGCCGCCACGTGCTGCCCTCAAACCGTCGCCCGTAGCGGCGGCTCAGCAAACGGCACCGCTCGGTCCAGTCCCGGCCGCGGTCGCGGCGCGCAGCAACGTGGTTCCGATCTCGCGAGGCGGAGGTGGCGGCGCAGCAGCGGTCGCGATGGCGCCCTCGAGCCCGATGCCCGCGGTGGCATCCGCCGTCGCGCTTCAGCCGTCGGCCTCACCGTCATCGAATCCTTTCGCCGGAATCGATCCCTTCGCGGCCTCGGCCCCAATGGCGGTAGCCGATCCGTTCGCAGCGCCTGTGATTTCGCCGATTTCGCCGGTTTCGCCGGTTTCGCCGGTTTCGGATCCGTTCGCGTTTCCTCCCGCCCCGGCTCTGGTCGAACCACGGTTCGCCCCCGTTCCTGCCTCCGACTCGCTCGCTCCCCCGCCCCAGCAGCAGCAGAAGAAAGGGCCCCCGCTCTTCTTCATTGCCGTGTTGGTACTTGCGACGGCCTTCGGCATCACGGCGGCAGTCCTCACGTTCAAGACCGACAAGCCCGTCGCGACGAACGGCACGGCAGCTCAACCAAGCTCGGTTGCGGCAGCTGTCACGGCGCCGCCGAGCGCCGGCCCAACGGAAACCGCCGTCGCGACAACAGACGTGGATGCGGCGGCTCCAGTGGCTCAAAATATCGCCATGGGTGGCACGGGTCCGAAGGCGACCGCAGCGGCTCCTGCCTCAAGCTCGCCCGCCAAGGTCGACTTGTCGGCCCTGCTCACTGGGAGCAACACCGGCAAGACCGCAGGCCCGGGAGGCGGAACCGCAGGCCCAGGAAGCGGAACCGGGCAAGCGCTCGATGCGGCTTCGATTCAACGCACGGTGGCCAACTACAAAGCGGCCGTGAAGCGCAAGTGTTGGGACAACGGTGGCGACAACAAGCCAAGTGCCAACATCAACGTCTCGGTGACGGTCGGGGGCGACGGACACGTATCCTCCGCTTCGGCCTCGGGCGATGACCCCGCGGTCGCCAAGTGCGTCGAGAACCACGTGCGCGGTTGGAAGTTCGACGGCGGGGGACAAGCCGTGATTCCGTTTCACTTCGTCCGCCAATAGCCCGCCAGTAGCCAAACGTTCGCCAGGGACCAGGCTCGCTTCGCCAAAAGGGCGACCGCGAGCCTTTTCTTTCGAGCCGTAGCAACGAAAGTCGCGGTTCCGTCGACAGAGCGGCATGCTCACGCTGGCTCCCGACCATCCCGACTACCCCCGCGCGCTGAAACAGATCTCGAAGCCCGGTACGATCACAGTCTCGCGGCTCGTCCCGATCGGCAGCGCAGTGGCCATCGTCGGCACGCGCAAGCCGTCCGAGGGTGCACGCGAGTTTGCCTACGAGCTTGGACGCGCCGTGGCAAATGCCGGAGGCATCGTCGTGTCAGGCGGTGCACTAGGAATCGACGCCGCTGCCCATGAAGGCGCCCTCGCCGCGAGTGGCCGCACGGTAGCCGTGGTGGCTACGGGAAAGAACCATGTGTTCCCGCCCCAGCACTCCGACCTCTACGACCGCATCGCGGCGTCCGAGGGCGCGATGGTTTGGCCCTTCGCAGACGACGCCCAGGCTCGGACAGCCCACTTTCTCCGCCGCAATGGCCTCTTGGTCGCGCTTTCAAGCGCAGTAGTGGTGGTTCAGGCTGGCCTTGGCTCGGGCGCCCTGAATGCGGCAGCCTGGGCTCGCAAACTTGGTCGCCGAATTTGGGTGGTCCCTCAGGCACCTTGGACGGCCCGTGGATTCGAAGGCTCCCTAGGCGAGCTCGAACGCGGAGCAAGGCCGCTCGTCTCGGTGCCGAAGTTCCTGAAGGCGGAGGAGCTCTCCCCCAAAACGTCCCTGTCGTTCGGCTTCCACGAGCTCGCTTCGCCCGTCTCCGACGAAGACAGCAGCCCACCTCCAGGCTCACACGGTGCGCTGCTAAAGGTGCTCGATCGTGAGCCTCGCCACCGCGACGAGTTGGCCGAGGCCGCTGGGCTAACCGTGATCCAGGTCACGACGGCGCTCTTGACGCTCACGTTGGAGAACGTAGTAGAAGAGGGCCCCTTAGGTTTTTTCAGTCGGGTCGGAAAATAGCCGGCTTCTGACGGGTCAGATTCCGTCTCCGTCACTGTCTCCGTCTCCGTCAGCGTCACCATGGTCGTGGTTGTGCAATTTTTCGGCCTAGCTCGGATTGAACGAGCGGCCTTCCGAGGAAGTATGGGGAAAACGCTCGTTGTCGTCGAATCGCCCGCAAAAGCGAAGACGATCAAGAAGTACCTCGGACCGGGCTACGAGGTGTTGGCCTCAAAGGGGCACATCAAAGACCTCCCCAAAAAGATGGGCATCGACATCGAGAACGGCTTTCTGGAAACCTATGAAATTGTTCCAGGAAAAGAGAAAGTTCTCGCCGAGCTGAAGGTTGCCGCCAAAGACGCCGACGATGTCCTCATCGCGACCGACCCCGATCGTGAGGGCGAGGCGATCGCGTGGCACCTCGCGGAGGAGCTTACGCCCGATCCCACCAAGGCGAAGCGCGTCGAGTTTCACGAGATCACGAAGAACGGCGTTCAGCGAGGAGTGGCTACGCCACGTGCGTTGGACCACAATCTCTATGACGCACAGCGTGCAAGGCGCGTGCTGGACCGCATTGTAGGGTACGACGTGTCGGCCCTTGTGTGGTCGAAGCTGGCGTTCGGTCTCTCTGCGGGACGTGTGCAGAGTGTGGCCCTTCGTCTCATCGTGGACCGTGAGCGAGAGATCGAAGCGTTCAAGCCCGTCGAATACTGGAACATCGGCGTCCACCTGGCCGATGCCGGAGCAAAAAAAGCTCACCCGTTCTTCGCGCGGCTCGTCTCGAAAGACGGCGAGAAGCTCGAAGTGGGCGAAGGCAAGACCGCCGGAGACACGAAGGCCGCCCTCGAAGGCGCCACCTACCGTGTGACCAAGGTCACCACCTCCGAGCGCAAGCGAAAGGCTCCTGCTCCGTACTCCACGAGCAAGCTCCAGCAAGACGCGGTAAACCGCCTCGGGTTCGGCGCGAAGCGCACGATGCAAGTCGCGCAGAATCTCTACGAGGGCGTCGACCTCGGCAAAGAGGGCGGCACCGTCGGCCTCATTACGTACATGCGTACGGACTCGACCCGGGTGTCCCCGGAGGCCCAGGCCGCGGCGCGCGAGTACGTCACGACTACGTTCGGCAAGGCGCACGTGCCGGCGCAACCAAACACCTTCAAGTCGAAGAAGAACACTCAGGACGCCCACGAAGCCATCCGTCCTGCGTCGCTCGAAATGCCCCCGGACTCGGTCAAAAAGCACCTCAAAGACGAGCAGTACAAGCTCTACAAGCTCATCTGGGACCGCTTCGTCGCGAGCCAAATGAGCGACGCGGTCTACGACCAAACCGCGGTCGACATCGAAGCCGCCGCCAAGGCTGCCACGTACGGCCTTCGCGTCAGCGGGCGTGTCCTCAAGTTCGGAGGTTGGCTCGACGTCTACGGCGCGTCGAACCAGTCGACCCAGGCGGGCGAGGACGACGACGCCGCCAAGGCCGCCCAAGCCGAAGGCAAGCCGGCGCAGGAAGAAGGCGCGGGCGACCTTCCGCCCCTGAAACAAGGCGCAAACCTCGCGCTCGTGACTCCACCGGGCGTCCTCGCCGAGCAGAAGTTCACGCAGCCACCCCCCCGCTACAACGAGGGCTCGCTCGTCCGCGAGCTCGAAGAGCGTGGCATCGGGCGCCCCAGCACGTACGCCGAAATCATCAGCAAGGTCCAGGCGCGGGACTACGTCGAGAAGCTCGACAACCGCAGCTTCCGTCCTTCGATGTTGGGCAAGTACGTCGTGGACGGCTTGGTCAATAGTCAGCTCGACTTCATGGACCCTGCCTTCACGTCGAGCATGGAACAAGAGCTCGACGAGGTCGAAGCCGGCACGGTCCAGCGAACGACGCTCCTCGGTCGCTTCTACAAGCGCTTCCGGGATCAGCTCGATATCGGCAAGAAGTCGAAGCGCTGGAATCCCGAGCCCGAGCCGACCGGCGAGATCTGCGAGGTCTGTGGGCCCAAGAGTGAGGACGCGAAGCTCAAAGCGTTGCCCGCTGGCGAGATGATGAAGCGCTGGTCCAAGAACGGCTGGTTCCTCGGCTGTTCGAACTACCCGAAGTGCAAGAACACGCGCGACCTTGGTCCGGACGGCAAAGGCGCGGCTCCCGCACGCGAGAGCGGCGTGAACTGCGACAAGTGCGGGAAAATGATGATCATCCGCAGCGGTCGCTACGGTGAGTTTCTCTCGTGCACGGGGTACCCCGAGTGCAAGAACGCTCGCCCCGTGCCGCTCGGTGTTCCCTGCCCGAAATGCGGTGGCGACATCATCGAGGTTCGCTCGAAGAAGAAGGGCGGAAAGACCTTCTTCGGCTGCTCGAACTACGCGAACGAAGCGCTGAAGTGTGACTTCAAGCTCTGGCAAAAGCCCATCCCCGAGCCCTGCCCGGCCTGCCAAGCGCCCTTCCTCCTCTATGGAGGAAACAAGGCGAAGCCGCTCATCGTTTGTGCAAACAAGGAGTGCGGCTACAAGCGGGCCGTCGAGGTCGAGGAACCCGTGTCGGAGGCCGTCGCCGAGGCGTGAGCCTTCCCTCGTAAGTGCGCACGGGCGCATCCCGCAGGTCCCTCGAGCCGATGGCACGAGGGACCTTCGTTTTTCAGCCCGTTTCGTGCGATCTCAGCGCGCGATTCGGGCAAAAAAAACCGAGGAGCAAGGGCTCCCCGGTTCAAGAGGCGGTGGGACGACGGCTACTTTGCCGCGCGTTTGAAGAGGGAGGCGTCGAGTTTCACCCCCCGTCCGCCGAGCTCCGAAGCCGCTCGTGGGACCACGCCCGAGGGGGAGAAGCTCGAGTCGGTCTCGTTGAACGAGAAGACATCGCGGGTCGTGAACCCTTTGGCATCAGTGGTGACCTCGGCGATGCGCAACACCCGACGACGGCCATCGGGCGAGGCACCGACCTCTATGACGGTGTCGAAGGACTCCGCAACGAGCTCGCGTGCAGCTTCGGCCCCGAGGCCTGGTCGCTGGAGAACGAGCTGCGTGGCGAGGCGGGAGAGCCCGCTGCGCAGGCTGCTCGCCGCAAACGCGGCCACGACCCCTTCACAACCTTCGCCTACCGCGTCGAACGTCGCCCCAAGTGCCGAGCCCCCGAGGCGCGTCACCACGAGCCGATCGGGGCGGGTTCGGGCAGCCGCGTGAACGGCCTCCGCGCCGGAGCCACGACGAAACGACGAGACGCTGGCTTGAGCCGCGATCAGCTCTTCGTGATCTTCCACGATGGCGATTCGATCTTGCGCTCCCGCAGCGTGCACGAAGGCCGCCACGAAAGACACGAGGTCCGCGGAAGAGGGGCCGAGCACGAGGGCGTTCAGTCGACCCGTGACGACGGCCTCGAGAAAGACCGACATGGGGCGCGACAAGGTATTTTGCCGCGTGAGCTGGTCGAACGAAACCTCGAGGACGCGACGCTTCCGAACGGAGAGAACGGAGCTCTTCGCGATGGGTGGCAACACACCAAAGACCATCGCTCCGTTGGCGAGCCGACGTTCTACGACGAGCTCGTCCGGCCGACGAGGCTCGCCCGAAAGCTCGCACAAGCGCTCGAGAACGCGCTCGACGCCTTCGTTGGAGGAGAACCCGACGTCCGCAGGTCCGGACGAGCTGCCTCTTGTGACGATGACTCGGTCGTAACGCTGAGCGTGGATTTCGACGATGTCGTCGTCGTCCAACATGGCGCCGACAGGACCGAGCCCGACGAGCTCGGACATCAAATCACGCGAGAGGGCTTCGCCATCGACGCCGGGGAGGGCGCCTTCGGATTGCATCGCTTTGGCTTGGTCGCGGGCGACCGACTCGAAGCGCTTCACGAGAGCGTCGGGGACCTTCCCCGGACTACGCAGCGGAGCTAGATCGACAGCCTGAGCCACACGCGCTGCGAGGCTGGCAAGGGCGTCCGTCTTGCCTGACTGGACCGGCGGAGGGGCGGGCTTTCGGTTGGGCGGAGGGATGGACGCTTCCCGCACCGCTGGAGCCACCTCGCGAGCAATCGTCTCGCGGGCACCGGCGGGCACCTGGAGAGGCGGGGGCGGCTCTCGAACCGCCGACGGCTGCGGAGCACGGACCGGCGGAGGTGGCATCGACTCTGGACGTCCGGGGGGAGCCGAGTTCCGACGGGCCGCCGCTGGCTGTGGTGCCATTTGCGGTGCTTCGCGGGGCGGAATACCCGTAGGCATGTTCGGAGCTTGAACCTCCGATGGAAGTGGCGGCGGCCCAGCAGCAGCACTGGGACTGCGGAGCATTTGGGCGGCGAGCGGGGCCACTTGGTTCAACGGCATCGTTTGTTGACGCGGCGCGGAGGCGCCAGGCTGAACCATGCGAGGCTTGTGGATCTCGCTGTCGTCCGCTTCTTCGGCGGGTTGGACCACCGAAGCTTCGCTGCGGCCCGGAACCGGACGGGCTCCAGGCGGATGGGTCGAAGCTTTCAAGGTCACCGCAGGACCATTCGCCATGGGTCGCGGCATGGGTTGCGCCTGCGGTGGAGGCGCGGGGGAAGCCATGGGGGCCATGGGGGCCATCGGCGCCGCTAAGGGAGGCGGCGCGGGCTGATGCTCGCGCGCGAGCGTGCTCTCGTCGTGCACGCTAGGGTCCGGTGGTGGGGGTCCGCCGGCCTCTTGGGAGCCTTCCAAACGAATCACGAAGTCGCCGATGAAGATCTTGTCGCCCTCTCGGACGACGGTCGCTTGCGCGATCTTCTTGCCGTTGACGTATGTGCCGTTGGTGCTCTTGAGGTCGGTCACGATGAAGCGACCGTCGCGGAACAAGAGCCGCGCGTGGTGCTTCGAGACGTTGCCTTTCGGCAGCATCAAGTCGTTGCCCTGGACGCGACCTACGTTGATCTCGCTCTTGTCGTAGGCTTCGCGGCGCTCTGGGCCGCCCTTCTCGCTGATGATGATCGCGAACATGCGC
>JAYUKI010000818.1:0-3400 GCA_043764595.1 Myxococcales bacterium | reverse complement strand
GTGTCACCGTTCCCGCGATCCGGATACGCCAAATGCGATGCGTGTGGCGACCACGGAACCTTCACGTCGCGTGCTCAACATCGAGCAGTAGTGTTAGGAGGTCTTCCAGGTGCATGGATTGTCTACCTTCGTGACGGGCTGAAGCTGCGCCCGTGCTGGCTACACGCCTGGTGTTGGCTCGGTCGATTTGGGGTACCGCGCTCGCAATTTAGCGGCGGCCGCTGGGCGTTTTCCGCTGGTGCAGTACCGGCTCATGGGGCTCCGGGAAGCATTCGAGAATGCGGGTCACGGTCACGCTAGGTTGTTGAAAAGGAACGATGAATCCGCGCCTTTCGACTCAGCCTTTCAGCTCGAGTTTGCGCGCTCCCAAACCACCCCAATAGGCCTATCCCCCTCCCAGCTCTTCATCCGGACCTCCCCATAGAACCGATACGTCCCCTCCGTATCCTCCCTCACAAACAAAAAGAACCGCCACCCGTTGCCCGGACTCTCCGTGTACCGCTTCCCACTTGCCTTCGTGTGCGACGCCGCCGCCTGGGTCTCCCAGTGGAACAGCTCGTCGCTAATCCAATAGTCCCGGTACTGCGTGCTCGGCGAGAAGCTCTTGGCGCTCTTGTCCAAGGTCACAAACAAAAGCTCCCGCTTCTGGTCTGGCAACTTCAGAATGCCACCTTGGGGCATTCGGCCCTTCTCGCCCACCTTCACGAAGCCAATCGCGGCCATGATCTCCCGCCGCGAATAGTGCCTATGCAGGGCTAGGGGCCACTCGGGCACCGGGTACTCATCGGGGGCATACGCCACTCGGTCCTCCAGCACCTCGGTGAGCCCGCGCACCTCCTCCACGATCCCTGGCCTCAGATATGCGCGCACGGTCGCTACGTCGCGCAATTCGCCTCGGTGGTTGAGCTGGTAGTCCAGCATCATCAGGCGCTTCTCGTACTCCTTTGGAAACGCGTCCTCCGCGATCGCCGCCTTCCACACCGTGAGGCGCGAAGGCTCGTCCACGTGGGAGAGCCAGCCTAGGCGTCGGCTCAGATCGCTCAGCTCCTCGTCCGGCACCGCCGCAAGGCCCGCGCGCCCAAGCAGGTACGTAAAGCCTCCCGCGCGGTACACGTCCTCCACCGCGCGCCCCGAGGCCGCCAAGTACTCCGCTAGGGTGGGCAGGCCCTTGCCCTTCTCGCCGTGCGTCCGCGCGAGCTCCTTCAGCTCACGAACCAGGTGGTCCACCGTGGGCACCTGGCGCTTCAAGCTCGCCAGCACGGTCTTCTGCGCCACTGCATCCAGCTCGAGCACACAGGCGGAAGGCAAGAACGGGAAGCCCGCTGCCACCGCCGCCTCCAGCTTCGCCTTTGGCACCCCAGTCAGCGCCTCGTACATCTCATCGAACCGAAACTCCGCGCGATGCTGGCCAATGAAGTCGAGCACGAGGCAGCTCGTCTTTCCCTCGGCGAGGCGAAGCCCTCGCCCGAGCTGCTGCATGAACAGCGTTGCGCTCGCCGTGGGCCGCAACAGGAGCAGCGTGTCCACGAAGGGAAGATCGACTCCCTCGTTGTACAAATCGCACGTGCAGATGACCTGTATTTCCCCGCGCTCGAGCCTCGCTCGGGCCGCGTTGCGCAGCTCCGCATCGGTCTGCCCGTGCACCGCCACGGCGGGAATGCCTCGGGCCTCGAACGCACGCGCCATAAACTCGGCGTGATCCACGGAGACGCAGAACGCGATCGCTCGCATCTGGTCGAGGCGACCCACGCGCGACGCGAGCTGCGCCACGATCACGTCTACGCGCGCCTCGTTGCCCGTATAGAGCTGCTCGAGCTCGGCGGCGCCGTAGCCCGTGCGCGACCACTTCACCTGCGAGAGGTCCACTCCGTCGGAGAGGCCATAATACTCGAAGGGGACAAGGAGCTCCCTCTCCAGTGCGTGCCAAAGCCGAAGCTCGGCCGCCACACGATCCCCGAAGTCCGGAAGAAGCGAACGACCGTCGGAGCGCTCGGGCGTCGCCGTGATGCCGAGGAGAATCTCCGGCGCGAGATACCGCATCATGCGCTGGTACGACTCGGCCGGAAGGTGGTGGCACTCGTCGATCACCACGTAGTGAAAGTGGTCGGCCGCGAGCAGCTTCTCGAGCGAGCGCGTCGCCGTCTGCACCGACGCAAACACGTGTTCGAATCGCTCCGGCGTCTCCCCGTCAACCCACATCTCCCCGAACGCGCCATCCCGAAGCACACGCCGAAACGTGTCCCGTGCTTGCTCCAAAATCTCCTTCCGATGCGCCAAAAAGAGCATCCGCGGCCGCGTCCCCATCCGCTCGCAAATCCCCGCGTAGTCGAACGCGGCGATCACCGTCTTCCCGGTCCCCGTAGCCGCGACCACCAGATTCCGTTTGTGCCCGTGGAGCTCTCGCTCGGCCACGAGCTTGTCCAGAATGTCCCGCTGATACCCCTTTGGCCGAAACGTCGAGGGCATCGGCAGCACGCGGTCGGCGCCATCGCCTCCACGCTCGTCCGCGAGGGCGGCACGTAGCTTCTCCCGCGCGGCTTCGGAGCTGTCGTAGGCCTCGAACTCGGGATCGTTCCAGAGCGCCTCGAACGTGCCGCGGAACTTGCGCACCACGTCCGGCAAGTCTCCCGCGCTCGCTTTGATGGTCCATTCTTGGCCAGACGAGAGCGCGGTATGCGTGAGGTTCGCCGAGCCCACGTAGGCCGTGTGCAAGTCCTCCCCGCCGCGGTCGCGCGAGAAGAGCCATGCCTTCGCGTGGAGCCGCGTGCGCTCGACGTCGTACGAGATGCGAACCTCGCAGCCAGGCAGCTTCGCAAGCGCATCCACCGCGCGCACCTCGGTCGATCCCGTGAACACCGTGGTGAGCACACGCACCTTGCCGCCCCGATTCGAGAGCGCTTCCAGCTCCGGCCACACCTGGCGAATGCCACCCATCGTGATGAACGCGGCAATCACGTCGACCGTGTCCGAAGACGCGATCTCGCTCTTCAGCTCGTGCCCCAGCACGGGATCCTTCGAGCTCCGCGTGAGGAGCGTGCTCTCCCCGAGTGGCGTCATCGGGCGCACGGGCGGCAACGCGCGGTAAATCGCGTGCAGCCGCTGCGCACGGTCCACCCTCGCGCCGTCGTCGGCCTCCTCCTCGTCACTCGCACCACTCGCACCACTCGCCTCCAGCGCGGCGAGCAGCGCGTTGGCGAGCGCCATTTGGTCCTCGGGATCCGCCACGTCGCGAAGCCGAATCTCGATCTCCCGTGCGATGTGGCGCGCCAACACACGAGGCAAATCGACCTTCTCGATCGTGGCCAGATCCACCCGCAGCTCGCCCACACCCTCCAGCGCCGAAGCGAGCCCACGCGTGATCACATGCTCGTAGATGCCTTCGCGCAGAGGTCCCGCCATG
>JAYUKI010000817.1:0-3401 GCA_043764595.1 Myxococcales bacterium | reverse complement strand
TCGGTGGTGGTCATGGCCATCGACGCCAGCGGTCACCAGGCCGACGTCCAGAAGGCCGCCGAAGAGTCCCACGCCCGCCTCCTTCCGCGCGGCGAGGGGCGATTCACCGCCGTCATCGCCTCGGACAACCTGGTGGCCTTCAAGGCCAAGCTCTCCGACGCCGCCGTGGCACGCGTGGCCGTCGCCGGACAAGTCGACATCCCCGTGGCACGCAGGCGCGCCGCAAGCCTGGTGGACGCCACCGAGGCCGGCGGAATCGACGCCGCAGAGCTTCGTGCCTGGGCGGACATCGGCAAGGTCGCCGCCGCGCCCAAGCCCACCGTCGAAGGCGCGATTCCGCGGTGGGTCATGATCGCCGCGGTGCTCGCCGTGGCCGCGCTTTCCGCGACCATTGCCCTCGCCGTGACATCGCACTGAGAGCGCTCGTACACCGTACGCTCGCTCGAGCCTGCCAAAGGAAGCCTTGGCCCGTTCGTCCCTCGACTCCGCACGCGAAGGCTCGATGGACGTTCTTGCCGCACGCGCCATGACCACCACACTCCGTATTCTCGAGTCGGTGACCGACATCCCAAAAGAAGATTGGGACTCGCTCCTCAACGAACGGTCGTCGCCGTTCATGGCGTGGACCTGGCTCGCGTGCCTCGAAGAGAGCGGCTCGGTCTGCGCGGAGTCCGGCTGGATTCCGCGCCCGTTTGCTCTCTACGAAGACAAAAAGCTCGTGGCGGTCGCTCCTGCCTACGTGAAGCTCCACAGCGAGGGCGAGTTCGTCTTCGACTGGAGCTGGGCCGACGTCGCGCATCGAATGGGCCTCGACTATTATCCAAAGCTCGTGTTCGCCGTGCCCTTCACGCCGGCCACGGGCGAGCGCATTTTGGTGCGCGAAGGCTTTCCACGCGAAGAGGTCGTTCGAGCCTTCGGAGAGGCCGCAGCGGATCTCACCAAAGACCTTTCCATGTCCGGAGCCCACGCCCTCTTCGTCCGAGAAGACGAGGCCGTGGCCCTCGCCGAAGCGGGCTACGAAGAACGCCTCGGAATCCAATTCCATTGGAAAAACAAGGACTTCGGCACGTTCGAGGACTTCCTCACGACGCTGCCCTCCAAAAAGCGGACCCAGCTCCGGCGTGAGCGCGCCCAGCTCGCGAAGGACGGAGTCACCATCACGACCTTGCGCCCCGAAGAGCTCGACGTGTCCCTGGCGCGGGCGATGCACGAGCTCTATCTCACCACCGTCGACAAGTTCGTCTACGGGCGCCGCTACTTGAATGTGCGCTTCTTCGAGCTCGTGGCCGAGCGTTTCCGTGACAGCCTCGCGTGGGCGGTCGCGAAGCGCACCGAAGATGGCCGGGAGCGCATCGTGGCCAGTGCGTTCAATGTCAAAAAGGACGGCGTTCTTTATGGGCGCTATTGGGGCACGCACGTCGATCTGCCATTTTTACACTTCAACGTGTGTTTTTACCACGGCATCGACGAGTGCATTCGCGAGGGGCTCCATACGTTCGAGCCCGGCGCCGGCGGCGAGCACAAGCGGGTGCGCGGGTTTCGGCCCACGATTACCCGCTCCGCGCACCTGCTTCACGATCCGCGGCTGGCCTCGCTGGTTCGTCCGTTCCTCGACCGCGAGCGTCGCGCCGTGGTGGCCCACGTCGAAGAAGACCGCAAAGAGTACGAAGGAACCGAATGAGGACCCGCTCAGAAGGAATTGGCCCATCTCGGCGGTCCCACGCGCCGGATGCCGCGTTGCGGCTCCTCGAAATACAGCAGTATTCGTCGTCGCCGCGCCTTGCCTGCGGCGCCACGTCCTCGCCGATATGGGCCAATTCCTTCTGAGCGGGTCCTAAACGTTGGTGCCGGCGGGGCGGTCCTCAACTACCGTCTTGGGATGCGCATTTTGCCCGTCCCGTGCCTATCCGACAACTACGCGTACCTCGTGGTGTGCGACGCGACAAAAACGGCGGCCATCGTCGACCCATCCACACTGGTCGATACCGAACGCGCCCTCGACGCGCTTGGCAAAGAGGGAATCGTGGTTCGCGAAGTGTGGGCCACGCACCACCATGGCGATCACGTGGGCGGAGTGGAGGACGTGTGCACGAAGCTCGGAATCGACACAGTGGTCGGCTTCGAGCCCGACCGCGCGCGGCTTCCAAGGCTCACTCTCGGTTTGGCGGACGGGGAGCGGCACACCCTAGGGAGCATTTCGGTTCGGGCCATTCATGTTCCCGGACACACGAGCGGCGCCCTCGCCTACTACTGCGAAGAACCGGGAAGCCCGCCGTGTGTCTTCTCGGGCGATACCCTCTTTGCCGGCGGCTGCGGACGGCTCTTCGAGGGCACTCCCGCACAAATGCACAAGTCGCTCTCGCGCCTCTCCGCGCTCCCGGGCGACACGCGCGTCTACCCTGGCCACGAGTACACGGTCGCGAATCTCGTCTATGCCGCACACGTCGAGCCCGAGAACGAGGCCGTGACGAAGGCACTCGCACGCGCTCGGGAGCTCCGCGCCAAAGGCGAGCCCACCATTCCTACGTCGATGGCCGACGAGCGCGCCTACAATCCCTTTTTGCGCGCCGGCGAACGCGCCCTACGCCGAGGCCTCGGGCTCCCGATGGATGCGTCCGACGTCGACACGTTCGCGACCGCGCGGAAGAAGAAGGACACCTTCGTCGCGCAGTGAAGACTGGCTCGAAGGCTACTTGGTGCCTTCGAGGCAGCCTTGGCCGCACGTCGTGGGCGGGATGTCTTTGATTCGCGCCGACGTCTCCTTGTAGACCGCACGCATCTTGTCGAAGTCCTCGCCCTTCATGATCGGGTGCTCTTCCCCTGGGTCCGACTCGAGATCGAAGAGCTTGAAATAGAGCTCGTTTGCTCCGTACGAGGTCATCTTCCATTTGCCGCTCACGACCGCGCGGCGCCGATCGTTGTTGCTCGTGGCGGGGAGGTCGATGACCACGGGACGGGCCTCGGCGGGACCTCCGAGGAGCTCGGTCACGAGGCTCTTTCCGGCGAGCTCGGCGGGGCGATCGACGCCAAGCGCCTCGAGCACCGTGGGCGCGAGATCGATGCCACTTCGGGGTACGTCCACGTGGCGGGGTGCGCCTCCGGGAATGCGGACCATCAGGGGTACACGAACCACGGTGTCCCAGATCTCGAAGCCGTGGCGCGTCTGGCCGTGCTCGCCGAACGCCTCGCCGTGGTCCGCCGTGACGATGACAATCGTGTTCTTTCCCCAGGGGGCCGCTTCGACGAAATCAAGAAGCTTTCCGACGTACCGGTCCGTGTAAAGAACCTCGGCGTCGTAGCGGTCGCGCTGCGACTTGCCAAAAGGCTCGATGCCGTCTTTGGCGTGGCCAATGTACTCGTCGTGCGGATCGAGAAAGTGCACCCAAGCAAAGAAGCGGCCT
>JAYUKI010000816.1:0-11907 GCA_043764595.1 Myxococcales bacterium | reverse complement strand
CGGCCCCTTTCGCGCCCCGAAATCCGTGTATGCTGGTGGCGATGTCGACTACGAGGATCTTCGGGCTTTCTGCCATCGTCGCTCTCGGGCTTGCCTTGGCTGGCTGTGCCTCCACCGGGCCATACGTCTGGGCGTCCACTCTGCCGCCTCAGGCCGCCGAGACGGTCGCCGTGATTCAGAGCACCGACATCATCAACGTTCGTGTCTTCCGCGAGGACACCTTCTCCACGCGCGAGCACGTCCGCGCCGACGGCAAGATCTCGGTTCCCGTGGTCGGCGAGGTGATGGCCCGTGGTCGTCGCCCGGACGAGGTCGCCAAAGAAATCGAGACGCGCCTCAAGACCATGCTGAAGGAGCCGAACGTCACGCTCGTGCTCGAGCAGCCCATCCAGATCCCCATATCGGTCACGGGTGAAGTGCGCCAGAGCGGCACGTTCCAGCTCGAGCCCGGAACGAACGTGCTCCACGCCATCGCCAGCGCCGGTGGGCTAAACGACTACGCCGATGGAGACAAGATTTTCCTCGTGCGAAAGTCCCTCCCCCAGCGCGTGCGCTTCAAGTTCTCCGACCTTCGCTCGGGAGTGACCACGAACATCACGCTCCAACCGGGCGACCTCGTCGTCGTCGAATGAACCGCTCCGTCGCCAAAGGCCTCGTCGCACTCGCTCTCGTCGGTGCGGCATTCGCTTGTGGAGGCACCACGCCGGCCCCCATCGATCCCAGCGACTCGGGAGCCCAGTCGGATGGGGCGTCACCCACCACGACCGCCACCGGCGTGGTCACGGTCCCGCCGGATGGCTCGGTCGGGTGCGGCAAATCGAGCGCCGCAAAGGGCTACGCAGAGGGCAAGACGCTGACGGCCGCTGCACGCCAGCGCACGTACGCGGTGGCCGTTCCGGAGTCCTACGACGCCACGAAGGCCTATCCCCTGGTGCTCGCGTTCCACGGCGACGGCGGCAATGGCCCCGGCCTCCGCAAGTCGATAAAGGTCGAAGAAGCGTCCAAAGACGGGGCCATCTTCCTCTACCCGGACGGCCTCTCGAAGACCTGGAACCTCGACACGGCGGCAGAAGAAAACCCCGACACGGAGTTTTTCGACGCACTCGTGGCCTCCATTTCGGAGAGCCACTGCATCGACAAAAGACGCATCTTCGTCACCGGCTTCAGTCGCGGTGGCTACTTCGCCAACCAAATCGCGTGCTGGCGGGGCAACGTCATCCGCGCCGTCGCCTCGAACGGTTCCGGTGGTCCGTATGGCGCGTCGGGCGCCAAATACGACAGCAAGGGCAACCTTGCTTGTCCCACGCCCGGTATCCCAGCCATCGCATTCCACGGCGCAAACGACAGCCCAGCGGAAGGCCAAAAAACCCTCGATCACTTCGCTCGTGCGAACGAATGCCCCGACAAAACCAAGCAGACCGACGTTGCACCCTCGCCGTGCAAGAGCGTCACGGGCTGCGCCGCCGGGAAGCCCGTGGTTTGGTGCTTGGTTCCGGGCCTAGGCCACACGATTTGGCCCGAAAGCAATCAAGCCACCTGGGACTTTTTCTCGAAGCTCTGAGCGCCCAAAGGCAGGAATGAAAAACGCGCCCGTCGCGAGGGCCGCGGGGCGCGTTCTTTCTTTTGAGATGTTCGAGAATGTTCAGGGCACGCCGGCCACGCGCATCGCAATCTTGTGGATCGCTGCGTTTCCCACGCCAAGCTGGCCACTTTTGAGCGAGCCTACAAACAGCGTCTTGCCTTGCGCGTCGCCGAACGCGAGCGTGGTCGCCTGCTGCATTCCTGGCAGGGCGAGGGTTCCCCACTTCGTCCCGGTGCTCGAGTAGGCCTCGACGCCGGCAATGGTGGCCACGAACACGTTTCCGTCCGTGTCCGTGGCGATGCCGTCGGGCGAGGTTCCGGTCTTCACGAACGGTGCGGGAGCGCTCGGGGTTCCGTCGCCGGCGAGGGCGATTTTCACGATCTCGCCCTCACCCGTGAGCCCGACGTAGAGCGTGTTGCCGTCGGCCGAAATCGCGATCCCGTTCGGGTGCTTGCCACGGTCCCACTCGAAGACGGTCGACACGACGGATGGAGTCCCCGTGATCCGGTAGACCCCCTCTTTGGCTTGGGTCTGATTGATGTAATCCGGATCGGTGACGTAGACGCCCTTGTTCGGCACGACGACACAGTCGTTCGAGCCGTTGAACGCCATATTGTTCGTCGCGAGCGCGGCGATCGACGTGCGCAGGGTGCCATCGACGTTGCGACGCGCGAGTGCCGGCGGGGTGGTCTCGGTGACCACGAGCGAACCCCCGTTGGCTGCGTCGAAGCAGAGGCCAATGGCTTTGTTGGACACGGGCACCGTAGCCGGCGCCGCGCCGACCCGCGGCAAGCGCCAGATATGCCCCTTGCCCGTATCTGCGAACGGGTCCGTGAAGAAAAGCGCGCCGTCGGCCCACAAAAGGCCATCCATGTACCCTACACCCATCATCGTGGTTTCGGTGCTGGTGAGGTGGTCGACGATGGTTGCCCCGGCGAGCGGGTTCGGATCCGGCGCCCCATCGGGGAGCGGTGCACCGTCTGGCAGTGGTGGATTGGACCCATCCGGGCGAGCGCCATCGGGCGTCGTTCCGCCGTCCGGATCGCTCGGGATGGCACTGTCCACCTCGGGAAGCCCCCCATCCGGCGTGCCTTCGGGATCGCTGGAGCAGGCGTAGAGAGCTATGGGAACGAGCGGCAAGAGAAGCGAAAGTGCACGAAGCTTCATGGTGTTTCCTTGAGCGAGATCGTTCAACAGTGCGATTTAGCACAACCGTCGGCTGGCGCGAGCGAGCCCAAGAGCACGACGACTCAGCCTTCCGCAGGCTCTTCCGGATTGCGCTTCTTATGAGGACGGGCGGGAATGCCGCTCACGACAGTATCGGGGGCTACGTCGGATAGGACGACGGCATTGGCACCGATTACGGCGCGGGCGCCGACGCGAATCGGCCCCAAGATGCGCGCCCCACAGCCCACGATCACGTCGTCCTCGATGATGGGATAGCCGTTGTCTTTCGCAGTTCCGACGGTGTTGTTCCCCATGAACTTCACGCGGGCTCCGATGCGCGCGTCGCCACCGATGACGATGCCCAGCGTGTGCGTGAAATTCACTCCCTCGCCGAGGGTCACGTCTTTGCCTATTTCGATTCCAAAAAGTGCAGTCTGCACCATTCGAAGGGCGTGATTTACGCCAGGCACACGACCGCGCGCCGCCTCGCGCAACCGGTTGAGGAACAAGACACGGTAGCCATCCTGGCTCGCCGCAACTCTGAAGACCTCTTTGTTGGTTGGGGGAGCGCGCGAAGGCTCACGCGCGCCCGTCTGGCCTTGCGCAGCACGTGTGAGCTCGACGGCGTCTTCCACGAGCTGGCCAATCACGTTTTTCGCCATCAGACCCCCGAGCCGCGAACGACGACGCCCACGGTCTTTGCCAGGATGTAAATGTCGAGCCACGGCGACCAATTGCGGACGTAGTGCACGTCGACCTGAACGCGCCAAGCGAACGACGACGCGTTTCGATCGCTCACTTGCCACATGCCCGTCATTCCCGGGGTGGCCCACAAGATGAGCTTCTCGTTGCCACCCATTTCGGGGATCTCGCGCTCGATGTACGGGCGTGGTCCCACGAGGCTCATGTCGCCTCGGATGACGTTCCAGAGCTGAGGGAACTCGTCCAAGCTGTACTTGCGGAGGACCCGCCCGATTCGGGTGACCCGCGGATCCTTGCGGAGCTTGTGGTAGACCTCGTATTCGGCGCGAAGCGCAGGGTCGGCGTCGAGCACCGCCTTGAGCCGTGACTCACCGTCGCCGTGCATCGTGCGGAACTTCGCCGCGGGAAAGTACTTCCCTCCGCGACCCAGCCGATTCTGCATGTAGAAAATCGGGCCCTTCGAGTCGAGCTTGATGAGAAGCGCGATAATGACCAAAAAGGGCAGGACGAAGAGAGCACCGACCGTCGTGAACGACACGTCGAGCATGCGCTTCGCCAACCGTGGCCAAGGCAGCAAGAGCTGTTGCCGGACCTCCACACCAAGCACCGAGCCCACGCTTTTTGCCGGGACACCGAGGGTGGCGAATCCGAACAAATCCGGAATCACGAGCAGGTGCGAAAACTTCCCACCGACACGCTCGACGATGGACAAGAGCATGTCGGACGGTTGGCCAGGCATGGCCACGATGGCGTACGGAATCTTCAGCTTCTCCGCGAGAATAGGCGCGAGCGAGAGGTCGCCGACGAGCGGCACCCCTTCGACCTCTGCAAACTTACCGCGCGGCCAGAGCGAGCTCTTTACCGGAAACGCCGACCCTGGCGTCTGTTTGTCGATGGGCGCGTTCGGTGGAGGGTACGACTCCAGCTCGTCACGGCCGCGAGTGTCGGGTTTGTCGTCGGGGCCGAGCAGCTCCGCCGCCAAACGCGCACGCGAAACTTCCGACAAGAAGGTTGCAGCATGCACATTGATCGAGTGGACGTCGACGTCTTTTCCGTTCACTTGGCTTGCGAGCAACGTTCCGTGCTTCGAGCGATCGTCATCGAGCAAGACCACCGGTTTGAGGCCGCTGCGGGGTTGCGCTTGGAGCGTCCGCACCACCAAGCGTCCCGTTTTTCCGGCCCCCAAAACGATGACCGGAATACCCCACCAGCCCGTTCGCGAGAGCTTTCCGCGAACCACCGCGCGGACGAGCGGTACGAGCGCGATGGTCGCGATCCACCAAATGAGCTTGGAGAGAAGGTGCCAACGTGTGGCCAGGTTCCCACTGACCGACAAGATGAACATCGCGGCGTGTACGATCGACGTTCCAAGCACGATCTCGCGTAGCTCGTCCGGAGCACTTTTCGCGAGTGGCGAGTAGAGCTCGAGGAAGGCGTAGACGACGATGCAGAGAAAGAGCGTGGGAACGACGACGTAGGCTTCGCGGTAGAGCACGAACCCATCGGCGAGGAAGAAGTCGACCAAAACGCCCATCAAGGCCGCAAAAACGAGGGTTCCTGCGTCGACGCCGAAGAGCACGAACGACGTGAGGATCGGACGCGACAGCACCCGCAATCCGGCCGCGGCGGGATTGGAGCGGGCGGCCGTGGATACGTCGGCGTACCCCATCTCCTGTCGTTTTCGAACTTGCTCGAAAACGGCGCGCGAGATTTGGTCCTCGCTGCACACACCGAACGAAACCAAGATTCGTCCGAGCTGGCCTCCGTGCTCTTCCTGTTCGGCGAGCGCACGCTCCACGTCCTCGATCGTCACCGCCCCCATAAGGACGAGGATTTCACCTAGAAAAGTACCCTTTTTCTCTTCGTCGACATGCTTCGATCGACCGAAGAGGGCGCCGCGCACCTTGAAGGCTTGCCCGGTAGGGACCTTCACGTCGTGCCCGTCTTGCGACGCTGGGGGTAGGTTCGAGAAGTTGTCGCTCAGCTGCTGTTGGTCGAGCTGGAGCGCGAGTGGGCCAGGAAGACCTTCGGCCAAGAGACCAGCCGGGATCTCGATTTTGATGGACCCGCGTTCGTCGACGTCGAGCGCGAACTTGTGCAGCTCGGGTTTGGGGTGATCGAACGGCTCCCTCGAATCGCTGTCGAGCTCGAGCGAAAGCCCAAACCCTCCTGCGGGCGGCCCTTCGGCGGTTTCGGTCGAACCGACCAGCTTCTCCGGCGCCGGCTCGGGAATCGTCTTCTCGTCGAGCGTCACGTCGGCAGTATCTCACATCCCGGCGGAGTGGACAGCGGAGTCGCATGTCGCCCCGGGTTTGGCCTACCCTTCGGGGATGTTTCTTCGGTGCCTCACCTTCGGCAGCGTCGTCTTCGGCCTCGGGCTCCTATTGCCCGCTCTGGGCTGTCAGTCTCCCGCGCCGCTCCCCTCTTCCCTCTCGGCTTCGGCGTCGGCCACCACCCTCGCGAGTGCCGCCCCTCCAGCGAGCCCGGATTCCGGAGCCGACTCCGCCGAGTCCCCGTTCGTGCCGCAGCGCGTGTGGGTTGAAGGCAGCGCCATGGGAACCCATGTCGGGGTCGCCGCCTACACGACACGGGCCGTCGACGCCGCCGGAGTGCGACGAGCGTTCGAACAAGCTCTTGCCGAGATCAAGCGGGTCGAAGCCCTCATGACCACGTGGAAAGAGAGTGAAATCACGCGTGTGAATGCCAGTGCAGGCGGCCCTCCGGTGGTCGTCAGCGAGGAAACGTTCGAGCTCGTGAAGGAGTCCGTTCACGCCGCGGAGCTCTCGTCCGGCGCCTTCGACATCACGTTCGAGAGTCTCCACGGGCTCTGGAAATTCGACGAAGACCTCGATCCGCATCCTCCCAAGGACGCCCAAATCAAGGCGAAGCTGCCCCTTCTCGACTACCGCCACATCAAGCTCGATGCCGCCGCACACACCATCGGGCTCGCCAAACCCGGAGTGAAGATCGGTCTCGGTGGGATCGCAAAAGGATACGCCGTCGATCGCGCCGTGAAGGTCTTCGATCAAGCGGGGCTCGTATCGTTTTTCGTTCAAGCGGGAGGGGACTTGTTCGCCCGCGGAAAAAAACCCGACGGCAGCGAATGGTCCGCCGGGGTGCGCGATCCGCGTGGGAAAGCTTCCTTCGCCTTACTCCCGCTCACCGACCACGCGTTCAGTACCGCGGGGGACTACGAGCGAAGCTACGTCATCGAAGGGCGGCGCTACCACCACATCATCGATCCTCGGACCGGGTACCCCGCGAAGGCGTGCCGCTCGGTGACGATCTGGGCAAAAACCGCCCTCTTGGCCGACGAAATCGACGACGCGGTGTTCGTCATGGGACCCGAAAAGGGGCTCGCGCTCGTGGAGAGCTTGGAGGGTGTTGGAGCGCTCATCGTGGATGCCCATAACCACTTGTGGATCAGCAAACGACTCGAAGGAAAAGTGCGGATCACGGCGCCTCCCACCGACGGTCCGTGACCGGCGAGCGATCCGGTCACCAAACACGTGCGTAGGGCATCGACTCAGTTTCCTTAAGGAGGAACACCGCATGCGAATGAAGACCGGAATTCTTGCCATTGCGCTCGGAACGCTCGTTTCGGCAGGCGCCCTCGTCGCTGGCTGCAGCGACGACGCCCCCGCAACCACCGACGCCGGGACCACCCCGACCGGAACGACGACGACGACCACCACCACCACGGCCACGGGGACCGGCTCCACGCCGACCACCACGCTCTACGAGCGCCTTGGAAAGATCGACGGCATTCGCGGCGCCGTGAAGGCCATCGTCGTGGAGGAGCTCAAGGACCCGAACATCGCGTCCTACTTCTTCTTCCAGATCAAGGGCGAGAAGCCCACCCCGGCCGACATCGAAGAGTGTCTGTCGAACCAGCTCGCGAGCGCGGCGGGCGGCCCCGAGAAATACCCCCTCACCATCCCCAGTGGCTACGTGTGCCGCGGCGACATGAAGGCCATCCACGACCGGCTCCACATCCCCGGAGCCACCTTCGACAAGTTCATCGAAATCGCCGGCAAGGTCCTCACGGCAGCGAAGGTCGCCCCCGCCGACATCACCACCGTCGCCGGTGTCCTGATCGGCACCAGGGGTCAGATCGTCGATCCCGCCGCGAGCGGCGACTTCAAGCCCCCGACCGACGCTGGCGGCGGCGGTTGATTCCGGCTCGGAGGTAGATCCATGAGCGAAGTCGAGCGCAAGGTTTCTTGGTTCTCTTGGAAAAAGGTCGTCGCGATCACGGGGGCTTCGGCCATCGTGTTGACCGGAGCGATGGGCCTCCTGCACACGAGCTTCGGGAAGCCGTTGCTCATGAAAGTGGGCGGCTGTCCTGCGGCAAATGCTCCGCCCGCAGGCGTCGAAGAGCAACGAAAAGACGCGATCCGCACCACCCGCGGAACCGACCCCGCCCCCAAGCGGATTGCGCTCGGCTTCACGCTCGACAAGACCACTTTCGCCGAGGTGGAGGCTTGGGCGAAGGACCATCACGTCGTCTGCAAAGCGCAGCGCGAGGACACGCTCTATTCGTGCGAGAACATCCCCTCGGACGCTCTGCCGACCACGATGGCCCACACGAAGCTCGACGAGCTCGAGTTCTCGTTTCGCGTCAAAGACAAGACCCTCATGGCCGTCTCCACCTGGCGATGGCACATGGCGGAAGACGTCGCGGCTCACGACTTCGAAAAGGTCGCCGGAACGCTGAAAAAGGACCTCGGAGAGCCCGCCAAAAACGAGGGCAACCAGAAGAACCTCGGGCGCGAGCCCTTCGCCGGCGCAGTCGTCGAGTACGCGTTCAAGGACTACCTCTGCTCGATCTCGGGCATCAACCTGCCGAACAAGGGCATCACGATGCACGAGAGCTACGTCACCGGCGTCGTCGACTGACCGCCCGTCCGCGGAACGTTGCACGAATTTTTCGAGCTACGCCGTTACTTTTCGCAACGCGTCTTCGAGCTCGCGCGCCGAGCGCACCTCGAGGACGCTTTTGCATTTGGTGGCGTAACGTTCCATCGCGCTGTCGCCTTGCCCCCAGAAGGCACGCGGCTCGGGACAGAGCCAAAGCACGGAGCGCGCGCGACCGAAAATTCGCGCGAGCGCATCGAGTCCGTCGTCGAGGTAGTTCGTCCGACCGTCCCCGAGAATCACGACGGTGGTGCGACGGTCGACGCTGTCGACGTGGCGCTCGACGAACGTGCGAAACACACGGCCGTAGTTCGAGTTCGAGGCCACGGAGACCACGCGTCCTCCGTACGCCTCGGCGAGGGCCTGCGAGAGGGGCTTGTCCCGAAAGAGGCGGGTGGTCTCGCCAAGATCGCTCACGAAAACGAAGCTCCGTGCGTCCTCGAACAGAGTCTGCGCAAGATACGAGAACTCCAAGAGAAACCGCGCGACGCCTCGCACCGATTCGCTGATGTCGCAAAGGAGTACGAGGCGAGGCTTCCTCAGCTTGCGGGCGCGCAACACGGGTCGCACCGGGACGCCGAACGTACGGAACGCACGGCGAACCGTCGGACCGGCCGCAACCTTTCCTCGGCGAGCGTGACGGCGCCGCACTTCTTCACGGCCACGAAGCCGCTCGACGAATCGGCGTACGGCACGGCGGACCTCCGCCACTTCGATCTCCGAGAGCGCATCGAAGGGCGTATCGAGCGTGTCCTTCGTGCGCGACCGTTCGCTCTCGGCGTTGGTGGCAACGTTCCGAACGTGGCCTCGCACCTCCGCGAGGGTTCGTGAGAGCTCGTCACGCAAGACACGAATCAAGGTCTCCGCTCGGTCCGAGCCGAAGGCATCCACGAGGTGCATCCGCAGCGCGGACAAGTCGTCGTACGCGCGAACCGAGCCGAGCCGATCGAGCAGACGGTGCGTGAGAAACCCCGATTTTAGCGGGGAATCCGCGCCAGCGAGCAACGTTTGCGACCCTCGAGACGCCAGAAGACGCGTCAGGTCGCCGCGGCCTTCCAGCAACGCGGCGAGGGTTGCATCGTTCCGAGCATCCTCGAGAGCATCGAGCCACCCCTTCACGGCGTCGCGTTCGGAGACTGTGGCTCCCGCGCGCTCGAGGCGCTCCCAGAGCCCCATGCGCGAGGTCGGATCGAAGAACCTGTCGAACGCGGCGTCGAACCCGTCACGCTTCTCTGGACGCACGCCGAGCAACGCAGCAACGGCATCCCGCACCACGTCACGACGCGAAAATCCGACGAGCACCATCGCGCGCGCCACGTCCATCGACTGGCTCGGGGCCACGACGAACCCCTCGCGCCGAAGCGACCACAAGAGCTCGCTCACCACGCGAACGAGCGCCCGAGCATCGACCTTCAAGGTGTCTTTTGGGGCTCGCGTGGACCGGCGTCGGGCGTCGACGTTTCCGGCGATGGGCCCGGCTCGGCGAGCAGGGATTGAACGAGCGCCTCGAGCTTCGCGTCGCGCGCCGGATCGAACCCAACGAACACTTCGCGCACGACTCCACGACGGTCGACGACGAAGAGCGAAGGGATGCCGCTCACGTGGTACGCGCGCGAGACCATCGAACCAGGGTCGGACAGCGACGGATACTTGATGCCCGAAAGCTCGGTGTAGGTTGCAGCCTTTTCGGCGGGGTCCGTGGTGACGCCGACCACGCTGAGGCCTTGGGCTCCGAGCTTGTCCTGGAGAGCCGAAAGTCGTGGAGCAATCATGCGGCAGGGACCGCACCACGTCGCCCAGAAGTCGACGAGCACCACGCGCCCACGCAGGTCCGCGATGGTCTTCGGGGCCGTCCCGATGGGAAGAGCGCCGTCGAACGCGGGGGCAGCGACTCCGACGTGCTCCATGCGAACCACGTTCTCCGGACCGGGATTTTCGCGAAGCTCGGCGCGAAGCGTGAGGCGTCGGTTTTCACGGACGACGACGATGGGCACCGTGGTGAGCGCGGCGTGCGTCGTCACCGTTCGAATCACCTGAGCGGCTTCGCGAACCTCGACGCCATCCACCGACACGATGCGGTCGCCCTGCTGGAGACCCGCTCGCGCCGCGGGAGAGCCACGAACCACATGGCTTACGCGCACGCCAATCAAGGCGTCGTCCATCCAGACGCCAAGCCAGCCGGGACGCTCCGGGTTGGCCGCATGCGCGGCACTTCCTGGCATCCCGAAGGCCGAAAGCCCAATCGCAAGCGCGAGTGCAAGACCGCCCCGTTTCATGAGATGGAGGCTACCAGGAGCGCATCACGAAGCCAGCGCGGCCATCGTCGGGAAGGTTCCGTCAAAGGCGTGCGTTCGGGAAACAGTGACGACAAAAGGCGACGTGGCGGGACCCATCTTCGGGGTCTCGCCACGCTTCAAGCTCGGCTCCCATCACGGACAGTTCGGCCGTCCGCGCAGCCTTTCGGCACGCAGCACGGTCCGCGCACTGTCTCCACAAGCGAAGTAAGCCAAGCGCGCCGCGAAGGGAAAAAGGGGAAAGGCAGCGCGTTCGTCAGCGGCATCGGTCAGCCCGACCGGAAGCCATAGGCAAGTTGAGGTAGGCGAAGAAAAGGGGAAGAAAAGAAGAAGAGACGAAGTCAGGAAAGGAAGGGGAAGAGAAAAGGAAGTCGGGAAGGTAGGTCGCGCTTTGGAGGGAAGAGAGAAGTAAGCAACTGCGCGACGGGAGCACTTAAGCACTCGCCGTACCAAGCCAGAAGCAGATGTACTTTCGGGCACTTGCCTCAAGGAAGCGACTCGAGGTCCACTCCGCCTGGCGACATGACAGTCGTGCATGGCTCAGGGATCGCAATTTTTGCAGAGTTGGCACGATTCTCTTAGGTCACTTCTTGCCACGGGCCCGGAGGGCCTCGAAGAACGAGCGCAAGCGTCCTGCACTGGCCTCGGCCAGCACGCCATCCCGTGTCTCGAAGACATGGTTGAGCTTGTCGGTCGTCCCAATTCCAAAGAGGGTCGTTATCGCGCCGCCCTTCGGGTCGCCGCAGCCCCACACGACCCGCGGGACTCTGGCCAGCACTAGGGCGCCGGCGCACATCGCGCAGGGCTCGAGCGTGACGTAGGCGGTGGTCTTTTCGAGCCGCCAGCTTCCAACCACGTTGGCGGCCTGGCGAATCGCTTCCATCTCGGCGTGCGCGGTGGGATCCTGCCGCGACTCACGGAGGTTGTGCCCTCGTCCGATGGGAGCCCCATCTTTGACGATGATGCAGCCCACGGGCACCTCGCCCATTTCGCCTGCGCGGTCGGCCTCTTCGAGTGCGAGGGCCATGAAGGCCTCGTCCACCTCGGTTGGGGTCTCGTCCGCCATGGCTTTCCGCGTCTCGCGTTCGGTCCTGAAAACAGAAGCGCGGCCTTTCGAGCCGCGCTTTCCGATGCATTCCGAGTTTGTTTTGCGCGCCCAGGAAGATTCGAACTTCCGACAACTGGTTCCGTAGACCAGTGCTCTATCCAGCTGAGCTATGGGCGCAACACACCCGACCAATCGGT
>JAYUKI010000815.1:0-11928 GCA_043764595.1 Myxococcales bacterium | reverse complement strand
GACCTTGCCGACGACCTTCTCGGCGGGCACCGAGTATTTGGCGTGGCACGACGGACACGAAAGCTTCATGCCAAACCGTCCTTCTTGGGGCTCGGGTGGAACCCGCACGAACTAGCCTTCTTGGATGCGACGCGAACGATTTTCGCAATTCTAAGGGCACCCGTCGCCTCGGTGCCGTTACGCTCGACGGATGTACCGGCAAGACGTGGTCCCCTGCCCCGCATGCCGCGCCACCCTCAAGGCCCAACCGGGAGCGCTCCCGGTGCACGGCTGCGAGGCCTGCGGCGGGCTTTGGCTCGGCCCGGACGCGACGGTGCACGTGATGCGAGGGCTCGACGACGCCATCGATCACGAGATCTCGAAGCACGCCGAGAAGCTCGGTGGGATGGCCCGTAGGTTGCCAGAGATCGACGAAAACGAGCGCATTTGTCCTTTCTGCGAACAGTCCCTCGCCCGAATCAACGTGAACGCCATTCGCGTCGACTCGTGTTTCACGCACGGCTCGTGGTTCGATCGCACCGAGCTCCACGACGTGGTGCTCACGTGCTCGAAGCTCCGCATCACCCAGCGAGAACAAGCGCTGACATCCGACACCCACTGGGGGGTCCTTTGGGAGGCCATCGTCCGGGTATGGTCCGATCCCGCACCACCAAAGCGAGGATGACCGAATGAAGAAGGCGCAACCGTACCTCGTGGGCCTCGCGGCGCTCCTCGCCCTGTTCCTCGCGTACTTCGCCCTGAAGCGCCCGAGCGAGCCCGAATACGTCCCAAGCTCCTCGGCGAGCACCGCCGACCCCGTCGCAGGGGATCCGTGGAACGCCCCGAGCCGCGGGACGCCATTGCCCACGACCGACGGCGCCCCCGCGGCGCGAAAGGCCCTTTCGCCTGGCGAGCGGGCCGAGCTCAAAAAGAAGATTTATGGCGCACTTTGGGTCGAGTCAGGAAAGCTGCCGTCCCAAGCAGATATCGAGCGAGTGCCACCTTCCACCGCAAGCCTGTCCCCAGCTTACATCCAAGAACGCATTCGGGAAGACTTCAAGCCCATGGCCGCGAAGTGCTACGAAGAGCTCCTC
The DNA here is from genome assembly GCA_043764595.1 of Myxococcales bacterium. Lineage (GTDB taxonomy): Bacteria > Myxococcota_A > Polyangia > Polyangiales > Polyangiaceae > JAAFHV01. The sequence goes on along the minus strand of JAYUKI010000815.1, from coordinate 10,855 downwards.
TCGCGCACTCCCGATGCTGGAGGAAAGGCCGTGATGGAGTTCACCATCGTGGCCGACGAAAAGCTCGGAGGCATCGTCGAAGATACTGTTCTTGGAGACGGCGGCACTCTCGTGGATCCTTCGTTTGCCACGTGCATGCGCGAGTCCTTGTCCACGGTGGCGTTCGCAGCGCCCCCGAAGGGAGGCAAAACCACCGTGCACTACCCATTTCTGTTCTCTCCTGGCGACGACGAAGCTCCACCCAAGAAGTGACGCTCCACACGTCGTCGTACCGTTTGCACGCCGTCCGGAGCGCTCGACCGGTCAGGGGCCCTTCGCCTTTGGACGAAACACGAAGGGCACGAGAAGCTCGGCGGTTTCGTCGGGTGGCGAAAAGTGCATCGCCGAGATGACCCTCAAGAGGCACTTGCCGTCGCCTTCCCGCAAGTGGTCTCGGAACAGGGTCGCGTCTTGCACCTGTCCAGAGCCGCCCACGATCACGCGAACGACGGCCGTGCCCACGAGGGCGCACGCGTGGAACGCGCCCGAGTGGCTTCGCACGGTCGCCTCGACCTCGCGCGCGGAAAGCGTGCCGTGAAAAACCGGCCGGTAGGGTTCACGCCCTTCCTGCCGCCAGTCGGTCGCCGTGGGCAGGTCGGATCCGGCGCCCAGATGGCTGAACGAGAGGTCGGGAGCGCTGTTGTCGGACGGCACCCGATACGATGGGCCGCTCGACGAGTCGTTGGAGGTTTCGGCGAACGGTGGTTCGGTCGCCGAAGGCTCGACGACGGGCTTGGCCTTCGCGGGAGCACACGCGGCAAAGCACCCGAGAAGCCCGAACGCCGCGAGACGTCTTCGCCGACGACCAACCAAGGCGCGCTGCATGCGTGCCCAACACCGACGGACTCGATTCCTTGGGTCCCGTTGCGCCGATCGCCCCCGGCACGCCAGACCCAAGGAAACCCTTGGAGATCTCGTTTATGCTGGCCCCCGTGAACAAGCGAAGGAGCCGTAGGCGACTCGGTGGTCCATGGCGATCGACGAGAGAGAGGAAGCCATGAAAGCCCACACCGAGTACTTCACGTACCGAACCAAAAAGCGCGAGCTCGTCCACATGACGCCCACCCTCGAAGAGGTCCTCGAGCGAAGTGGCGTTCAAGAAGGCTTCATGCTGGTGTCGGCGATGCACATCACGGCAGGAGTCTTCGTGAACGACAACGAGTCCGGCCTCCATTCCGACATTTGGAAGTGGCTCGAGGGGCTCGCGCCTTCAGGTGTAGATTACAAGCACCACCGCACGGGCGAGGACAACGGCGACGCTCACCTGAAGTCGATGCTCGTCCACCACGAGGTCACCGTGCCCATCACGGCCGGCAAGCTCGATCTCGGGCCGTGGCAACGCGTGTTCTATGCCGAGTTCGACGGCGAGCGACCCAAGCGGGTCATCGTGAAAGTGCTGGGCCTTTGAAGCGCCCCTTTGCTCGACTGGAGTCCTGTCTCGTGCTCGTGGCGCTGGGCGCGCTCGCCGGATGTGTGCCCCCCTCCGGGCCGCTGGCGGTGACGCCCACTCCGGCGCCCGAAAACCCGGGAGACGGCCAAGCGTTCGGCCGCGCCGAAGAAACGTTCCTTCGTACGCTCGGCGCCACCGATCCGCGCCTGTCCCGACGTGTGGGGCTGAGCCCGTCCGAACAAGAACAAGACGAGCTCGAACGGCGGCTCCAAAAGCGGCAACCGGGGGAACGCCAAGGCGGGCTCGTCGGCTCGGTCCTCGATCCGTTTGCCCTCATCGCGAGACGAAGCGAGGGAAAATTCGCCTACGATCGTTTCGCCGAGACGATCGCGACCGGAAAGCGTAGCCCCACCGAGCGAACCGAGCTCGAGCTCGCCCGAAGGCTGCAAGCGACCGAAGCCGCGCGAGCCACCCTCGAAGAAGACCTCACCGTCTACGGAGGGGACCTCCTCGTCGCCGCGGCCATGGAGCTCGCCGACGCCGAAAAGCCAGAGGTCGCAAGCGCACGGGATGCGTGGCTCGCCGAACGCCTCGGCGACGTAAACGACGCGTTTGCCACGAAGAAAACGTCCTCCGCACACCGAAGGGAGCTCGCCGACGCGCTCGATCCGATCGAGCGTGCGCTCACCGTCGACCGCTTTCCGCGCGCGTTCGCGGCCTTAGCCAAGCTGCGCGAGACCACCGGCGAAGCGCGCATGATGGGCGAGGCCCCCCTGCCCGAGCCCTCTCCCGCCTCTCCCACCACGCTCTCGAGCGTGCTTGTCGTCCTCGGCGAAGACCGCACGCCAAACGAGCTCACGAGCGTTCTCGCGGCCGCCGAAACTGCGCTCGCTTCGAAGGCCAAAGAAGCCCTCGCCGGTCTCTCCGACCGCGAAGCCGACAAGGCTCGCGCGGCCGCCGGAAAGCGCATCGCGCTTCGTGCATCCTGCAAGCAATCGGTTCGAGGATCTCTCGTGCGAAGCCTGCCCGCTTCGCCGGAACGGGAGGCGGGGTGCCTGGCCGCCCACGTTCTTGCCGAAGCCAAAACGCCGCAAGAGCTCGCCGAAGCGTGGGTCCTCGTCCACGATCGCGTGGCCATTGCCCTGTGGTGCGCCACATTTCACGCATCGCACACGTCTCTCGACGTCGCACGGGGAAAGGCCACGATGCTCTCGCTCGCCGAAGAGACCACGAAGAGCGCGCTGCTCCGCAGAGCCGCGCTGAGGCCCGCCGTGTCGCTCGGCCCCGGGCTCGTCGCCGCTTTGGTGGTGAAGGGGGGCGCGGCCGACCTGGCTCGAGCGAGGCAAGTGGTCGCCTTCGGAGACGCGGACCTCGCGTCGATGCGAAGCTTCGTCGACGCGCAACCGTGACGGTGGGAATGCAGTCGGTGAATGCAGTCGGTGAATGGATTTGAGCGAGCTTTCGTCTCTCGACGACCTCGTGCTTTCCTTGGGGGGCCATGTACCGTAACGAAAACGTGCCCGCCCTCGAGCGCCTCGCGCGCCTCGAAGACCGATTAAGAGACCTCGAGCCTTCGTCCCGATGGTCGATGCGGAAGAAGAGCGCCGCGGTGCTCGCCGCGGTCGGAGTTACGGCCATGGGCGTAGCCGTGGCCCTTTATGTGCTCGGGAGCGTCGCTGAACAAACGGTGATGCCGTCGAGCACCGGTCACCTCGTCACCGTACGGTTCCGGACGACCGTTCGCAACGTCACGTGGACGGGCGCGGACGGCAAGGCTTACTCCCCCTGGCTCCTCCCTTCGGATGCCCACGCCCCCTTCCCTGGTGGAAGGCCCGAGGTAGGCGAGTCGGAGGCACCCGCTTCGTACGGCTCCACGCTCATCGTTCCGGACGAAGCCCTGGCGCCCACCGGAAAGACCACCTTCGTTCTCCGCTACCACGCGTTCGGAATCCCGCGCAGCGCCGTCGTCGCGTTCGAGACCCATCGCACCGACGTGCGATTCGTCCGGTCCCTCCTCGAAGGATTTCCCTCGTGGGTTGCCTTCTCCAAGGATCGGGAACCCTTGCTCTATTTCACCACCATACTCACCTACAAGTTCGCCATCGAGTCCATCGTGTGGGGAACGAACGAGGGCCCGCTCGACCGCTCGGTCCACTTCTCGAGCTCCAAGTCACCCGGCATCGATCGCGACGACGAGATCTACGTCAAACTGCCCGCCGACACGTCCGCGGTGCGCGTCCGCGTGCGCTTCAAAGACGGAACCGAGACCGCCGTGCGCACGTTCCAGCGCTCCACCTCCACACTGCGCTGATAGGGCGAACCGGACATAACGAATCCCCCAGGCTTTTGGCCTGTGCGCGCCATTCGAAGCACCACTGCCCGGAATGTCCTTGCACCGCGCGGGACGGCACGCTGTCCTTTCGGACATGAAACGAACTTCTTCACTCGCTTTTTTCGTCTCGACGTTCCTTTTGGCGGGCGCGGCCGCGGCACAGTCGGGTCCCACTCCGCCGCCAGTTCCGCCACCTCCCACCACCACGGCCCCATCCACCGAGCCGACCGTCAAGCCCGTCGAACCTCCGGCCGTGGTGGCACCTCCGCCCCCCGTGGCGAAACCGACGCCGCCGCCAGCCGTCGTGGCGCCTGCGCTCGCGAACGAGGACCCACCAAGTGAGCCAAAAGAAACGCCCAAACCGGATCCCAGAGAGGGCGTATCGGCCAATGGCTTGCCCTTCGCCATGCGCGGAGGCGTCACCCTTGGTGTTTCTGCATTGCGGTTGGGAACCACCACGCCCGTTCCGACGACTCTCGACTTCGCCGCGCACATACCCGTTGCCCCGCATACATTCGTAGATGCCAAGCTTCCACTCGCGACGGCCACGCTCGGGAATCCCACACTGGGCGTGCACCACGTGCTCGACTTGGCGGATCGCGTTTGGCTCAGTCTCGGGGGTGAATTTGGATTGCCGCTCATCAACGGAACACGTGGCTACGACACCTTCCGCGCCGCGCGCGTGTTTTGGGACGCCCAAGATTTTGCGACGAGCACGATGCCGTTCGGCCTACGCGCTGCCCTCGAGGCGCACTTCTCCCTCGTCGAGCTGCGCGTCCAAGCGGAGCCCGTTTGGGGCATCGCCACGAAGAGCGCGCTCACGCACTACTTCGCATTCCAACATGCCGTAGAAGCCCAAGTCGGTCACGCGTTCGGTGCGGGCGTCCGCTACCAGGGCGTCGTGCTGGGAACCGACACCTTCCGCACGGACGATCGCTACCAGGGCGCCGTGGAGCTCTTCTTCCGTGCCGTGCACGGTCCGCTCTTCGCACGAGTCGGCGTCGTCCTTCCGCTCGACACTCCATTGAGTGGAAGTACCGCTGACGTCCAGTATTGGGGTGTCCGCGCACAGACCGGTTTTCAGTTCGACTGAGCAGCTTCTTTGCGGGTCGGATTCGTGGTCCCGTTTGCGGGATGGAGAATTGGCTCGGCGGGGTGTACGCAGGGGACGGCGGGGCGTGGGGTGGGGCTGGGGCGTGGGGCGCGTGGACCACCGGGCGCGAGGCGGCTCTTGTTTCCGGCGCCGGCGGGCCCCTCCTAAACTCGGCGCCGTTCCGCGCGGTGAATGTGGCGTTGGGTGTGTGGGGCCTTTGTCGTGCTGGGGGGCCGCGCGAGAACGGCGTCCCTCAAGCAACAGGCACCTCCCACCGGCGCCGGAAACAAGAGCCGCCTCGCTCCCTCTGCCAACGCTTTGGTGGTGTGGGGTTTTGGAGAGAGAGAGAGAGAGAGAGAGAGAGAGAGCGCTCGTTGGGCTCGTGGGTCTCGCTTTGGCCAATCTACAAATGCGCGTACCGCTTGGGCCAATGAGTTTGAATAGGCACGGACCGCTTGGGCCATGAGTTTCGAATCGCGTCAGGATTCGATATGGGTTGGGACCGAGGGGTGCGCGGTTTTCGGGCGCTGGTGGGAGGTGCCTGTTGCTTGAGGGACGCCGTTCTCGCGCGGCCTCGGTCGTCCAAACGTTCCCGCTCAAACACCGCCCGAATCACCGGCGTGGAACGGCGCCGAGTTTAGGAGGGGCCCGCCAGCGCCCGAAAACCGTGCACCCCTCGGGCCCACGCGCCGTCCAAGCTCGAGCCGGTCACGGGTGTGTAGAGCTCGACCTTCAGCCGCCGTCTTTGAGGCGTGCTTCGATGGACGAAACGGCCTTGTCGAAGGCTTCGCCTCGTACGCATCCGGGATAGCCGTCGCGTTTGCGCGCGGGCTTCTTCGGCACGGCTTGGAGAATCACGAGAGCTCGCTTGTCGCCCGCTTCCCCAGCACGGTCGAGCACCTTGCGAAGCTCACATCCAGGAGCGGCGCGCATGTCGAGCGCCACGACGGCCGCCGGATCGGCTTTCGCGCGAACGTCGGACTGGGTCAGCACCTTCAGCGCGCGCTTCGAGGCCTTCGGGTAGTCGTGCGCGTAGTCGCCATAAGCGATGTCGTAGAGGACGTCGGGCCCGGACGAGCCGAGCCCCGACGTGAGCAGCGCAAACGCCTCGTTCTCCGCGGCATTTTCGCCAAGAGCCAGATTTCGGACCACGACGAGGACGTCGATGGCTTTGCGTTCCGACGGCCGCTTGGCGACGAGCTTGCGAGCGTAGGATATGGCCCGTTTCGGATCGCTTTCCTTGAGTCCGTTCATCAGGGCACGATGCACCTGGGGAGGGCAATTCGGCTTTTCGGCGTAGGGCTCGAGGAGCTCGAGTCCCTTTTGAACGTTGCCAGTCTCCAAGGCCGCGAGGCCCTCTTTGATTTTCGGATCCGTGACGGGCGGCTCGGGCTGGGTCGGATCGAGCTCGATGATGGCATCGCCCGTCGAAGCAACCGCGGAAGGGTCCCCGGCAGCCGATGGAATAGGCCCCGCAGAGGGGTCGACCGGCACGACACCACTCGTAGGATCGCTGGGCTTCTTGCCCACGAGGACCGCCAAGATCAGAATCACGAGAAGGAGCGCCAGCCCACCTCCGACCACCTTGACGAGACGACGGTTCTGCAGAAACGCGGCTAGGCTCGTGGAAGAAGGCACGAGGGGTGTTTCGCCCGGCGCTGGAGTCGCCACGACCTTCGAGTACGAAGGTGCCGAGAGCCGGAATGCCGTGGGCAATCGCCCCTCGATCCGGCCCGCTGCTACGAGCAGAAGCTGCAATCCGTCGAGCTCTTCGAGGAGCGTTTTGGCGTCGAGGGTGCGGTCCGAAGCTTCTTTGGCGAGGAGGCGAAGCACCACCGCTTCGACCTCGGGCGGAACGTCCGCCCCGCCCTTGTCGGCCATCTTGGGCACCGGCGCGGTCACGTGCATGCCCAACAAACGAATCTTGCTTTCGTCTTCGAAGGGCCTCGCCCCGCAGAGCATCTCATAGGTCATCACGCCGAGCGCATAGAGGTCCGCTCGGGCGTCGATGGGCTGCCCCAGCGCTTGCTCGGGAGCCATGTACTCCGGAGTGCCGTAGACCATCCCGGCCTGGGTGAGCAGGGGCGCCGCGGGATCGCCTTTCGGGGTATGGGAAAGCTCGCCCACGGGGACTTTTGCAATGCCAAAATCGAGCACTTTGACGAAGTCTTTTTCGCCCTCGCGGTCGATGAGCATGATGTTTTCGGGCTTGAGATCGCGGTGCACGATGTTGAGGCCGTGCGCCCGTACGAGCGCCAAAACGACCTGCCGCACCATGTGAAGGACCCGGCCGAGCGAGAGGCGCCCCTTCGCCAGGACGTCGCGCAGGCTCACGCCTTCGATGAGCTCGAGCGCCAGGAAGAACGAGCCGTCCGGAAGCTTTCCGAAGTCGGTGGCGGTCGCCACGTTCGGATGATCGATGTGCGCCGCGGCCATGGCCTCGCGCTCGAAGCGCGCAACGACCTCGGGCATGTGGCTCATCTCGGGGTGCAGCACCTTGATGGCCATGCGCTTGCGCATGTGGGTGTGCTCGGCGAGATAGACCGCGCCCATGCCGCCTTCGCCCAGTATGGACACCACGAGGTAGCGATCGGAGAGCACGGTGCCGATGAGCGGGTCGACGGCGATCTTTGCAGGAACTTCCACGCGCGGTGTTCCCTGCGCCGCCGTGGGCAGGCTTGGCGCGCTCACCTCGGCACTCACCTCGCTCACCGGGATGGCGGGCGCGCTGTCCCACGGCTCGGGCACGGGGGAATCGATGGGGTCCGAAGGCGCCATGAGAACCCTTGTCACTTACCACATGGGCGGAAAAAGGTGGACCGAGGCGAACGGCGTGTCCGTCGGACGCGAAAGAGAGCGCGACCTTTACAGGTCGAGCATCAAACCCAAGGCAAACGAGAGCAGGGTGCCGTCGTTTCCAGCTCCAGCGTCGTAGACCGCGCCGTGATGTCCCACTCCAAAGACCGACTGGACCTCTCCGAAGATCGTGAAAGGCTTGCGAATTTTGTATCCTGCGCCGATGCCGAGCGGCACTTCCACGTAGCCGCCCGTCGGGGACCTGGGGCCGGTCACGAACGTTCGGGCATAGCCTGCTCCCACCCCGAGCCAGAGCGAGAACCTCTCGGTGCGCGGCACAGGCGAGATGATTCGAGCGTGAAATCCGAGCGAGCCGGTGTTCCGTCCCTCGCCTGCCTGCGGCGTGAACGCATACGCACCGTACGCTCCAAGGCGAATGAAGGGGAAAAACGCGAAATGGCCGCGAAAATCCAGCCGTAGACCCGGTCCCGCGTCCGGGACGGCCGGGGCACGTGATGTGAGAAAACGCTTCTCGAGGCCTGCTTGCAGTGAAAAATCCGAATGAAGCTGGGCATGGACGAGCTTCGGGGCGGCGAGGACAAGAACAAACGCGAGCGCGGACGACACCGAACGTCGCGAGACTGGGAAGTGGAAGAGGCACGAGGCCATGGGTCGTTAGCCTACCACCACGCCCACCGACGCGCGGCGAGACGCGTACCATGTGCCCGATTCGCGCCACTGGCCCATCGGGTGTAGATGGGCACCATGGTTCGACTCGGTGTGTGTGCGTTCGCTATCGGAAGCCTCTTCGTCGTGGGTGCCTGCGACTTCAAGGTAACGCCCCCCATCGAAGGCACGACGACGCCTCAAGACTCGGGCAAATACGATTGTTCGAAGTTCGCGGGCTACAAGAAGATCTGTACGAACGATCCGCCATCGATCCAGTCGCCCAAGTCCCTTTGCGAAGACCGCGTGAGTCACCCGAAGTGTGGAGACCTCGGCGCCAAGATCATGGAGTGCCTATGGGGGCTCCAATCCCGCAAGGACATGTGTGGCGCCGACAACGTCACCATTCCCGGAAAGGTGACGAGCCTTTGCGGAACCGCCAACGACGCCGACGAGGACTGCCGCGCCCGAAATCCGTGAGGGCCCGATCAGAAAGCTCCACCCATCCACCTATTGCTTTGAGAATACGCACGGGAAGCCGCGTCGTCCATTCACGATTTAGAGGACGAATGGGCGAGAAAGCGCGGACCGTCAGATCCCGTTCTTGGTCTTCAAGTAGGTCTCGAGGCGCTGCAGCTCGGCGTCGGACACGGAGCCCTTGTAGATGAGGATGTCTCCGAATTTCTGGTTCGTTGCGTGCACGCCATCCGGACGTCCTCCTACATAGAGCGGGCTCGTATTGTCGATGCTCCTCAGCGCCACAGTGGAGCTTTGGAGCTCGACGCCGTCCAGTCGGAGCGACAGGCGTGTGCCGACCCTGCGATAGCAAATTAGGTGCAGCTTTCCGTCCCCGGTATTGCCTGAAGTCCCCGTGAGCAGCAGGGTGGCCCCGTCGAGTCCTGCGCCTGGCTTTCCCCCTCCCCCGAGGTTTGAATAGAGCTGGAGGCCATCGAACGGCGGGGATCCCTGGATCTTTTGGAGGACCCCTCCGAGCGCTGCCGTGGAAGGCACTTCCAGGGCCACCACGTACTCGGCGGTCATGTCACTGGTCGCGAAGTCCAGCTTGGTCCCCACGGTGGCGCCTTGAGCTTCCAACCAGGTCGTGGGAGTGCCAGCAATGACTGGCTTGCCGCCGAGGGTTCCTTTCGATGGCTGATTTCCTGCAACGCTCTGAGTGACGGAGATCGCGGACGTCGACGTGTCCGCCCAAGCGCTCACCTTCCCCGCCACTTCGGTGACGCCAACTGTGGGATCGAGCCAGAGCACGAGCCCCCGTACACTCTTCGGGGTAAACTCGGGTGCCGCATCGGCAGCGTCGGGTCGAGCGGCATCCTCCACCGGCACGGCCACGTCGGCAAGTCCTGCGTCCTTCGACGTGCTCGTTGGTGCCGGTGCGGTCGACGCGGGTGGGGCCGCCGCATCTGTTGTCGCGGGAGAGTCTCCAACACACCCGACAATTGCCCCAAAGCACGAGATCGCAAGGGATGCGCCATTCAGCACTCGACGTATGGACATGTTCTCTCCCTGGCACGGTGTGCCCGTTTTGATACTCGTTCACCGAGCAAGCTCTACCCCAAAGTCTTCACTCTTCACGATGGGCGTCGTCAGTCACAAAGCATCCTGCGACTGCCGTCGGTGCGTCCACGCAGGCGTTGCTCGTACCACGCGGGCGCTGTTCGTATCACGCAATCCGTCGCGGCACTCCGCGTTCGTGCGACAGGGAGCCCCTTCGCTCGTCGTGCGACGCACTTCTGCTTCGCAAAGTCACAGTTCTTCATGATAGGTCCGCAAGACCTACCTACTCAGGCTCGCCGACCTCGACTATGGGGGATTTGCTGAGACGCTTTGTCGGCTGGAGCCGCAACGGCCGGATTTGCGAGCTATACGAGCGGGAGCGGGTCCGACGGTGCGCAGATGGTGGATTCCTCTATGGGTCGGCCTTCCTCGCTCACGCCGTCGTTTGCTTGGCCATTGGTATTCCGCTCTGGATCACTGGCGCACGACGCGTCGAACCGACGGCCAGCAAGGCACCGACGTGGAACGTCTCGAATACTCCGACCGGGCTCGCGTGGGCGTTCTGAGACGCTCCAGCGCGCCGCCGTCCTTGCGTATCCGTCGCCAAACGAACGTGTGCCTCTTGAGGTCTCAGCTAGGGCGCACGGCCTTTCGCGCGTACCTCTCGAACCTTCGCAGACGCAAGCTATTGCCAAGTACGAAGAGGCTACTTGCCGCCATGGCCGCCGCAGCCAACATGGGCGAGAGCAAGATTCCGAGCCACGGATAGAGCACTCCCGCGGCGAGCGGAACGAGTGCCGCATTGTAGGCATAGGCCCAAAAGAAGTTTTGCTTCACCACGAGGTGCGTTCGTCGCGCGAGACGCACGGCATCGACGAGGGCAAAAAGGTCCCCGCGCATGACGACCACGTCGCCCGCTTCGACGGCAATGTCCGCGCCCGTGCCCATGGCGATGCCCACGTCCGCCGAGGCGAGCGCGGCCGCGTCGTTCACGCCGTCCCCCACGAACGCGACCACTTTCTTC
>JAYUKI010000814.1:0-3409 GCA_043764595.1 Myxococcales bacterium | reverse complement strand
GAAGCGCAAGAGCGACGCGCCCTCGTGAAGCTTTGCCGCAGCGCCTACCGCGCGACCCACGTCGACTACGTGGGAACGGGCATCTTCTACCGCGACGTGCACGACGAAACGTCGCGCGAAAAAGAAGCACGCCTCGCTCGGGCGAAAGCGAACGACCTCGGTGCCATCGACTCGCCCGACGCGCTCGCGAAGGCTCTCGGAGTGGATGCTCCAACGCTCCGGTGGATGTGCTTCCACCGCGAAGTGGAGACCTCTTCCCACTATCAATTTTGGACCATCGCCAAACGCGACGGCTCGCGACGCCTCATTACGGCGCCGAAATACGCACTGAAGCGCGTCCAGCATTGGCTGCTTCGCAACGTCGTCGAGAAGCTTCCCGTTCACGGCGCCGCGCACGGCTTCCTCCGCGCTCGCTCGATTGCCACGAACGCGCAGGTTCACGCGGGCTCGGATGTCGTGGTCAAAGTCGATGTCAAAGACTTCTTTCCGACGGTCACCTTCCGTCGCGTAAAGGGGCTCTTCCGCAAGGGCGGACTCCCCGAGAACGTGGCTACGCTTTGTGCCCTTCTCGCCACCGAGCCTCCGCGCGAGATGGTGCAATTCCGAGGGAAGACCCTTTACGTGGCCAAGGGCGCGCGCGCTTGTCCTCAAGGCGCGCCCACTTCGCCGGCCATTACGAACGCCATTTGTCTCCGCCTCGATCGGCGAATGTCCGGACTTGCCCGCAAGCTCGGATATGCCTATTCGCGGTATGCCGACGACCTCGCATTCTCGTGGAGCAAGCCGGAAGGCGAAACGAGCTCACGCGCCAGTGCCCCGATTGGCACTCTCTTGCGAGGAGTCGCCACCGTGCTCGAGGCCGAAGGCTTCCGGGTTCATCGCAAAAAGACCGCCGTGCAGCGTTCGGGCTCCAGCCAACGCATCACCGGTCTCGTGGTCAATGCGCCCAATTCGCCCGACGTTCCCTCGGCGCGTGTTCCGCGCGAAACGATTCGGCGTCTGCGTGCGGCCATCCACAACCGCGAGAGCGGCAAGCCTGGAAAAGAAGGCGAATCGCTTCACCAGCTCCAGGGCATGGCCGCGTTCATCTTCATGGTGGACCCCAAAAAGGGCCGAGCGTTCCTCGACCGCATCGAAGGGCTCAAGCAGCGCGCGGGAGAGTGACGAGCCAGCTGGCTCTGGGGACGTGACGTGAGTCGGGGCGCATCGCGTGGATCGCGTGCGCCCCGTTTTGCGTCGGAATGCAGCCCTCCTCCCGAGCTTTGAGAAGCCCGGGAAAGAAGGCCTTCGACTACTTCTCGACGTAACCCTTTTTGGTCTTCTCGGCGACGAGCTTGTCGTACTCCTTCTGGGTCTTTTCTTCGGAGTCGTATTCTTTCATCGACATCTGGCCGTCGGTTCCGATCTTGCCATAGCGGGTCGTGAACGACGTGCCCTCGAGCTGGATCTCCCAGAACTTCGCGGACGATCCCTCCACGAACTCGAAGTGGCGTGCGCCTCCGGCGGGCTTCGCTTTTGCCGCAGGAGCCGCCTTCGCGGCAGGAGCGGCCTTCGCTGCAGGAGCCGCCTTTGCCGCAGCAGCGGGCTTGGCCTTCTTGGCCTTGGGCTCGTCGTCGTCTTCGTCGCCCTCGTCCTCGAACACGGCCTGCTTCTTCGCAGCGGGAGCAGCGGCTTTTGCAGGAGCGGCTTTCGCGGGAGCGGCTTTCGCAGGAGCGGCAGGAGCCCCGCCACCGACGAGCTCGTAGCCCTTCTTCGTCTTCTCGGCGACGAGCTTGTCGTATTCCTTCTGGGCCTTTTCTTCGGAGTCGTACTCCTTCATCGACATCTGACCGTCGGTTCCGATGCGGCCGTAGGTCGTCGTGAACGACGTGCCCTCGAGCGTGATCTCCCAGAACTTCTTCGATGCTCCCTCGATAAACTCATAGCGCGGCATGAACGTTCTCTCCTTTATTCCCCGTCGACTTCGACGAACCCGTTTTCGAGCTTCTCTTGGATACGTTCCGCGAGCGAGGTTTCTGCCTCGCTCTCGGAGTCGAATTTTTTGACCTTCGCCTGGAAGGTACCGAAGCGAACGCGATGTTTTTCGCCGTCCTGCTCGATCTCCCAGAAGTAGCGCGTATCGCCGTCTTGCATCTCGAACCGCCGGCGCGTTGCGGGATGCAGGGACGCCTCTTCAGACGCTTCGTCGGGCGCTGGAGAGGCCGGCGAGTCGCTCACGGCGACCGTGGCGATTGGCGTAGGTTTGGCCATGACCGACGCGACCTCTGGAACGCGCGGGGGCTTCTTTTGTACACCTTCGGGCACCAGCAAGCTCGGCCCCTTGGCGTCGTGGCGCACACCAACGTACGTCGGAAATCGCGGCACCCCGCCGTCCGAAAGCTCTTGGTACCGGAACGTGATGAGTCCACCAATTTCCGGTGGGCGCTCGCGCTCCTGGTCGGAAAATCCGGAGCCCACGTTGAACCGCGTCCCGTTGGCCAACTCGACGAGAAGCGCACCGAGTCGACCTTTGTGGCGACCGGCGCCGGGAACGTGGCCGAGCACCCGCGCTTCGGCGTCGTGGAAGGTCTTCACTTTGAGGAGCGAGTTGCTTCGCCCGACCTCGTATCGGCTCTTTGGACGGCGCGCCATGATGCCTTCGCCGCCGAGCCCCTCCACGCGAGCGAGCTCCTCTCTCAGGTGATCGACGCCTCGACAAGCCTCTTGCGCGTGCACTCGCGTGTACACGTGCGAGCCGCCGCCCACCAGCGTCTCGCAGTGCGCCATACGTTCCTCGAAGCCGCCATCGAACGACGGCGCGTCGAACACGACGTAGAGCAAGTCTTTCCACAGGGGACTATGGTCTTGCCGCTTCACGATGCCCACGGTGCGCTGAAAGAGCTTCCTGCCGCCCCACAGCTCGCCATCGAGGGGAGTCTTCGGAAGGCCCTCCGTGAACCACGGGGGGGAATAGAACTTGTTCCCTAGGCGCGACAGAAACTGGGTTCCATCCCAATAGGCCCGAACGCCGTCGAGCTTCTCGCTCATCCACCACCCGGTGATGTCGATCGTGCTCTCCCACTTGTGGGCGAGCAAGAGGGGGGGGCCGTCGTCGTCATCGTCGGCTGCCACAGCTTCACCTTCTGCGCGAGGGGGCTTGGGTGGTCGGACAGGTCGCCCCGAAAGCTGCGCGCTTCCTACGCGCTCCTGCTCGGCCGCATCGCCTCGAAAGGCCCGAAGATGCTTGCACGTGCGCACCTCGATGCCGAGCGACTGATGCATCCACGCCGGACAGGTGCAGGAGTAGACTCCGCCGCTGTTCTTCAGCGTGTAGACCGCCGATCCCGACCCGTTGACCTGCGTGTGCTCGCCGTCGGCGAGGTCGCCCATGATGGCCTCCGCGACCGATAGTACAGAGATTGCGGCCGAG
>JAYUKI010000813.1:0-3411 GCA_043764595.1 Myxococcales bacterium | reverse complement strand
CTTGGGCCGTACTTGGCGCTATGGTCCGCCCCTCCTTCTTCCGACTCGAGGCCGTCATGAAGCAAAGTGTCCGCACGTCCACCGCTCCTTCGCTTGTTTCGTCGCACACGTCGCACACGTCGCGCGCGTCGCGTTTCGCATCGTCGGCCGCGGTCCTCGCTGCGATTGGGCTTTTCGGCGGCCTCGTGCTCGCCGCCCAAGGCTGTACCTCGGCCACGGTGGTCGATCCTGGACCGGCCGTATGCGACTCGACCAAATGCGCGGCGGGCAACACTTGCATCGAGCTTGCCGGCGAGACCAAGTGCCGCAAGACGTGCAGCTCGAACACGGACGCCACGAAAGCGTGCCCTTCCGGCTTCTTGTGCACGGCGCTCGCCGCGCAAGAGGCCCCGTGCACCGGAGCGCAGTGCTACTGCGCCGAGGCGACCCCCGAGGCGAAGGCCATCCAGAAGAAGGACAAGGGCCAGTGGGGCTCGGCCTGCAACCCGACGGGCGGCGTCGCGGCGAACCCCGACTGCGACGCGGCACAAGGTTTCCAGTGTTACGCCCGCTACACCTCGGACGGAAACGCCTACTGCACGCGCGCCTGCACGGACGACAAGGGCTGCGGCGCAGGCTTTTTCTGCGGGGACGTAAACGACACGCCCAACGCCGAGACGGTGAAACGCACGGGCACGGGCACCATCAAGATTTGCCAGAAGCGCGACTACTGCGCGCCCTGCAGGGCCTCGCTAGATTGCCCCACGGGTCAGCTCTGCGCAGGAGCGGGCTCCCCGGGCGCATTCTGCACGGCCACCTGCCAAACGGACACGAACTGCGCGGTGGATGCGTTCTGCACGGACTACGCCGGCGCCAAATACTGCTTCCCGAATGCTGGCAATTGCGTGGGCGATGGCAAATTCTGCTCGCCGTGCCGGTCGGACCTCGACTGCAAAGCGGGCGGCGGTATCTGCGCGTCCAGCTCGGCCTACACGACCGAGCGCTTTTGCACGGTTCCGTCGCCGTCGAAGTGCGCGACGAATAGCGATTGCCCGGCCCGCCCCGAAGGCGTCGCGGCCAGCGGCTGCGCCAAGGAAGCCTCGGACGACATTCCGGCGGGCTCGTGCGTCGGGCTCTTCACCCTCGACAAGAATCCCGTCCCCGGCTGCTACACGCGTTCGCGCAAGTAAGCCCCAAGGCTGAGCTCGTGCGCGCGCGCGCAAGAGCTCGACGGTTCTCAGGGGAAATTCCCTCGAAACCGAGTACGGTCTCGCGCATGTCGCGCACCTACGATCTCGTTCTTTTCGGCGCGACGGGCTTCACTGGGAAGCTCGTCGCCGAGTATTTGGCGAAACACGCGAACCGTGACCGAAAGCTCGTTTGGGCCATCGCAGGCCGAAACGAAAGCAAGCTGCGCGAGGTCCTGGCGAGCCTGGGAGAGGCCGGCAAAACGGTCGGTCTCTTCCTCGCCGACTCGAGCGACGAAGCCGCACTCACGAAGATCGCCAAAGCGGCCACGGTGGTCGTCACCACGGTCGGACCGTATGCCAAG
The DNA here is from genome assembly GCA_043764595.1 of Myxococcales bacterium. Lineage (GTDB taxonomy): Bacteria > Myxococcota_A > Polyangia > Polyangiales > Polyangiaceae > JAAFHV01. Next base: position 1,880 of record JAYUKI010000813.1, on the reverse strand, counting down.
TACGGCCGAGGCCTAGCCCGCGCGTGCGCCGTGAACGGAACGCACTACTGCGACATCACCGGCGAAGTGCCGTTCATCCGCGCGAGCATCGACGAAAACCATGCCGTCGCCAAAACCTCCGGCGCGCGCATCGTGCACTGCTGCGGGTTCGACTCGATCCCGTCGGACCTCGGCGTTCTCTTGCTCGCGATGCACGCAAAGAGCCTCGGCCAAACCCTCGAAAAGACTCGTCTTGTCGTCCTCCGCGCCAAAGGCGGCTTCAGCGGTGGCACTGCGGCGAGCATGATGAACCTCCTGGCCGAGGCCGAGGTCGATCGTTCGCTCCGTCGCCTTCTTCGCGATCCGTACTCGCTGACGCCGGACGCAAAGGCCGAGCTCGCCGTGGACGGTCCCGATCCCGTGAAGGTCACCTTCGACGAGGACGCCAAGGGCTACACCGGTCCATTCGTCATGGGCGCCATCAACACGCGCATCGTCCGACGCTCGAACGCGCTCCTCGGCCACGCCTATGGCAAGCGCTTCGCCTACGCGGAGACCATGAGCTTTTCCAAAGGTGCGAAGGGCCTCGCCATGGCGACGGGCTTCACCTTGGGGCTCGGAGCCGTGTTGGCCCTCGGCTCGAAGAAGGCCACACGTGGGCTCCTCACGCGCTTCCTTCCGGCCCCCGGCGAGGGTCCGTCGAAGGCCGACCGAGACTCCGGCTTTTTCCGCATAGGCCTCTATGCGAGCATGTCGAACGGAAAGCCGATTTCGGCGCGCGTCGAGGGCACGAGCGATCCCGGCTACGGAGAGACGGCGAAGATGCTCTCCGAGTCGGCCCTCGCCCTCGTCGACGGGAAATTCGCGAGCGAAGAAGGTGGAGTGCTCACTCCGGCGGTCGCCTTGGGAATGCCCCTGATCGAGCGCCTGCGCGCCGCCGGAATGACCTTCGAAGTGGCTTGATCGTCAGACGTACGCTTTCAGCATCGCGAACACCACGACGCCCGTGACCGACACGTAGAGCCAGAGCGGTGCCGTGAATTTCGAGACCGTCTTGTGCTGCGGGAAGCGTCCCGAGAGCGAAAAGAAGAAGCTCGTGAAGATGAGCGGCAGCGCCACGGCCGACAGCACGATGTGCGAGATCAGAATCACGAAGTAGACCGGCCGAATCAGCCCTTGGCCTGGGAACTTCGTGTCGCCGTGCACCGAGTGGTACACGAGGTACGAGACCAAAAAGAGCGCCGAAGCGGCCATGGCGGCCAGCATGTACCGCGAGTGTTTCGCGAGCTCCTTCTTCCTGATGGCCACGATCGCGAGCGAGAGGAACACGGCACTCGTTGCGTTGAGCGAGGCGTTCACCGCGGGCAGCACCGAGACCCACGCGGGCGCCGAGTCGACGCGGCCATGCCCGTAGATGACCCCGATCAGCAACGCGAACGCCGCGACGCTGACGGCCAAGATGATGGCAACGGCACGCTTGGGTGCGACGTCTTTCAGGGCTTGGAGCTGAACCGGGCGATCGGCGGAGGCTTCGGCAGACATGCGGGATTCTTAGGGCCTGCCGCAAAAGATGTCGACCGAATCGGCGGCGAGGCGTCCCTACGACGAGGCGAAGATTCGCAGTCGTACGGCGGCATTTCTAGAACTTTCCGCGATGCCGATGGGAATGCATCGGAGTCGACGACTTCTCTTGCGCGGCCTTCGGGCCCGACGCGGAAGCAAGGGAAGCCTCGGCAACGAGGGTGTCCGCTCAGGTCTTTTCGTTGCCTTCGTCCGATTCGGGCGATCCCCGTTTTTCGGAGGCTTCGCCCGGTTCGGCCCCGGGCGGGGTCGACGTGGCGACGGCTGGGGCTTCGGGAGCCCGCGAAACCTCGGGCGTCGGAGCTGCCATCGGACGCGGC
>JAYUKI010000812.1:0-11946 GCA_043764595.1 Myxococcales bacterium | reverse complement strand
GACGGCTACTTTGCCGGACGGATCGATCCGGTCCTGTAGTTGAGGGTATGCCAAGTAGCCCTGCCGAATGCTCGAGAATCACGACCGCTGATTTAGACCCCTCACGACGTCCTCCTCCACGAGCCGCAACGCTGCCGCCGCAGCCGGTTCCCCACGGGCGCGGAGGAGCCGCCCGAAAAAGCATCTCAAGTTCGCGGCCTTCGCATCCGAGCTCTTCGCTGTCCGATCTGGCGCGACGAGCGAGACGAGCGCGGCACGAGGGACATGCTCGGCGAGCGAGCGCGCGAGCTCCGTCCCGTGATCGGGGCGCACGCCGCTCGCCGCAACCCCGGGCGCCGGCGCGGCAAACGCGGGCCAGAGCTCGGGGCGTCCCCGCAACAGGCTCGCTGCATAGTCTACGGCCGCCGCCACACCGAGCCTCCCGACGAGATAGGGCACGATCCGCGCGGGCGCGAAGAAGCCTGGGACGTATCTCGCACCAACGTCCCTCGCCACGCACGAGGCGTCGTCGAGCCACGAAAAGAAGCCGAGTCGGGCGCGGATTCGCGCAACGATGGTGTCATCATTCGACCCTTCCGCGATGTTCTGAGGAATTCCTTCCTCGAAGTCGCCATACGCGAGGCTGCCCCCCGCAGACCAGGTCGGATCGAGTTTTTGGACGTCCGCATCTTTGCAGACGAGCGCCACGCGACAGACGACGTACCCAGGAGCATTGCGATAGCTCGACGAAAGCTCGATCCGATGCGTACGTCGGCCGCTTTTCCGCACGAGCCTCGCGCCCTTCGCCCGCGGGAGAAAGCCTTCGCCCGCGAGCTCGCTCGTGAGCCTTGCGTGGAACGCCGCGGTGACGTCCAAAGGTCTTCGCGTGTCGTCCGTCGTCATGAGCAAAGCCTAACGAATCCCACCGCGACCGAGACGGCATTCTTCCGTCTTGTGTAGCAGTCCGCGGATCGAATCGACTCGAAAGTCGAGCTCGTCGCCCTTGTCTCGATAGGTGCCGTCGAGAAACACCGCGTGCACATGCGGGTTCAGCTTCAGATCGGAAGACGTGCGCTGCGCTGGTGGCCCCTGGCATTCTTGAAGTTCCTAGTCCGGCTACGCGAGCGGGAACGAAGCAAGCTTCACTGGGAGAAGTCGCTGCGAGCCGCAGTGCTTATCCAGATGTCGCCGTCCGCCCCAAGGAGCTCGTCGGACATTGCTGCGTAGGAGTACCTAAGCAACGCCCCACTTTGGTAGTCGCCACCGCAGAAGCTGTATCCCCCATAGACTTCTCCGCACCAGCGACCGGAAGGGTCATTCACAATCCATTGGCGAGTGGCATCGTCGTACCCGAAAATACCATAATACGTCCGACGCTCGTCCGGTTTCCGTGGACAATCACGGGGCGACCGGCGTCGATCTTGCCCTTGATGGTGGCCCGCGAAGCCGAGCGAGTGTTGCGCGACCTCAACCCTTCGCTGGCTTGAATCCGGGAAAGTCCTTCCGGGCACTGCCACGGCTCGAATGCGTAGCCGCAGTCACCGCCACCGTCCCGTCCGAGAAGGGCTTCTTGAGCTTGATCCGGACGAGTCCGCCAGGCCCTCGTGTGACTCGACGCGCTTCGTGATCCCGAAGGGGACTCCTGCGCGACTGCGGGGCGCGCTCGCCAAGTGGGCGCACTTCAGCAGCGCCTCCCGGCCGGCCTCATCATGGCCACCGGCTCGCGGCGCGCCGTGACGCGCTTCGTGATCCCCGACGGGGGAAAGCCGTCGAGCGCGACGCACAGCAGTCGCGCGAACACCAGAACGGGAATCCGGTCGCGGGGTGATCAAAGCGCCGAGCGCGCGACATGCTTCGATGCATGACCTATCGCTCCTTCCTTTCTTCCGCCCTTGGTGTCTGCCTCCTCTCGTCCACCGCGTTTGCCGACGAACCTCAACTGCGTCCCGAAGGTGCGGCTCCGCGCGCACCGTCTACCTACGTCGCTCCCGAAGTCTGCGAAACTGAAGCGGTTTTTCGTGCTCGACTCGGTGCTGACCCGCCTCCTTACGACGTACGCATCGTCCAAGACGGCGATCGCTACGAAGGCACGCTGACGGTTCCGACCAAGGGCGGCAAGGAGGCGGCCCGCTCGTTCGCTTCCGGTACGTGCGACGACGTCACGCGCGGGCTCGCGCTCGCGCTCGGCCTCGTCGCTCCGCCGCCCGAACCGTCGCGGGGTCCGCTCGCGCTACTGCCCACGCCGGGGCTCCCGCGGCCCTCGTCGGTCGATGACTACCGCGCCGCGTTTCGCGCGCTCGAGCTACGCCGTAAGGCGGCGACGAACCCGGGCGTGCGTGACGCCATCATCCAAGAGGAGCGGCACCTCAAAGCGGCCTACCACGAAGACACGACGCTTCGGAGCAAGCCGACACGAATCGCGGGCTTCGTCTTGGGAGGCCTCGGCGTCGGCGCGATCGCGGTTGGGGTCGGCGCACTGTTCACGGGCCGACTCTTCAAGTGTGCGACAATACCGGCGAGTTCTTGTCGTTTTGCACGAAACAAGAGACCCGCGACGACCACGACCGCACTGCGGCGGTCGCGATCACAGCGGGCCTCGGCGCCGCCCTCGCCGCGGTACCGCTCATCGTTTGGGGCAATGGACGCGTGATGCGCGAGGCGCCCGTCGTGAAAGCCTCGTTTGGTCCTGGCAGCTTCGCGCTCAGCGGTACGTTCTGATCGGCGCGCGGCCCACTCTTGGAGCGAGCGGACCGAGACTCCCCCGCCCGCTCCGCTTCCATCGCATCGCACACCGCGATCGCGGCGGCCATCGTGGTGAAGTGCGGCACGTTCGTGAGCAACGCTTGGCGCCGGAGCGAGTAGCGGTCGCGCACGGCGTCGGCGCCGGGAGGTCTATCTTTATCGCATGGCGCCGGTTGCGCTCTTCTCGAGCACGCCTTCGACGTGCTGGCGGTACGGGCTCTTTGGGCGCGCGGCGAGGAACGCGGTGGCGAGCTTTCGAGCGAGGGCGCGGTCGCCACGAGCAAGCACGGCGTCGATGCGCAGTACCTCGGCTTCCGCGGTCAAGACGCTCGTGGGGTAGACAGTGACGAACGTGTCGAGCACGAGGAGGCCGCGCGCCGGATCGTGCGCCGCGAGCGCGGCGCGCACATCGCCGAGCATGCGAACCTCGTCGGTGAAACGAGGCGCGGCTGCGACGCCGGGAGTTGGCGATGCGGGCGCTGCGGACGATGCTGGCGCGGCGGACGATGTAGGCTTCGGCTCCCCGCGCGGCACGTCGTGGCGTTGCTCACGAGGAGGTGGCGCCGAACGAACCGTCTCGTTGACCGGTATCCCCGCCTTTGGTGGAGCGACCGGCGTCATGGGGGTCGTTGGTGCGGGCCGCGCGCTCGCTGGATCGAGCCTTGCGCCCGGAATCGAGCCCGACCGCCGAACGAGGCGCGCGGGAGGCGGAGACGGCGGGAACGTGGGCGCGAAGGCCGCCGCGAGCGGGCCCGTGCCGGTCACGCCGGTCACCACGGACGTGACGACGGTGGCCGACGCGCCCACGAAGAGCGCCATCGCGAGGCCCTTTGCGAGCCAGGAAAATCCCCATCCGAGGCCCTTCACGCCGAGCCCCGCGGCGCCGTGGGCGGTCCCGACGGCAACCACCGTGAGACCCGCCACCTCGACCGCGAGGCGCGCCGCGCGCACACGCGTGGCGCGGGGAGCCTTTTCGTCCTCCCACGCCGCGAGCACCTCGCGCTCGAGTACCGACGCGCCTTCGTCAATCAGACGTCGCTCGTGCATCGCGTCCTCCCTTCGCCGAGCGCGAACCGCTCGCAGTCGGCCTCGAGCAGCGCGCGAAACAGTGCGCGCGCGCGTCGCAGCCTGGACGCGACGGTGCCGCTCGGGACCTCGATCGATGCTGCGATTTCCACAGTGGTCAGGCCCTCGAGCTCGAACAAGACGAACACCTCGCGCAGCTCGAGTGGCATGCGGCCGAGGATGCGCTCGAGCTGCGCGCGGCGTTCGTTGCAGAGTGCACTTTCTTCTGGGCTCGGCGCGCGATCGGCGTAGAGCTCGTAGTCGTCGCCCGAGGGCGTCTCGGGGCTTCGCGCGAAGCGGCGCCGCACGTTCGCCGCGACACCGGTCGCGACGCCGACGAGGAACGCGCGCTCGCGGCCGAGCTCGATCGTCTCGACCTTCTGGAACGCGACGAGGAACACGTGCTGGACCGCGTCGTCGAGGGCGCGCTGAGGGACACCCAAGCTGCGCAACGTGCGGTGCACACGATCGACGTGCGCGTCCACCATCGCGCGGAATCGGATCGCACGATCGCTCGTCGCGCGAGCACGATCGAGCGCGTCTTCCGCGCGCGCCATCGTCCATGGGAGGGCTTCGGTCCGTGTCATCGGCCGCCCTCGAGCACGAGCCGTGCCACCCTCACAAATCGAACCGTGGTCCGATCGCGAGGCCACCACCGACCCTCACCGTGCCCACGGTGTACGGTTCGAGCTTGCCGTTGGGGCCCGGGAGCGTCCCGGTGATGCGGCCAATGTCGGTGTCCGCGAACGCGTGGGCGCCGATGTGGAGGTACCAGAGGTCCACTCCGGCGATCGCGCGTAGGCCGGTAAATGGCAGCGTCCCGCTCCCGCACGGGCACGAGCCGAACCAGCCGACGCCGTCGACATTCTGGTAGACGCGGGCGCCGGCCGTGCCCATGACGCCGGCGCGAAGCCATTTTGGACCCGGAGCGAAGACGCCGACCACCGGCGCGAACGCGAACGATTGGTAGTCGAACACCTTGGTGCTCTGCTCCGCGAGGCCGCCTATTCCGAGCATCCCACTGCGGTAGATCACCTTCTGCTCGAGGCTCGCGCCTCCGAACCCCTTCCCGTCACCAAAGAGGGACACGCCGACCGAGAAGAGCAAATCGGAGCGCGCCTTTTCGGCTTTCTTCGCGCCCGCGTCGTACGTACGCGGGTAGTAGGTGGGGCCGCTGGACGAGGGGCTCGGCGGCTCGGCTTCGGGCTCCGGAGCGTCGCCGAGGCCGACCGCGAGCGCGAGGCCGTGGGTCACGTCGTCGCAGCTCGGCGACGCGAACGCGCGCTCCGACTTGGTCGCAGAGCCGCGCGCGATCCACTGCGCGCGCCCCTCGAACCCTGCCTCCGTGCGTGTGACACGTACGACATAGGGCGTTGGCGTCGTGGTCGTGGTGCGCAGCCGGTCACGGAACGAGGCCGCCGTCTCGCAGCCTTCGGGGGCCGAGTAGGAGGCGTCGACCGAGGGACCGCCGTCGGCGCTAGACGGCAACGCGACGGAGAAGGCAGATGCAGCGAGACACACCGAGGCAAGCCAAGAGAAGCGCATGCCCCGTTCATGTCGCCCTCGCGAACGATTGATCACGCGGGTTTCACTTTTCGTCGCAACCGGGAAATGGGGCTCTCGATCGCGACGCGAGGACCGCTCGCGGGTCGGAGCACGAGGCCGACGCCGCCAGCGGCGGTGCCATTCTACGGCCGCCCGATGTCGGAGCTGACACGGATCTTCGCCCGTCTCGACGATGATTTCCCGGTCGAGCTTCCGCCGGTGAACGCGAGCTCGGGCGATCGACCCGGAGGCCCGCGCGAGCGTGGAGAAGTGGTTCAGCGTGCGGCAACCGAGGCTTGCCTTGCAGCCGAATGAAGGCAGCAGCCCACCACGCCAGACGCTCGGCCGATGCGGTCGAAAGCACAGTGGCCTGCTCTTCGCCGAGCGAGGCCTCGGTGAGCTCGATGAGAAACCCATCGTCGCCCCAGTCGGCGCGCGACACGTTCAACCTGCCGTCTTCCAGGCCCGTCTCGAACACCACGTTCCGCGTGCTCGCCCTGGCGAGCGCTGGCGCAGCCGTCTCGTAGAGAAAGCTGAGGGCGTCGTTCGACATGGGGGTTGTCTCCTTCAGAACCGAAGGTACTCGAGAGGTGAGCCGTCACCACATGCTTGATGACTCGGGGAGCTCAGTGACAGTTCCGCGCTCGTTTGTTTCGTTGCTTGCGATTCGGCCGACACCGACGTCGGCACCAATATCCAAGTATCGAAACGGACGTCCGCGCGAACGGCTTGACCGCGGGGAGGGCCCTGCTGGGTGCACGGTAGCCTCACCGGCTCTCTTGCACGTTGCACTTCTCAATCGGAACGAGCGTCGCTTGCGGAAACCTCGAGAAGTTCCGCGGGCGGATCTTTTTCTCACCACCGGGAACAATGGAAACATTTGATTGTATTGGATGATTCGGAAAACGCGTCCGTCTGTTGGGCACCACCGCGATGGCCATCCGCCATCCGGCGGACTCCTCGGAAGGACTGTCATGCTCAAGGGTCTCGTCGTCGGTTCCTCGCTTCGTACGGTGTTCGGGCGCCTCGCGCTCGGGCTCGTTTTGCCCGTCACCGCTATGGGAGTCGCAGTCGGCTGTGGCGCGAAGACCGACGAGCCCGCGCCGTTCGGCGGCGTGGAGTCCCCGAATTCGCCCGAGGCAGTCGCGGGCCGCGACGCCGCACGCGGTGTCCTCGGAGCCTCTCCGGTGTCCGCCGCTCCCGATGGAACGCCCGCAAGCGAAGAGCAGAAGAAGAGCGCGTCGCGCTACGAAGCCATCGTGACGCACCTCCTCGCCCTCCTCGAGAGGCGCGAGCCGGGAGCCCTCGCCCGCTACGCGATCGAGATGAAGTCGAAGGACGTCAAGCGCGTCATCCCCTCCTACGTGGGCATGCGCGGAAAGCTCGAGCGTCTCGCAGAGGACCCCGAGCTCCTCGACATGGTCCGCAAAGACCCGCTCTTCGCGGGCGCGCTCAAGACACAATCGAGCTCGATTTTCGGGCGCGTCGAGATTCGCGACGTGCCCGGCAGCATCCCGAGCCTCGGGCGCGGAGCCGACGGCTTCTACGGCGACGGTAAGACCGGCGCGCTCCAGGCCGCCGCCGATACAGCTGGCCTCGCCGCACTCTCGCCCTCTCTCGCCCAGATCGATCGCGGAGAGGTCGTGCCCGACCCAGAGTCTCGCCTCGGCGCGTACGCCGCAACCCGCGGTTACCCGCCGGGATCTGTCGGCCACGCCGTCCACAACGCGATTGGCACGATTTACGTCCTCCTCGGCACCTACGGCGAAGAGAAAATCGGCCGCGTGTTCAACTCGACCGAGGCACGTGCGCTATACAACCAACCCGTCGAGTCGCAGGCGGGCGCGCTCATGGCCGCGATCGAGCAGCGTTACTGGGCGAACGTAGCCGCGGAAGACTCGTGGTCGCCCGGCGGTCAGCTCGGCGCCGCGTTCTCCCCCGCCGTCCGCGACTTCCTCCAGCGGAACATCTTCGGCTCGTCCGGCGTGCTCGACGCGGGCGCGGGCACCGATTCGGGCGCCGACGCGGGCCCTCCCACCGACTGCGGCGACAAGACCGACGGCTTCTGGTGCATCGGTGGCGGCTACATGGCCTACTGCAAGGGCGGCTCGATCTCGGGCGGCTGCCCGTGTGCAGCTTGCACCGGTCGCGGCACTGCGGCCACTTGCGCCGCCGCACCGCCCCCAGCCGCGTGCCCCGTCAAGTGAAGTCGAACAACTGTGAAGGAGCACCGAACGAGTGGGTCGCCGGAAACCTATTGAAGGAGCTCAGGGGCACGCCGGAGGACGCGAACGCGACGCCCTAAAATCGATTGGACCGGTCTTGGGAGCTCACCGTAGGATTTCCTCGCGCGTGAACCCGGCCGCCTCGAGCCAGGGCGCAGCTCTGACGCGTGAGGTCAAAGGGCCTGGCTGGTCGTCTCGCGTTTCGAGGTGTGAAGTTGGAATGGTTTGGTAGCCCCGCCCGTAGAACTATGAGAGCCATGAACTTTGTTCGTCTCGTGGCGCTTGGCGCCCTCCTGATGGGGTGCGCGGACAAACCAACCATCGAAGAGGTCGCACTGGCGGACCTCCGCTGCGACGCCGTCAGGGTGTTCGTCATCGACGGCCCGGACAAGGTCGAAGCCCCGCTTTTTCGCGGTCGCAACGAGTGCTCAGACCAGATCGTCACGCGTTACCGCGTCGAGGGTTGCCAGAGGTCCCGCGCCTACCGCTGCGTAGAATGCGAGTCGTCCCTCACAAAAAACGGCCCCAGTTGCACCGGCGACGGTCCGATCGTGGTCGACTGAGCGTCGTCCAAACCACGCCAAACCCTGAGCCGCGCGGACTCCTCGAAACAGCGCGACGAACGCCTCGACGATCCAGCCAAAAACTCGCGTGCGGCTCCCAGCGGTGGACCTCCGGCAGGGTGCTCACGGTGCCGTTTGCATGGCGAAAGCGACTCGGGTACGACGGCCGGCGGATCTTGGCACTGACGCGGATCTTCTTGAAGACGGCGCTTGCTCGGCGACCAGAGGGTCACGCCGCGTGCTCAGCGTCCTGCGAGCGTGCGGCCGACGTTGCCCGCAGGGCCGGAGCGGATCAGAGGACCTCGATCCCTCGCGCGCGGAACTGAGCGAGCAACTCCGCGCTCGGAGCGCCGAAGAGGCGCACCTTGTTTAGGTCGGGGAGCAGCGCCGCGTCTTCCGCGCTCTGCACGTCGAAGGTGTCGTCCTCTCCGTCCCAGAAGGGGAAAATCTGCAGGTAGATCTCGTCTCCGCCTTCCTGGTCGAGCGACGCGATGCCGTTCAGGAGAGCCGCGGATATGGGATACCGCTCGAAGAACGCGCGCACCTCCGGAAGGATCGCGTAGCCCTCCTTGTCGATGTGGATTTCTCGCGCGCGGTGCCGCTTAGCGAGCTCGTACACGTCGAGCTTCGGACTGAGCACGCTCCGCCGGTACATGAGCTCTTGGAGCACCATGAGCTTGAAATTTAGGTCGACGAACGCGACTCCCTCGCCCTTGGGCACCTCGATGGGCGGGAGCGCCTCGACCTCGGCTGCGGCCTCGTCGGGGGCCGCGACCTGCACGCCCGTGACCCGCGCTCGGGTCGCGTCGAGGACGGAATGAATCGCGAGCGGCCCGAGGCGGAGCGACACCAGGGTCGAGCCCCGCTTCGGCTTCACCTTTTGCCGCTTCGCCTCGCCCTTGACGAAAGCACCCCAGGCAGAGGCTTCCGTCGCGATATCGAAGCTGCGGTCCGCCCAGACGAGCGTCCCCGCAAAGAGCGCCTTCGGGGAAAAGTCGTAGCTCTCGGGTTCGATCGCCATCGCGAGCGTGGCCACGTGCTCCGTGCGCGGCGCGCAGTACGCATAGAGCCCCGCTCCGTCCCAGGTGTAGACGGTGTTGTACTGCAGCTTCGAGACGCGGGCCGGGGCGCCTAGCATCGCGCTGATCTCGGCAGCGGTCGTCTCGCCGAGGGTGATGATCTGCCCGTCGAGGACGATGCCCGATTCCAAGAGGCGCAGCTCGGCCATTGCCTGAACGTACGCGGCGCACCGCGTCCCTTCAACGGACGGGAGGATCTCCTCTCGATCCCGGGGCGTTCGCGTCGGTGCCGATGCCCACTGGACGGTTTGCCCCACGCCACGATCCCACGCGTCGTGCGTTCGTCCGCGAAGTCGAACGCGACGGGGGAGCGGCCATGACAGGCATTGAAGGATTCCGTCTGGGAGTCGCATCCCATCCAGATCGAAGACCCGCGGCTCGCCGGGGAGCGTAGTCCGCGCCAAGATCTCCTTCGACGAGGCGGAGGACGGCTCGAAGGATGTCGAGATCTGCGTCCTCTGGGAGACGTCTGGAAAGGGCGACACGGACCTCGGCATCCTGCACTTCGAGAGGGTCCGAAACGTGCGCGGCGAGCGTGTCGTTGAGGCGCAGCTTCCCCTCTTGCCGACGACGTACGATGGCGTCATCGTGAAGGTCGGGTGGTTCTTCCGTGCGCGGACTGCGACTCCACCTTATTCGTTTCGGACGCTCGGGCGGCCCTTCGCATCGGGCTTGGCTTTGGCCGCCTGCGCTCGCCGCAGATTACCCGGATCTGCTCGCGTGGCGGGACGCGATCTACGCCCACCATCGCGCGATTCCTCCGCGCTGAGCCCACCTGCCGGCACCACGGCAACACGATGTGTGGCGGACTGGGCATGCTCTCGACCTGCGTCTTCGCGAGCTCGCGTATGTCCCGCGCACGAAAACGGCTTCGTACGCGGCCACGTCGAGCATCTCTCTACGCGCGACGATCTCGAGCACGTCCCGTAGCGATTCGTGCGCTCCGGGAACCCGCATCGCCAATGGCGGCGCGTTCACCGCGTCCCTTCGCACAAAACCGTGAGGCCCCGCTTCCTTCCGGAAGTGGGGCCACCCTATCGCCCGCGCCCGCGTCACGGGCCTTCGTGCTTTCGTGTCATGCGCTCAGTCGTCGCTGCCTTCGCCGTCGACCGGAGTGGGGAGGCTGTCGTCGGGAGTCCCTTCCTCTTCGGGCTTGCGCTCGGTCCGACGCTTCTCGCGCACATAGCCGCTCGTGGCTTCTCGCACGATCTCCGGGTTGGCGCGGTACGCGTAGCGAACGACCTTGCGAACCTTCGCCAAACGAATGCGAATCAGCTCGAGGTAGGCATTCCGGAGGTCCCGCGCGGCGCGTGCCGTAACGTCCTGTTCGCCCAGCGTGCCCCGCACACGAAGCGCATCGCGAAGGAGCTCGGCCTCCGCAAGCAGGTTCGTCGACGAGCTCAGAAAGAAGTCTACACATCCCACGGTCGGAGCACTGCGCAGAGGCGAACGTCTTACACGTGGTTGAACTGTTGCAGCAGAGAAAGGAGCTCCTGCGCGGGGAGCTGCTTCCGTGCTTCGACGACGTCGCGCACCAACAGGCTGAGCTCCGGGCTGCATGATTCCACCTCTCGATAGCCCAGACTCCAGCGCTCGAACAAACGATGCTCGGCCGTTTGATCCATGATCAACTGAATGCGGTCATGACGCTGGTCATCGCGGATCTTCTTGAAGGTATAGGCCGTGTTGAACCGCTCACCTTCGAGTAGCTGCAGGAAGTGGCTAGCGCGGCAAAGGAGAATCCCCGTGACCCCATTGCGCTCGTTGTTGATTCGTGATTTCTCGAGGATTGCCTGGATTTCGCTCGCCCCCACCGACGGCGGAAATCGGCTAGCATAGACTATCTGGTGGATCTTGGCGGTCTCGCTCATGGGTTACAATGCTACCCGACGAATGGGGCTTGTCACCACGGAAAGGCTTCTGGGTGTGCCGCCTATTTTGGCACCGAAGACATGGCCGTGAATCGCCTACTCGCCATTTCCGCTCAGATGGAACATCTCGGGGCTCATCGGGGCGACCGTACACTCATCCGTCCGATGCAAACCACCGCGGGCTTCGGCGCGAGACGTGGCCGGAGCTTACTCCCCGACGACGCAGCTTCGCGCGATCCGCGATCCTCGGGTGGTGGACCTCCACGCGGACAGAGTGGTGCGCCAAGGTGACCTCCGCCGCCGATCCGCGTCGCCGCGTGGAGGGTGAAGCCAGCAGCAGTTTCGCGGAGCTGGAGTTGGTCGTTCGGAGGTCGAGCGGACGTTTGGATACGATGAGCGCGGATTCCTAAGCGCCATCCACGACTCCCTTCGGGGCCGCGACGGGAACCGGCGCTTCGATCTTCCATATCGGAGGAACGTTCGTTTGCCGATTGCGGGACACCATCGAACCTATGGTGCCAGGTCATGATTCCTTCGAGGTCCCCAATCCTGGCTGCAAAGTGCCCGACGAGATCTCGAGGCGATTTGTTGCCGGTCTGCTGCGCAAGGGACTGAGCGCAGAGTCGCGTCAAGTGATCGACGTAATCCACGTCGATGTGCGGACTGGGGATATCTTCATCGGTTTGTAGCGATGGTATCCACGCCTTTGATGCGTCGACCGAACGCGCTCACGACTGCGCGAACCTGCACCAAGGCGAGCTATCCGAATGGGGACCGCGTTCGTCAACGCCGCAGCGGTGAATGGCGATCAAGGTGTCATCAGCAAAGGTGGCGGTTATGTCATGAAAGAAGGCTTTCGGCCGTTCGTCGTCGATAT
>JAYUKI010000811.1:0-3424 GCA_043764595.1 Myxococcales bacterium | reverse complement strand
TTCAGGAGCTCGACGCGCAGAGCCTTGCTCTGCTTGCCGAACGCCTCCTTGCTGAGAGACTGACCCAGCTCTGCGGTCTCGAGCATTGCTGCGTCCGCGGCAACAACTCTGCCGTCCTCCATTGCCTGTTCGGGCCTCCACTCGAAGCGGAGCATGTCGTCGCTCCACGAGATGCGCCGCAAGCAATGCGCACCGCGTGCAGACTGTGCGCGCGCACACTTCTCCCGGGTCACCGACAGCACGACACAGTGCGTCGTAGCCCGCAGCGTATGCTGGCCTCGCTCGTGCGAACGTCGGGTGGCAGGTTTTGGCGCGCATGGTGCAGTGCGAGAGACCGTGGAAGAAGTGATGATCGAGCTGCATGGTCGGCGATTTCGCTACCGCAGGGCGGGGAGGGGCTCGCTCGTGGTGCTGCTGCACGGAATCACGGGAAGCTCGGCCACCTGGAGCAACATCCTCCCGCGGCTCAGCGACCATCACACGGTCATCGCCCCCGATCTGCTCGGCCACGGCGACTCCGCGAAGCCCCCAGGCGACTACTCGCTGGGGGCCTACGCGAATTTGGTCCGCGATCTTCTCGAGGCGCTCGACGAGCCGCATGGCACGATCGTCGGACACTCGCTCGGTGGCGGCGTGGCGATGCAGTTCGCTTACCAGTATCCGGAGCACTGCGAACGGCTGGTCCTCGTGTCGAGCGGTGGCCTCGGCCGCACGGTCCACCCCATTCTCAGGGCTGCCGCGCTACCAGGCGCGAAGCTCGTTCTCCCTTGGCTCGCCGCGGGGGTGGCGCGCGGCATCGGCACGACGGTGAAGGCGATGGGGAAGCTCGGCCTTCGCGAGAGCGCCGATCTCGGCGAGACCTGGCGAAGCTTCGTCTCTCTTGGGGAACCCGAGGCGCGACGTGCCTTCCTCCACACCGTGCGGGGCATCATCGATCTCCGAGGCCAGCTGGTGAGCGCCACCGATAGGCTCTACTTGACCCAAGGGGTCCCGACCCTGATCGTTTGGGGGGAGCGAGATCCGCTCATTCCCGTTCGCCACGGGATCCGAAGCCACGAGCTCATATCGGGCAGCAGGCTCGAGCTCTTCCCCGGCGCGGGCCACTTCCCGTATCTCGACGATCCGGAGCGCTTCGCTACGATCCTGCTCGATTTCATACGGACCACGAAACCACCGCCCTTCGACGCCAACGAGATGCGCACCCGCCTTCGGACCGGGCCGCCACCCGTCGGCGTTTCAAGGGTCAGCGCCAGCTACGGCATGTAAGCTGTCGACTCGGATGAAGTGCGCTTCTTCGCGCGACGCCGAAACATGACCTGTCACGCCAAAGACTGGTCGTGCGACGACAGCGAGCCTTCAACGACTCGTCAGTCATGGGTAACGGGCGCGGCGGCGCGCTGTCGTGCGCGCCAGACACCGTCGGCGTTCCCCCCACGCAAATCTGCGAGCTAACGAGCGGGCCTGCGAGGTTGAGGTACGGTCGATCCGTGTCGCCACTCGCACGAGGGATCCCGCTGTGCATTCTCGCTCTCGAACCGGAAAGCTCCGTCGACTGCGCGCCAGGCGAGCCATGAGAGGCCCTAAATCCTCCTCAGGAACAGCACTGCAGAGGCGACCGACCCGCGAAGCAGAGCTCGACACTCGAACCACTCGCGAATGGAGCGCAGACGCACCGACGGACGGGAGTCGGAACCCGCGGCGTGCTAAATTTAGTGCGGTCGGATGCGTAGGTGGGCGTTGGTCGGGCTCGCGTCGATGGCACTCTTGACCGGCGCCTCGTGCAGCTCGAGCGACGCAGCCCCGTCGGAGGACGGCATCGACCTGGGCGTCGTGGCGAGCAATGGCACGTCACGCTTCCAGATACCGGAAGACGCGTTGGGCTTCACGGTCGTCTTGTCGTCCGACGACGCGCGAGACCGCGCCTTCGGCCTCGCGCCTGCCATTGCGCATTTGGAAAGGTATGGCGAGCGATTCGTGGTCGACAACCGATTCGCGAGCGAGGCCACCACGATCCCTGGTCGCTTCCCGCCACGAGGCCCGACCATCACCGTCGGCGCACCGTTCGACAGCCGGCCAGTCGCCGGCGAATGGTCGCTTCTCGTGGGGACCCGACCAGGCCGGGTGCGGGTCGAGCTTTCCAGAGCACCCTCGGCCCGCTTCGACGGAGGTGTCGTGAGCCTCGCCATCTTCGTGCCTATCGGGGCCAAGCTCGGCGAAGGTGGTCGAGCCGTCGACCCGCGAGACCTCGAGAGCGATCCGAGATTCGCTCGAGCGCTCGATGGGTATTACGAGATCCTCGCTCGTGAGCTCGGCCTGGCACGTGGAAAGGTCACGTTCGAGTCCGTTCCAGTGGACACGGGCGATGCTGCGGAGGCGGTCTTCGCTCGGCTTCCACTGAGGCCCGGGGCGATTCGCGTGTTGCTGCGCGACGACCAGCGGTCGTATTTCCTCGGGAAGAGCCCAGTGCGGGGATCGTGGGCGATTCCAGAGGATGGCATCGAGCTCGTGCTCGCGCCGAAGACGTCCGTCAGCCTCGCGACATGGGTTCTCGCCCACGAAACGGGGCACTGGTTCGGTCTCTTCCACACGTCCGAGGTTGCATTCCAAGGTCACCATGACCTTGCCTCCGATACCCCTCAATGCGCATCGAGCCTGCTCTTCGTAGAGAACGGCAAAGACTGTCCCGACAGAAGCAACCTGATGTTTCCCGCCGCGGACGGCCGCCCCGAGCTCTCCGTTCTAACCGACCAACAACGACGGGTCGTCCACGGGTCGCCGGCCTACGCGCAAAAAGGATCGGGTCTCGCCGAAAAGTCGGTCGCACTACGTACGAGCGCTCCGGCGGCGGACGTGTCGCATCGAGTCCCCTCCGGACAAGAAAGCTTCGTGAGCTACCCGTGCGGCGTTTTGGCCCGTCCGTAGCCGGCCAGTCGGGCGCGAGCGGGTCGCTTTGCCTCAAGTGAACCGGCTTCGGCAGGCGCCCGTCGTTGCGGACTCGAGCCCCCGTGGCTTGCGCTCTGAGAAGGCGGAGGGAAGCCGACGCGGGTGGTGAAGAAACGCGTTGGGGTGCGGCTCGGAACGGACGACAATGGCGGCCATGAGCCAAGCCCATCGTGTCGCTGTTCTCGTCGGCAGCCTTCGTAAAGAGTCGATCAATCGAAAAGTCGCGCTCGCTGTCGCGGCGCTCGCCCCGGCGAGCCTCACGCTCGAGATCGTGGAGATTCGGGACTTACCCCTTTACGACGAAGATCTCGACGGGGCAGACCATGGGCCGGAGGCGTACAAGACGTTTCGCGAGAAGCTGACCGGCGCCGACGCGTTCCTCTTCGTGTCTCCGGAGTACAACCGTGGAATTCCGGGTTCCCTGAAGAATGCACTCGACGTCGGGTCGAGGCCCTATGGGCGTAGCGGCTTCGCCCGAAAG
>JAYUKI010000810.1:0-11980 GCA_043764595.1 Myxococcales bacterium | reverse complement strand
CGACGGTGCCGCACACAAGAGCTTTGGAGCGAGCGAAGCCAGGTTCTCGCCCGGCGCGAAGGTCCACCAGGAATCAAAGCCGATCGCCGAGCTCTGGTCGGGCACGGCACGAATGGTCGGCACGTCCGTTCACGTCGATCTGAACAAGGGCCACTCGCAGTGGAAGCTCGCCTGCGCACTGCGTCGGGTCGATGCGCGCCGCGCTTACACCGCGGGCGCCAACGCCAACGCCGACGCCAACGAGAGCGTCGAGGTCCTCGCGTGCACGCCGACGCGCCACGTGGCGGAGGGCGACGAGAAGCACATCGGCGCGCTGCTCTTCGCTCCATTCCCCGGCGTCGAGTCCTCGGTGGACCAACACGGGTGGGGAGGACGCGACTCCTTCGACGTGCGCATCCTTCGGGACTGAGTCACGCGGCATTGACAAGCCAATCGCCTCCGGCTCCCTTTCATGTTCATGACTCCCTCCCTTCGGTCCCTCGCGCTCGCCGTGGCATGTGGGGCGGGCTTTGCTTGCGGGCCCGGGGCTTCCCCTACGGTGCCACCGAGCTCGTCCCCCGACGCCTCGGTTCATCGGGCCGTCGACGCATCCGCGCCCGCGCCCGCGCCGAATGCGCTCGCGGCTTCGTCGGCGAGCTCCCAAAGCGCTCCGTTGCCCGCTCCGTCCAGCCAAGCTCACGCAGAAGCCGAGGCGGACACGCGCGTGGGCATCCATCGCCTCTGCAACGAGAATAGCCATGCCTTCTCGCTGAGCCCCGCGAGCCCGATCTACGCCGACTGTTGCCCTGTCGGGCCGGGGAGCACCCTCGCTTGCCACACCACCCAAAGCCACCAGCACCAAGGCTTGATCACGAGTGGATTCGTGATGGTCGATTTGGGCACGGGCCAACGGATCGGTGGGCTCGAGTCCGTGTCACGGAACCTCGGTATGGCGCACGGCGCGGAGCTCGCCCTCACCCTCGTGGCCACTGTGGCGGCGGACGCTCGTGGGTTTACCCTTGCCCCAAGTGCCCCTTCGGCTTGCCGCGCGCCCGCGTGCTACTTGGCTGGCGCGCCTACCCCGCCGCGAGGGAGCACGCTCGGCTGTCTGAACATTTCTACGCTGTGCAACGCGGCGGGGCACTACGAGTGGCGTGGGGGATTCCCTGTCAAAACGCGGCCACTCACGCCCGCCGAGAGTCACCCCGTGGAGCTGCCCGACCCAAGCCCGAGGACCGAGTCGCCCTTTTGACGTATCACTCGCGAGCCAAAACGCGGCGAGCGTCGTCCGATCCGTCTCAGCACGCAGGCCCGTATTTCAAATCGAAGAACCCCTCCATCACGCGCACGAGCGCGTCGAGGTCGGCTCCTTCGGACACCGAGATCCGGCAGATCTGCACGTTGTCCTTCTTTTGGGCGGCTTTGGTCTCGGCCGAGAGCGAGCCCTGCGTCGACTCTTGAGGGTTGATCACATACACGTAATCGGGTCGATCCTCGCCCGCGTACTGGCCGTAGCTCACTCGGTTCTTTACGAGCGTGGGCGCGTTCGTGAGCAAATGATCCACGAACTCGTCGACCAAGTCGGGCGCCGTGGTGGGCGCGGGCGGCAAGTAGAACGAGAGCAGCCCCGTGGCGAGGCCCTGCGCCATACCTTCTTCACTCACGTGGTAGAGCGTGACGCTCTTGCCTCGGGCGGTGATGGCGCGCTCGATGCGCCCGGCGAGATCGCGGGTCTTTGCGGCGACGCGCGCGAGGCGTGGGCGAAGGCCCGAGAGACCCCCGAGCGCCGCGGCGAGCTGCGCGGGCCTCGCGAGGGTGTCCATGTCCTCCCCGTAGGCGCGCGCGCGACGCATGATCGAGAGCGCCATGGGCTCGTCGGAAGAGAACGCGACGCCGAGTGTGGCCTTGCCGCGGGTGAAATACTTCGAGCCGCTCTTCACGCAGAGGAAGGGCCAGCGAGCACCAGCTAGGCTCGCGAAAGGCTGCGAAAAGAGCGGGTAAAGCGGCGCGAGCGTGGTGTCCACGAGCACCGGAATGGTCACTCCGTGTTTGGCGCGGTAGTCGCGAAGCGCGGCCATGAGCGTGTCGAAATCGTGGAGCTGGAGCTCGGGGTTGGTGGGCATCTCGAGGAAGAGGCACGCCGCCCCGCCACCGAGCGAAGGCAGCGCGCGCACCACACGGTCGATGAGCGTCACCGTGCGCCCTTCGGCGTCACGCTCGAGCACGGGCAGCGGCGCAGGGCGGATCGGGATCGCGCTCGTGCGCGGCAAGATGTCGCCCAAGAGCTGGCCCGTGCCGCCGTAGCCGTTCTGCGCGTAGAACATCGTGACCGGCCCGACCTCTTCGGCCACGGCCTCGAACATGGCTGCCTCGGCCGCGAGGCCCGTGCAAAAGTAGAGCGCGTCGCGCACCTCGGGGAAGAGCTCCCGGAGCAAAGCGTCGCACTCTGCGGGCGTCGCGCTGGGCGAATCTGGCGCGGCCAAGCCCACGGCGCGCCGCAGCGAGGCGAGCGCGCTCGACGCCAAGAGAGCGCCCGCGGTGCGCTTTCGCAGAACACGAATGGCGCCCACGTCGATGCGCGGGGAGCGCACGAGCAGCACGCCTCCCTCGAAGACCGAAAAGCACACCGCGTCGGCGGCGACGGCCATGAGGTCGGGCCTGTACGGACCTTCGGCAACATACACCGTAAGTACGCTTTTGTCCGCAAAAGGGAGGGATCCGCGGTGGCCTTCGTGCAGCTCCGTCCCCTTTTCGCGGAGGCGGGCCTTGCGCCCCTCGGAGAGCGGCAGCGTGCCCTCGGCGAAGACGCGCACGGGTCCCGCATTCGCGTGAGAGGCCGCGTCGATCACGGTGAGGTACGGCTTGGTGCGCGACGCGAACGACACCACGTGCAAAGCGCCGCTCTCGGCCTCGACGAGCATCTCGTAGAGCGAGGAGAGAGGCTGCCCGAGGCGCGCGTAGTCGTACGGGAGGCCACACGAAGCGAGCAAGTCGCGCACGTGCTCGGGCGCCTCGATCTTCTCGGCGAGCAGGCGCTCGGCCACCGCGTAGAAGCGCTCGGCAAACGTGGCCTCGGAGTGAAACCTCGTGAGGTCGTACGTGGTGGCCTGCACGTCCCAGTCGTCGGGGAGGGCGCCCGGGGTACCCAGGAGGCGAGGCAGCACCTCGCGAAGCAACGAAAGCCGCGGGATCGGAGTCGTGCTGGTGCTCATCGTGCGTACCTCGACCAAAGGGTTGAGCCGCCCTTTTCGCGCGTGTGGGGGAGCAAATCAAGCACCGGGTTTTCCCACGACGGCGAAGGCTTACAACCCTTGGCCGACCGTGAGGATGAGCCGCGCGCCGACCGACGCCCCGCGGAGCGACAGGATCTCGCGCCCTCCGGCCAAGAGATCGAGCCCCACGACCGCGCTACCGGCATCCACGGCGACCGCCGCGCCCCACGCCGCTGTCACCCTTCCACCGAGCACGAGCTCTCCGCTCAGCGCGAGGGTCGGCGCGAGCGTCGTGCTTGCGCGAGCGTTCGCCTCGGGAGAAGCAGAAGCCGCCGCCATCCCCACATCGAGACGCGGTCCAACAGACAGGTGGGCTCGCGCGCCGAGCGGGGCTTGGTACGCGAGCCCGAGGTATCCCCCGAAGGCGTGCACGCGCACCGAGCCGAGCGGATCGGACGCACCGAACGTCGCGTAGCTCGCGCCCCCGGAGGCCACGAACCCCTGGGGGCTCGTCAGCATCGCGCCCGCGCGGACCTCGGGACCGATGGCGGGGGACGACGTGAGCGCGCGTAGGCCCGCGCCCAGCGCCGCGCCGAACGCCCACGTGCGTGGGTTGGGCGAGACGGATGGGACGAGCGTCGGACGGGGCTCATTCGTTCGAGGGAGGAGCTCGAGCTTCGGCGCGGCGATATGTGTACGGCACGCCTCGGCCACGGCGAGTGCGACCACACGCGCCGCTTCGGCGAGCTCGATGTCGGTCAAGTCGAGGGTACGGCTCTCGACGCTCCCGTCCGCAAAGGTGGCGATCGCATCGACGCTGCTGCTCGGCGTGCTCGGCGTGCTCGTGCTCGGGGTGCGCCGGAGCGTGAGGCGTGTCGGTCGGGGCGCTTCGGGCAGCTCGATACGGAGCAACGTCTCGACACGAGCGGCGTCGAGCCCCGTCCCCGGACCGAGGACGACCTCGGGCTCGGACGCGACGGCATGGCTCGCGACGAGCGACGCGATCATGGCCACCGCCACGCTCGCGCCGATTTTCATGGGGCGAGTCTCCGCACGGACTCTGCGTAGCGTCCGTTCGGAAAGGCCTGCTCGTAGGCTTCCCGAGACGATCGCGCCCGCGCCGCATCGTTCGACTTGGCGTACGCCTCGACCCTGCGCGCGAAGGCGTCTTCCTTGAGCGCGGCCGGTACGCCGAGCGCGATCGATCGCTCGAACGCGACCGCCGCGCGCCCTGGTCGCCCGAGGGCGTCGAGCTCGATCTTGCCCAACGTGAACGCCGCCTGGGGCGCGACCTTGGAGCCCGCGTGGTTCTCGAGAAGCCGCTCGAGCGGGAGCACGGCGTCGGCGGGGTGCCCCGAGAGGCGCGCGACGTCGGCCACCTGCATGAGCTCCTCGGGACGCTCGGCGCGCCGAGCCTCGCGCGCAACACCCTCGCGCCCGAGTGTCGCGTAAGCCTCCGAATACTTTCCATTTTTCGCGAGGGGATGCCAGGCCTCGGCGGCCTGCGCGCTCGTCGAGGGCACAGCGGCGCGTGCGTTCGTCGTGGAGCTCGGCGCGATGGCGGCGGCCGTGGAGGAGTCCGGGGAGTCCGGGAAGGATGAGGGCTCGGGGGGCGGCGCAATCGAGGGCGGCTCTGCGCTCCCAGGGGTAGGAACGAGGGGCGGCTCGGGCGGCGCGCCCTCGTGAACCTCCACGTGGTCTCCCGCCAGGAGGACGATCTGGCCTCCTGGTACGCCCTTCCCGACGACGAGGACCTTGCCGCGCTCCACGCTGACGCGCGCCTCGTGGTCCCCACGCGTAACGTCGAAACGGGTCCCGAGCACTGTGACCGTGACGAGCCCCGCGTCGATCGTCCACGTCCGAGGCCCGCCCGGGACCACGTCGAAGGTCGCGTGCCCCTGAGGCAGCGTGAAGCGCACTGCACTTCCGTCGTTCGTCGTCGGGACGAGCGTGCCTCGCGTGACGTCGATCCGCGAGCCGTCGTCTAGTGTGGTCGTGTGCGTGAGCGCAACGGCCAGGGCCATCGCCTCGCCGCCCCCAAGGTGCAGCGCCTTGGGCTCTTCTGGGGTTGGGCGCAGGAGAAGGACGACGAGAGCGACCACGGCGCACGCAAAGGCCACCGCGAACGGCCAGCGCAAGGGTGCACGGCGACGCGCGTCGAGGCGGCTCCAAACATCGTCGATCGCCTTCGGATCAAGGTCCTTCGTGAGTCTCTGTCCAAGCGGGGTGTGGCTCATGGTCGCCCTTCCCGAAGGCGCTGGACGACGGCGTCGGCCGCCGCGATCCTTCGTTTTGCCGTGGCGAGCGAGCAGGCCTGCGATTGAGCGACCTCGTCGAGCGAGAGCCCCTCGACGTGGCGGAGGATCCACGCGACCTTCTCATGGGCGGGGAGGTGGTCCATGGCGCGATCGACGACGGCAAGCTCGCTGCGCTCCGCAGGATCGAGGCCAGGATCGGCGACGGCCTCGAGACGAGCGTCCTCGACCGATCGATCGAGCCCGAGGAAGCGCAGCATCTTTCGTTTGCGAAAGCGCCGGTGCACGAGCCGCACGCAAATCGTGTGGAGCCAGCCACGTACCGCGGTCGCTTCGCGAAGGTCCGAGAGCTCGGCGAAGGCGATCACGAACGTATCGTGGAGCACGTCGCGGGCGTCGTCCGTCGAACGCAGGAGCCGCGAAGCGAGGCGGTGAATCGCGGGGGCGTGACGACGGTAGATGGCCTCCTCGGCCTTCCGATCGCCACGCAGCACCTCGCGCACGAGCTTCGCGTCGTCTTCGCGGGCGTCGCGCGGGATCGCGGCTTCCTGCTCCGAGCTCGAAGCCGGTGGCACGAACGTGGACGTCACCCGGAGAGCGTACATGGGCCTTGGCTCGGGCCGTAACCCCCGCCGAACGGCTCAAAAAAGATTTCTTCGCGTTCCTTGAGCCAAACCTAAGCTTCGGTGGCCCCACCAACCATGAGCCCTCACCGTCTCCCAAACCTCCTCGTCGTGTCGCTCGTCCTGTCTCTGTCGACCGCGGCCTGCTCCGGAAAGATCGCGCAAATCCTCGACTCGGAACCCGACGCAGGAGTCGACGCGGCGAGCTGCACGAGCGGGGGCGGCACGTGTGTCGTGAGCGTCTCTCAGTGCGGCCTCGCCCGAGGTCAGTCCGCAAATGCGCTGTCATGCGCTGGGGCTCGGGTGTGCTGCTTCCTTCCCACCAAGCCCTGCGCCACGCCCATGTTCGACTGCTGCGACGGCCCCGTCGCAACCGAGCCGCAATGCACCGGTAGCACGAACCCCAATCTTCCGAGTACACCCGGTACACCCGCTACACCCGCCCCTGGAGAGACGGTCGTGTGCCTCCCAGGTCAGACCAAAGCCAACGTCGGCCAATGTGGCTGTTCCTTCATGGAAGCGACTTGTGGAACGAGCTTCGCCCGGGACGTCCTCCCGCTCCTGGTCGCGTCGTGCGGATCGGCGAGCTGCCACGGTACGCCCAACGGGGCGAAGCCGCAGTTCGACCGCCAAGACCCGTCGACGACCTGGCAAAACCTCATCGGTCAAAGGCCCATCGCGGGGCGACCGTACATCGTCAAATGCAACCCCGATCCCGCGGCCTCATCCATCCTCTGCAACCTGGCCAAGAGTGGCTCTTCGTGTGGAACCGGCATGCCGCTTCAGGCCCCTGGCTCGCTCGAAGGCTCGGCGCTCGACAAGGCCCTCCAGAGTTGGATCACCTGCGGCGCGCCTTCCAATTGACCGAACCCGCGAGATCTTGCCGACGCGGCCGACGAAAGCGCAAAGGTACTAGGCCTTCGTGGACGCAACGAAGAGGCCAGCGCCATCGTCGCTCCCAACGAGCGTGTCGAGATCTACTGGGGCTATGGCGCACCGTCGCTCAGCGTTTGGTTCCGTGACGGGAAGGTCCATTCGGTGTTCGAGCACCCGCACGAGGTGCGCGCCTCGAATGCGACCGGCGACGTGCTCCTGACCGTGGCGGGGCACGGCCAATACTCCCTCGAGGCCCACGACAGCAAGACGGGCGCGCTCTACTACCGGTCCAAGGAGACGCTCCACGATCAGTACATCGTCGTCGAGGACGGTTACGTCATAGCAAGTACGGCAGGGCCGACGTCGGCATCGTCCTCCTCGCGGCCGACACGGGAAAGGTCGTGAGCCGCGTGCATTTGCCGCCGCCGCCGCCGCCGCCGCCGCAGGATCCGTTCCTCGTCTTCCGAAAAGGGGCGTCGATCATGGCGGTGAACATGCGAACGTCGGTGACGCTCGCAGTAGAGTGACCGGTCGATCGGGCCGAAGGCAGATTGGGCGGACGTTGCGAAACTTCCCGAGACTACGAACGGCCTCGACCGTCAGGCGCGGCGCTTCTTCCTCCGGACCAGCGCCGCAGCGAGCGCGAGGCCGAGCGCAGATCCGACGACGGTGCCAGCGCCGTGCCCCAGCGCTCCGCTCGATGAGCACGCGTTCGTCGGGCCGTACTGCGGGGCGCCGGGGCCGGAGCTCGGAGGTGGCGTGACGAGCGCCTCGCGCGCCGAGCCGTTGCGAGGCACGGTGACCGTGCGGAGGCTCGTGCGCTCGACGAACGCGTAGAGGCACGCGCGCTCGTTGCATGCGCCCGTCACCGCGCCTGTGGCCGAGACGTTCCCCACGTTCGCGCCACGCGCGGGGTCGGCCGCCGCGGACTTCTCGATCGCGTTCCAAGAGGTGTCGGTGAGCTGGGTGCCCTCGGCGCGGAGGACATGCACGTCGGGACCGCCTTCGGCGTGCGCGTCGGCCACGAGGCCCACCGTCCCGCTCGCGAGCGTGCGTGTGGGGCCGAGGGTACCGTCGGCGCCGAGCCGAACGATCCGGGTGGGCTCGACGAGCACGTTCGCGGGGCGCGCGACGATCAATGTGCCCCCCGGAACGGAGACGAGCGCGATCGCCGCGATGGCCATGTCGATGGGGACGCTGGTCGCCTGCGCACCCGACGGGCGTCCGTCACCCGAGAGGTACTCGACACGCGCGCCGCCGCGGGCGGGATACACGAGCGCGATGCCCTCGCCGTGCCGCGCGAGCACGGCCTCGCCCGTCGCTTCGGGGGCTGAAAACGCCCCTCGAGGCCCCGCGCCATCGCCCACCTCGACGCTGCCCGGAAGAGTCATGGCGAGCACGGGCTGCGTGCCAACGGCGAACGCGAAGACTCCGCCTTCACGCCACGTCGACTCGCGCCGCGAGCGGGCCTGCCACGAGGGTGGTGCCCCGACGTCGGCCACGAAGGTCGTGACCGCTCCCGAGTTGCTCCCGAACGCGAGGTGAAGCTCCCCTCCCGGGCTCCGCGCGAGGGCGACCTTGCGCGCGGTCGAGGGTGGGCTCGTGATGCCAGCGGTGAAGTCGGCCGTGGCGGCGTCCACCACCGACGTGTACGTCGCCCCCGCCGACGTGGTCATGGCCACGAAGAACGCGTCACCTCCCGTGCGCTCCACGGCGAACGACGTGATCGCCTCGCCCCCATCGGTCCGAAGGGGCGACTCGGCCCAGGCCTGGGTCGCGGACAGCAGCGTGAGAGAGATCACGGCGGTAACAAAGAGGCGAGAGGCGCGCATAACGCCCCACGTTGCAGCCCCCGTGCCGTGCACGGAGCTCGAACAATCCTAGGTAAGATCGTACAGTTAACTGCGCGGACTGTCCGCGGAACGGCGCGCGTGCCAGGCGGTGGCACACTCCCGCTGCCGGTGGTGTCGGTGTGCTCGGCTCTGGCCGCTCGTCGTGGCGGAGTAGGAGCTCCGGTGCCACGGTGCAGCGATGCGTATCGCCAGACTCCTCTTCGCGCTCGGTGTCGTCGCGTGTGGGGTCGAAAAGGCGCCCGAGGCAGCGAAGTCCAGCGACGCGAGTGTGAGCGACGCGACCAACGGCGAGGGCCCGATTCCACCCGCGCCGACGGAGCCGGGCTGTTCCATGACGGTCGACGGCGAGCCGCTCCCGCCTGCCACAGGCTCGGCCAGCATCGAGCACCAGAGCGGGCAGCCGACGCTGACGCTCAGGTGCGACGGAGTGGAAATCGAGATCAAGAAGCCGAACGGACCGGGTGAGTACGAGGCCGTCGCCCGCTACGGGCGGGTCCCTCGACCCGAGTACCAAGGCGCCTGCACGACACGGCTCGATCGTCTCGCGATCCGGGAGCGCGGTGGCCTCGCCGCGCGTGTGCGTTGCGACGTGCCCCTCATGCGCGACCTGAACAAGTCCGGCGCGAAGCAGAGCGTTCACATCGAGGGATACGTGGTGCTTCCCCCGGCGGGGCCCCTCCCGCCGGTCGCGGACGTGCCCATCGGTGACGGTGGATGCACGTTCTCCGTGAAGGGGGAGTACACCTTCACGGGCAGCGGAAGCGGGTCGAGCCGCGGATGCGAAGGCGGCCCCTTCACCGTCATGCCGGCCGTCCCGTTCGCGTTGATCACGGGCACGTTCTGCCCCACGTGCGGGACGTTCTACGGGGGCCGCTGCTCGACGAGCAACGGCATCCGGCGCGACGACACCGTGTCGTACGACATCGACTGCGAGCTCCAGCACGAGCTCTCAGGGGAGTTGCGAGTGAGCGCGCACGTCGAAAACGGGGCTGTTTTCCTTCCCTGATCGGCACGGGAAGCTCGCGGCCAGCGCATCGTTTCACGCGCCCAATCGAATGGTCGATCCGTCCCGGGGCCGGCGTCGCGCTACTCTCGGCTCATGAAGTCCGAAGACCTGCTCGCTCGAATCGAGAAGCTCGAAAAAAGTCAGTGGCGTTGGCGCGTACTCGCGGTCGGGGCGATCTCTCTGGGGGCTTGCGGAGGTATCACGAGCCACTACGAAAAGTGCTTCTCGCAGAGCTTCATGGTGGAGCGAGGGTCGAACGGAGGCGAGGTGCTGGCGAGGCTCGCCGAGTCGCCCGCTGGCGGACGGCTGGAGATCCTGGATGCGCACGGAAAGAGTCGCGTCGTGATCGACTCCGACGGCGTGCGCACGCTGGATGCGCAAGGGAAAGAGAAGTGGTCCTCGCCGAAGTGAACTCCCTTTCCCGTCAGGGCGCGGCCTGTGGCGCGCTCGAGGAAGACGATGGCATTCACCAGCGCTGGCGTCTGCATTCACCAGCGCTGGTGATCCCCCTCACTCCACCTCCACGAAGACCCCCGCGGCCAAGCTCCGATTCCCGGCCTCGTCAATCGCATAGGCGTCAATCCGCACGCGCCCCGGCGAAAGCGTCGCAGGGTCGATTCTCAATGTCGCGTCCGCTCCCAAAAGCACCGCCGCGGGCGCCCCGCCAATCTGAACTTCAATCCGGACGGGGCCCGTGGCATCCCGATCCGTCGCCGAAATCACGAGATCGAACGGGCCATTCACCGCGGTCCCGTTGGCTGGGCTCACGATGGTGGCTTCGGGGGCGGTTCCGTCGATGCGCAGGGGCGTCTCGAGCAGCGTCTTGTTTCCCGCGGCGTCGGCGGCGACGATGACCGCATTGCCGCGCCCCTCGGGGAGATCGCTTGCCGGGAAGGTGATTCGCGAGACGTCCCATGCCTTTCCTAGAGTGGCGGGATAGGCCTTTGGGAGCTCGTGGCGCAGCGTCTTTCCTTTGAACGAAAGCTCCACGTAGCCTAGGACCCACGCGTCTTGCACGAGCAGCGCGACCTCTCCGCCGAGGCCGCCTTCGGGGCGGGCCATGCGCGAGACGGACTCGGTCTCGAGGTTGACGAGCGGGGGCGAGAGGTCGACCAGCAGGTTGTCGACCCGCTTTTCGAGGCGCGCGGTGCCTTCTCGGTTCGACACGAAGAGGCGCAGCAGGCCGAGCCCTTCGCCGAGCTCGGTGCCACTGAAGGTGACCTCGGCGCGCGTTCCAGAGAACGCTTTGCTCGATCCGCGGGCGAAGTCGGCTTGAACGACCCCCCCTCCGCGATCGTCCGCCACGGTCACCCGGACAAGATCGGACTTGCCAATGGGTGGCCACTCCGGAATATCGATTCGCTCGATGCGCGGCGGCGGGCGCGTGGCCGTCGCGCCGGTGGTTCTCGGCTCGGGGGAGGTCGAGTCCGGTGGGGATTCGGACCGCCAGATGCAGCCCGACATGGCCAAGAGGGAAACGACTCCAAAGAGTGAAGCTCGGGCCTTCATCGGGGCACCTCCACCGAGACCGTGCCGACAAGCGACGGAACCCGTCCATTGGTCGAATAGATACGAAGAGTGCCATCGGCGTCGGCGACGTACGCATGACCGGGCACCGTGGCCACACCCGCAGCCCCGCCCGTGAACACCTCGGTGGAGACGATCTCGGCGCGTCCGCCGGCGAGCGAGACGGTCACCATGGTGCTTCGGTAGAGCGAGCGGTCGAGAGCGCAAGCGCGCTCCCTCTCAAGAAAGCTCTCATAAGTTCCTCCTCCGAAGCGAAGATGGGCCGCACGAGAGGGCCGGACTCCGCTCGAAGTGGCGCCTTTTGCAAATCGTCGGCCACGCGAAACAATCGCAAATACCCTGCAAATAGGCCGGTTTGACCAAGTGCGAACCATGACACGCAGGTCACTGCGTGACCTTTCGCACCAACGCGGAGCGTGCAAGACCGGCGATGTCGGTCTAGTTCGAGGGGCGCAGCCCCTCGAGCTCCTGCAAGACGTACGGGCCTGAGAGTCCTCGCCTTGTCGGTCTAGTTCGAGGGGCGCAGCCCCTCGAGCTCCTGCAAGACGTACGGGCCTGAGAGTCCTCGCCTTCTCCGCTTCGCTACGAAGGCTGCGGGGGTCTCGACCTCGCAGACTCGGCCTCGACCCGGCCCGAAGACTTGGCGCCC
>JAYUKI010000809.1:0-3428 GCA_043764595.1 Myxococcales bacterium | reverse complement strand
TCGCGACGATTTTCGCGGGCAAGTCGTTCGCGAGTGGCACCAAGCTGAAGGCGCCGTCCTGCGTTTTCAAATCGTGGAGAATCGTCGCATGACGCGCGTCAGGTGATGCGAACGCCGCAAGGACCGGCGAGTAGAGGCGCACCACGCGAAACGTCGGATCGGGCGTCGCGGCGAGGTTCATGACGGTGATGCGCTCGGTTTGACTCGCATTCGTGTACGCCATGGCGGTGTTGCCGTCGGCGGAGAGCACCACCGAGCCGATGGTCTCGCCGGTCACGACGACGTTCTTCACTGCAGCGGGTTGCGCCAGCACTCCGGGAATCGGAAGGACCGAGACTGTCGAGGTCGAGCGCACCACGGCCACGGCCTTGTCGCCCGCTTCGGAGAGATCGAGATCGGTCACTGGTCCGCTCAAAGTCACGTCGACGCGTTGGCCCGTTTCGAGGCTCACCGCCGTGACTTGAGACGAGCCGTCGCGTCGCACGAGCGCCGTCTTTCCATCCGGCGTGACGGCCACGTCGCGTGTGCCCGGATCCTCGGTGGGCGTGGCCGAAATGGGAACGTTCTTCACGACCCTGGGGGGCGACGACGACAGATCCACGATGGCCACGCCGTCCTGCGTGACCGCGTGAGCGAGCGGCAAGCCACGAGCGAACCCGACCAACACCGGCCTATAGCCGACGGCGAGCACCGTCGGTGGAGCATTGCTCGCGAGGTCGATCACCGTGAGATCCTGGAAGCCCTCGGTCTTCGAGGCTCCGGGCCGTTTCTTTGCGTCCGCCCACGCGATGGCGTACCGCCCGTCCGACGAAAACGCCCATGCATTCGCGCCCTTGGCGACCTTCACCGATTTGACGTCGATGCCCGTGGCCGTCGCGCGCAGCACGCTCGCGTCGTTCGACAACACGTTGAGCACGACGGTCGTGTCGACGTTCTGGCCCGGCACCGCGGCGAGGTACGTGGGACCGTTGCCGGCGTCGACGGTCTTCACGACGAGCGTGCGCACGTCGATGTAGGCGACCCGACCGCTCTTCGGATTCGTGACCCAAACGAAGCTGCCCGTGGCGACGGGCGCCTCGAACGAGCTCTCGACCTCGCGCTCGGGTGTGGCCGCGTCCTGCGGGGAAAAGCTCGCACCGCCATCCGAAGCCGAGGGTGCGCGAGGTGCGGGAGGAGTGGCTTCGTCGCCCGAGGCCCCCGTCGACTCACCAGATGCACCGCACGCGACCACGAGCAAAAAGACTCCCGGGACGAGCCCGAGCGGGATTCGCCTTCGCAACGCTTCCTCCATTCGTTTCGGCGCGGCCCTTTGCCCCAAGGACGAGAGCGACGCAGCACGAGCGCTTCAGCAATGCACGTGCCACACGGCGGCCCACCCAAAAAGTCGCAAAAAATCCGTAGCAACACGCTCGAGTCGAGACCTGATCTCGGCCCCGTTCCACATGACAATCGAGTCGCGGCGCGAACGGCGAGATCCGAAATCGCCGTGAAGGCCTGTCCCGTTTTGCACGGTGGTCCGCGATGTGGGCGCGCGCGTCGAAGCGTCTACTCGATGCGGCCGACCACGAGTGGAAGCACGGCGGGAGCTTCCTCCCCGAGGGTGAACGCGCCTGAAACACGCGACGCGAGCGCGTCCTTGTCCTGGCCCTCGCGGAGATGGAGGGTCGCAAGGACCTCGCCCTTCTCGGCACGCTCTCCAGGTTTTTTCGCGAGCGTCACACCGACTCCGAAGTCCACCGCCTGATCGGCGCGCGTGCGTCCCGCTCCCATGGCCACGCCGGCGAGGCCCACGGCGAGCGCGTCGATGCCGATCACGAAGCCTGCCCGGTCCGCCACGACGTGCACCTTCTGCGGGGCGAGCGCAAGAAGCGACGGATTGGCCACGACCTTCGCGTCGCCGCCCTGAGCGGCGACCATTCGTTCCATGGTGCGCACGGCATCACCGCTCGATATGGCGTGATCGAGCTTCGCGTCGGCTTCTGCCGCAGTCGTGACGACACGGCCGAGCAGGAGCATCTCGCGGGCAAGCACGCGCGTGCAGTCGACGAGGTCCGCAGGGCCTTTTCCGTGGAGCACTTCGAGCGCTTCGCGCGTCTCGGAGGCGTTGCCAATCTCGCGCCCGAGGGGTGCGTCCATTCGCGTGAGGACGGCGACCACCTTTTTCTTCGCGCCGGTTCCGACGCGAACGAGCGCAGAAGCGAGTTCGCGGGCGCGGGCTTCGTCTTTCATGAAGGCGCCCTTGCCGACCTTCACGTCGAGCACGAGACCGTCGATTCCTTCGGCCAGCTTCTTGGAGAGAATGGAGGCCACGATGAGTGGAATGCACTCGACGGTCGCAGTGACGTCGCGGAGGGCGTAGATGCGCTTGTCGGCGGGTGCGATGTCTTTCGTCTGGCCGATCATGCACGTGCCCACGTCGGCCACGATGCGCGCGAAGTCTTCGGTGGACAGGTCGGTTCGGAAGCCCGGAATGGCCTCGAGCTTGTCGAGTGTGCCTCCCGTGTGGCCGAGTCCACGTCCGCTCACCATGGGCACGGGAACGCCGCATGCGGCGACGAGGGGAGCGAGACAGATGGACACCTTGTCGCCCACGCCACCCGTGGAATGCTTGTCGACCTTCACGCCGGGCACTCCTCCGAGGTCGAGCACCTTGCCCGAGTGGAGCATCGCGAACGTGAGGGCGACGCACTCGTCGTCGGAAAGCCCACGAAGGAACGACGCCATCAGGAAGGCCGAGAGCTGGTAGTCGGCGACCTCGCCGCGAACGAAGTCTTCGATGAGGCGGCGGATCTCGTCTCCGGAGAGCGAGTGGCCATCCCGTTTTGCGGCAATAAGCTCGACGATGGTGCGCTGCATGGGCCGAGGAGCCTACCTGCCTCTCGGTCTCGAGGGCGGAATTTTGCATGCAAACCGGCCACTTCGAGTGTCATGACGCTTCATCGCGGCGCGGTTTCGCTCTACCCTCGGTCCCGATGATCCGCATTCGACGCGCCGTGGTGGTCCTTCCCCTGTCCATCGTGCTCTTCGCAGGCCTCGCCGCGTGCGACAAGAAGGACGATGCCACTCCGCCGGTGACGCAACCGTCGGCCATTCCTTCGGCGCAGCCTTCGGCGGCCCCGTCCGCTTCGGTTTCCGCAGCCCCTTCGGCTTCGGCGGAACCGACGCCGTCCGCTTCGACCGCACCGTCCGCCGCACCGACGCCTTCGGCCAGCACGAAGGCGAGCGCTACGGCGAGCGCGGCACCAGGTCCGCTGAAGTGCGGCACGAAGCCCCTCCCCGACTGCCCACTCCAAGGATGGATGAAGGCGAACGTGAACCCGCCGGTCGCTGCGGGGGACACGGCCAAGCTCGGCGAGGTCTTGGACAAGATTTCCAAGATGGGACCGCCGGGCTACGGCAATTGGAAGTCCATATCGCTCGATGGAGCC
>JAYUKI010000808.1:0-12000 GCA_043764595.1 Myxococcales bacterium | reverse complement strand
GCCCCATGACGCCCGCGCCGATGACACACGCGCGGCGAATCGGTTTGTTCATGAACGCATCCTCGGGATGATGGCCGCACGCACGGCGCGGGCGGCGGCCATAGTGAACCGCCATTCAGTCGCGAGCGCAAGGCGCGAGGAGCGGAAATGTCTCCAGGCGGTACCCAGGGCAATTTCCAGGGAATGAAGCCGCATGGCCGTCGATTCGCAACGCGTAGAAGAGGTGCGAAAAGACTCGACGGATGGGCTCCGTCGGTGGGCGCTCGGGACATGGCCCTCGCCCTCTGCGCATCGTGCGCCCGCCACGTTCGAGCCTCGGAGACCGTTTGCCCCTTCTGCGGAGGCACCCGCGGGGAGGCCGTTCCCCTGCCACGTTCGCGCGCCGCGCGGGTGGCGGTGCCCTCGTGTTCGGGAGCGCCACGATGGTGGTTGCAGGAATGGCGTCTGGCGGAACGGTCGATCCCACCGACGCCGGAACCGCGGCGGATGCGAGCGCCCGCCCCGACTCGTCCGCCGTTCCACTCATGGAGCCCCGGTTCCACCCTACGGCGTCCCGCCACCACCCGATGCCGGTACGGATGTGGGCCCGGTTCCCGCCTACGGTCTTCCGGCGCCTCGTGACGCGGGCATCGACTGACGGGAAGCCCCTGCTTCGATTTGGTACGATCCCATCGTGCGCACCGTATCTACGCTTCCTTGGGCCTTCGGTTTCGGCATCGTTGCAGCTCACGCGCTCACGGCCGGTTGCAGTGCGACGGCACCTCCGGCTGCGTCGGACGCCTCGGCGACGGTGGAGCCCGATGCAGCGCCAAAGCCCCCACTAGATCCTTCCCTCTTCGATTGCACTTCCCTCACGAAGGCGGGAGCTTCTCGCACGGCGCGGACGAGTCCAGAGTGCCTGCGGGATCCCAAGTGCAAAGACAGGCTCGCGGCCGGACACCGCGGTGCGGGCGGGCATCTCGGTCGCATCGCGCCCGAAGACACGCTCGCGGCCTACCGCGCGGCGATCGCGATGGGGCTCGACCTCGTGGAGACCGATCCACGCCCGACCAAAGACGGAGTCCTCGTCAACGTGCACGACGAGACCGTGGATCGAACGACGACCGGAACGGGCAAAGTCGACGCGCTCACGTTCGACGAAGTCCGCGCTCTCGAGGTCCGCGCCGACACGCTCGCGGGGGACTTCCGGTGCGAGAGAATCCCCACGCTGAAGGAGGTTCTCGAGACTTCGCGCGGACGCGCCATGGTGCTCGTCGACGCGAACAAGACCGATCGCGTGGACCTCTTGGTCGCCAGCCAACGCGCTCGAGTGGGCCATCTTCGACACGTCGAGCACGGACAAGATCGATCGCGCGCTCTCGCTCGAGCCGAAGCTCCTCATCATGCCGCGCGTCGGCTCGGCCGCCGAGGCCACGGCGGTACTTGCAAAATACAAGGACCATGTCCCGCTCTTCGTCGAGCTCGACGAGTCGAGCTTTCCGAACGGCGCCGCGGAGGTCCATGCGGGCGGCTCGCGCGTCTTCACCGACGTCTTCGGCACGGACTTCTCCGTGAAGCTCGGAGGCGATCCGAAGCTCTATCTGTCGACCTACGAAAAAGGGGCCGACGCTCTGCAGACCGATCTGCCCGACCTTCTGCTGGTCGCGCTGGGACGCCGCTCCCCCTGAACGAGCGAAGAAGAGTCCTTTCCTTCGCGACCGAACCGTCCGTCCAAGCCCCAAACTTCGCCGTCATGGGCCGCGCAAGGCCACCGAACGCGCGGCTCGGTCTTCTTCGGCGAGCGTGCGAATGGCATCGAGGCACACGTCGGCAGTGCGTTTTGCAACGGTCAGCTTCGGTGGCCTCTTCCGAAGGTCGGAGAGGTCGATTGGCGCGCCAAACCGAACCGAGATTCGGTGCTCGGCTGCCGCGGTGAAGTTCCATACGAGCTCTTTTCTCAGCTCGTTCGACATACCAAGGACGAAGACGGGAACCACGTGGGCGAAGTCGGCCGCGAGAGCGACTTTCCCGATCCCCGGTTGCGCGGGCAGGAGCGCGTAGGGATCATCGTTTTTGTTTCGGGTGCCTTCCGGATGAAGGCCCACGATGGTGCCGGGGACGCGAAGCTCGTCGATCGTGCGCTTCAGCATGTATTCGTTCCAAGAGCGCTTCTTCGTGTCGCGCAAAACGGGAGGGAACATTCGCATTGCGCTCATCGCGAGGTTTACCAAAGGACCGGCGGGGTGGTCGTAGAAGAAGGACCCACGCGTGGGAAAGAAGAGTCTCCGCGGAAGCTTCGTCCGGAAGAAGAGGACGTACAGCACCGTGAAGAAGTCGAAGAAGCTTCGATGGTTCGCCAAGAGAAGGATGCGGGCGTGCGGCCCGAGCGGCGCGATGTGCTCGAGACCGTGCACGTCGAGGCGCCTCCCACCACACGACCCGATCATCGTTCCCATCACCGCCGCGAGGTAGCTTCCTGACACCTCCGTGAAGGCAGGCCGCACACAGAAGTCCGCGACCTCGAAGGCGAGACGCTCACGGACCGAAAGCTCACACAGCTCTTCGTTCGTTGGTCGCACGCACGCAGGGTAGCGCGAGCAAGCCCTGGCATGACGCACCAAGTACCCCGTGCCAAGCTGCGCCGATTCCCGCCGACTCCGCGACACGGTGTCGGATATCATTCAGTTTTCACGCATTTGAGCGTTGGCACGCGCCCTGCTTAACAGTGGTCAAGGAGATTCGGACATGACCGCCAAAACCACCCTCGTTCTTCTCGCTGCCTGTGGGCTCACTACGTTTGCCATCGGATGCGGTGGCTCCGTGACTCCAGTGCCTGATTCGGTCGGGCAAGACGAGGCCATGCTGAGGCGCATGAAGACGTGCGGCGAGCTTCTGACCGAGCTCAAGAGCGACGCCAACTTCAAGGTCAATCACGGCATCGACCGGCAGATTGGCATGTTGCGCAGGTTCGGTACGCAAGGCGGCTATTACGGCGGCGGCGTCCGCATGTCGGACGGCTTCGGTCGGGCCGAGTCCGGCAACGCGGCACCCGCTCCGGCCCCCGGCGCGCCGAGCGCGGACAGCGGCACGGCAAGCCCCACGACTCCGAGTCCGAGCGCTCGAGACCACTCGGACACGACGTCCCAGGTCGCGGGCGTCGACGAAGCGGACTTCGTGAAAGCCGACAATCAAAAAATCTATGTCCTCCACGGCACGCAGCTCAAGGTGCTCCGCGCGTGGCCGAAAGAGAGCCTCGCCGAGCTGGGCCAAGCCACCGTCGAAGGCACTCCGTCCGAAATGTTCCTCGATGGACAGACGCTCGTCGTCTATTCGCAGGTGAACGGAGCGAGCCTCTTCCGCGCGACGAACACGCCAATGCGCGCCACCTACGAAGATTGGGGCTACGGCGGTGGTGGAATGGACGTCGGTGTGGGCCGAGCCGAGCCGAACACGACGACCCCCGGAATGCCCGGTGGCCCCGGCACTTCGCCCGCTCCGGAGCCCTACTACCCCCTCACCAAGATCACCGTGTTCCAGCTCGCGAACGACGTGCCCCAAGTGGCGCGCGAGCTCTACTTCGAGGGAAGCTACAAGGACTCGCGGCGCGTCGGTCCCGAGGTGCGCACGGTGCTCACGGGCGGCGCGCACGGCCCCACGTTGTCGCAGAATATCGAGATGGCGCCGAACGAGAGCTGGCCGACCGATCCGAACGCGATCATCGCCAAGCTCGAGGCCCTTCGGGCTCAAAACCGCGCCAAGATCGACGGGAGCACGCTCGCCGATTGGCTCCCTGTCTCGTTCGAGAAGAGTGGCTCGCAAGTGACCGTCGCCTCGCCGAGCTGCTCGGACTACTACCTCCCGACGACCGGCTCTACGACGTACGGGCTCACGCAAGTCGAGTCGATCAATCTCACGGCCCCGACCGCGCCCGTGAAGAGTGCGGCCATCACGGGTCGCACCAACGTGGTCTACGGCAACGCGGGCTCGCTCGTCCTTGCCCAGGAGGCCTTCGTCGATCTTCCCTGGATGGACATCTACGCCTCGTGGATGGCCCAATCCGGCAGTGGCTCGAGCGGCTCGGGCAGCGCGGGGAGTGGCTCCGTGCCGCCGAACGTCGGCACCTCCGAGCCGGCCACTCCTCCGCCGCCCGCCCCCACGCCGGCACCCGGTTCCGGCCGTGTCGGACTGAAGACCGAGCCCGCCACGCCGACGGCCACTCCGACCCCAGCCTTGCCGGCCCGCTTCCTCACGAACCGGACGCACGTGCACAAGCTGGCGTTCAACTCGCCGACCGAGCCCGGATTCCCCATCTACGTCGGCTCGGGCACCGTGGGTGGCTCCATCGACGACCAATACTCGATCGACGAATACCAGGGAAACCTGCGCATCGCGACGACCGAGAGCTTCATGTACACGCACCAAGCGCAGAACGAAGCCGAGCGTTTGGCGCAGCCCCAGACCGAAAACCACGTTCGCGTGCTCGGCGCACCCACTCCCGCGTTCCGCATGCCGCTTCGTGGCGACACCGGCAAACTCGCACCGGGCGAGCGCATCTATTCGGCGCGCTTCATGAACGGCAAGGGATACCTGGTTACGTTCCGCCAGGTCGATCCGCTCTTTGCCTTGGACCTCTCGAACCCGAACGCCCCGCGCGTCACGGGTGAGCTGAAAATTCCAGGATTTAGCGAGTTCATGGTGCCCATGGACGAAAACCACCTTCTCACCATCGGACGGGACGCCACGAACGAAGGGCGCGTCCAAGGCCTCGCGCTCCAAATCTTCGACGTTACCAATCCGGCACGCCCCACGCTTGCCCACAAATTCGCATACTCGAATGCCGAGTACGGCCATTCGGAAGCGCTCTACGATCCCAAGGCATTCACCTACCAAAAGGACCGTGGTCTCGTGGCGTTTCCCTACTACGCGTCCGGGCGCAACGGCATGCGCAGCTCGCTCGAGGTCTTCCGAGTGAACGCGCAGACCGGTTTCTCGAAGTCGGGCAGCCTCGATCACTCGCCGTTCTTCGCGAGCCAACCCGGCGGCTACGCCTGTGGCTACTACTCGCCTAGCGTGCGACGCGGCGTCTTCCTCGAGGACGTCATCTACTCGATTAGCTACGGTGGAGTGATTGCCCAAAAGGTCGACCAACTGGCCACTCCTGGCAGCAAGCTGCCCCTCTCCACCCCCGCGGCGCCCCCCGGCTACCCGACGTCGTGTGGCGGCTCAGGAGGCGGATTCCCGGGCACCGACGTGACCCCGCCCTCGCCTGCCCCCACGCCGACGCCTGGCGGCGGCTGAGAGCACCGGAATCGGGTAGGACGGGCATTTCCCCGTCATGCCCCCGCGGACCTTCCGCCCGTCTCTGAACGACGCGCCATACCACCGTAGGTATGGCGCGTTTCGTTCGTGTGCGCGCGCGCTACAAGAAGCTCTGTCCGAACGCGGCGGGAGAAGTCAGCCGAGGTCGTAGTACTGCGCGGAGAAGCCGAGCAGGGTCGCCTCGGAAGAGCTCGCCGACGCGAAGGACCGAACGGCGACGAGAGTGAAGCGCAGTGAGTACGTGAGTACGGTGAGTCTCGAGCGTGGCTGCGCCGCTCGCACCACACCCCGGCGTGTTGCGCGGCGCAAACCGCGTCGTGCGTCCTGCGATGAAGGACCGTGTCCGCGACCTGTCGGAGCGGAACGGTGGACGGAGCACCGGGTCAGCGCCAGCTACGAGGAGCCCGGACGGACCTACCAGCAGGTCCGACCCTCGATACAAGGAGCCTGGACGGACCTACCAGCAGGTCCGACCCTCGATACGAGGAGGTCCGAGCAGGTCCGACCCTCATGTCCGGTGAGGAGGCCTACTTTTTCGCGGGGGGCTTCGCCGGAGTGGCGGGCTTCGCCGGAGTGGCAGGCTTCGCCGGAGTGGCAGGCTTTGCCGGGGTGGCGGGCTTCGCCGGCGTGGCGGGCTTCGCCGGAGTGGCAGGCTTCGCCGGAGTGGCAGGCTTCGCCGGGGGCTTGGGCGTGGCGGGAGGCGGCGTGGTCGCCCCGGGCTTGTCGTCACTGATACGGAACTCGACGCGGCGGTTGTTCTGACGGCCCGCTTCGTTGTCGTTCGAGTCGATGGGCTTCTCTTGCCCGAAACCCGCGCTCGTGAGGCGCGATTTGTCGACTCCGTGGGCGGCGAGCCAAGTCACGACCGAGGCCGCGCGATCCGCGCTGAGCTTCTTGTTCGCCGCCGGCACACCCTTGTTGTCCGTGTGGCCTTCGACGCTCACGTGCTTGATTTCGGCGTGATCCGTCAAAACCTTCTGGACGGCCTGCAGCACTTCTTCGCTCTCCTTGCCAGGGAGGATTTGGGCGCTCGCCGTCTTGAACTTGACTTGGTCAAGGATCTTGATGACGCCCGCTTGAACGAAGGCCTTCGGACAGCCGTTCTTCTTGGGATCGGGGTCGGCCTTGCCGGGCTCGTCGGGGCAGGCGTCTTGGTCGTTCAGGACGCCGTCCTTGTCGCGGTCCGGATCGGGGCAACCGTTGGTCTTCGGATCGTTCGTCTTGACGCCGGGCTTGTCCGGGCAGGCGTCTTCCGAGTCGATGATGCCGTCGCCGTCACTGTCCGCCGGGCAGCCGTTCTTCGCGGGGTCTTGCTGGCGCACGCCGGGCACGTCGATGCAGGCGTCGTCCTTGTCGTAGATGCCGTCCTTGTCCTTGTCGGACGGGCAGCCGTTCGTCTTCGGATCGTCGGTCTTGATGCCGGGCACGTCGACGCATGCGTCGTCCATGTCGAGCACGCCGTCCCCGTCGCTGTCCTTCGGAGCTGCGGGCGGACAGCCGTGCTGCGACGGGTCGTCGCTGCGCACGCCCTTCACGTCCGGGCAAGCGTCGTCCTTGTCGTAGATGCCGTCGCCGTCACGATCGGTGAGGAGCTTGATCTCCGGCTGGTACTCGACGTTCAACAAGACGCGCGCTTGCGGTGTGCCAAAGCCGCGACCGATACCCGTACCGAGGCCACCACCCACGCGCACGGGCCCTGCCGTGTAGTGCACGCCGCCCAGGATTTCGACGGGTGTGGTGCGCCTCGAGAACGCGGACGACGAACCATCGGGGTTCGAGTCCAAGGTGGTCCAAAGGTTCACTTCGGGCCCAATCATGAGCTTGCGATCGAGAACATGGGCGCCGAAGGCGAAGCCGAACAAAAACTCGGAGCCGACGGCGGCGTTGGCGAAGGCCTGATTGCGAAGGCGAATGTTGGTACCGAGGCGCGCCGAATAACCGAACGCATTCGAGGCGTTGCCGATGTCACCCGCGACATTGACGTGCGGAGCGATGCGGGCTTCACCATCGCCGAGGTAGTTTTCCTGGCTCCCGGTCGGGAGCCAGAACCGGCTTCCGATGCCCACGCGAATCGGACCATCGGACTCGCCGAAGAGGCGAAGGTCGAGGGCCAAGCGCAGATCGCCAATGCCCTGCTCCTTCTGCGGCGCAATGTACTGAATGCCATTGTACGTGCCGTTGTGGCCGTCGTTGTAGAGGGCGACCGGGAGGCTGACGCCGAGGCGGAGCCGCTCGAAAAGCACCAAGCTCGCGCCGAGGTGCGCGAGCAGTTGGTTGCGCACGACCGAGTTCTGAATGGATCCGTCCCCATTGTAGATGACGAGCGGGCGATAGAGGTATTCCCCCACGAGCCCAATCGAGGGACGCACTTTGCCTCGGTAGTCCATCGAGTCTTGCGCGAACCACTCGCTCCCGCGCTCGGACGGCTCGTACCGGTTCACGGCGAATCCGGGATCCGTTTGACGAACCACCTGCGCCGAAGCCCGGTCGGCAAGGGTCGTTACGGCGAGCGTGGCGAGGGTGGCGGCGGCGAGGGTGCGAGCTCTCATGAGGTACGGTGGCTCCTGGCTAGATCAAGAAGGCGTGGCGGCGGTGCGAAGCAGCAGAGGCTCTCCAAAGAGAGAGCCCGACGTTCGCGAGATTACTTGGGGTTCGGGAGAAAAGTCCACGGCCGTGGTCCGGCCTACGGCCCAGGAAGCATAGGCTTGCCGTGAGGCAAGGACGGGCGCTCTTGGGCGCGAGGTCGGTCAGGCGCGTCGACAGGTGAACGCCCCGCGTCGTCGGAATGATTAGGCTTTTGCCTTCGCTTTGGCAGCCTTGTCGTCTGCTTTGTCTTTCGCGGCCGCGGATTGCTCGGAGCCGCAAGCTTTGCACTTGGAAGCCTTGATCGGGATCTCCGACAGACAGAACGGACACTCTTTGGTGGTCGGGGCTTCTTCTTTTTTCGCGAAGATTTTCGACATTACGAGGAAGAGCACGAGCGCGATGACGATGAAGTCGAGGATGTTCCCGGCGAGCGCGCCATACTTGATCGCAACGACGTCCTCGGGTTTCGCGGCATTCTTCAGGACCCACTTGAGCTCTTTCCAGTTGCCACTCGGCATGATCATGGAAACGAGCGGCATCACGAGGAAGTCGACGATGCCCGAGACGATCTTGCCGAACGCCCCGCCAATGATCACGCCGACTGCGAGGTCGACGACGTTTCCTTTGAATGCGAACTTCTTGAAGTCTTCTACGAAAGCCATGCCTTGAATTTCCTTTGAGTCTGCGTCGGGGCGGCCGGAATTTCCGGACGATGCCACGGATCCAAGCGAAGTACCGCTTTTTCGCCGGAGGTAAGCAG
The DNA here is from genome assembly GCA_043764595.1 of Myxococcales bacterium. Classification (GTDB taxonomy): domain Bacteria; phylum Myxococcota_A; class Polyangia; order Polyangiales; family Polyangiaceae; genus JAAFHV01. The sequence goes on along the minus strand of JAYUKI010000808.1, from coordinate 3,356 downwards.
GACGCGTGCCGCACCGGAAACGCCTGCGTTCTGAGGATGCGCTCGCGGCCTCCATCCCTCAACTCGATGGCTCCGGGCATCGAAAGTGCGTTGCCCAATCGGCAACCGAGTGGCTCGGGGCACGCGGGGTTCTGGGCGATCCACGTGTAGGCAGCGGACCGCGACGCCCTTGGAGGTCCGATTTTGCCGAGGAAAGACCGGCCGTTTCGTGCGTCCACAGGCCTCGTTCACACCGCGCGATTGAAACGGCGGAGGGATGCTAGTGTCTGGCGCCGATGTTCGAGCCGAAGTTCCCAGACGTCGAGACCGAGCTCAAGTTCGCGAAGTCCGTCGCAGCTCCCAGGCTACGGCTCACCGTCGAGAGAGAGCGTGGCAAGCCGGAGTCGAGGTCCGTGACCGTGGACGGCGACCGTGTACGTGTCGGCTCCCACGAGAGCAACGACCTCGTGCTCGTGGATCCTTCGGTGTCTCGGTTCCACTTCCACTTGCTCCGCGAGAAGAACGCTTGGCGCGTGAGGGACACGGGCTCGACCAACGGCACGGCCATTCAGGGGGTGCGCTTCCACGACGCCGAGCTGCCGTCCCCCGAAGCCGTGTTCGACTTGGGCGAGTCCCGTGTGCGGGTAAGCGAAGCGCCTAGCGGCGCCGAGGTAGAGCTCCTCGATCAACCCACGTTCGGCGAGCTTTTCGGCCGATCGCTCACCATGCGCAAGCTCTTCGCGATGCTCGAGCGGGTGGCCGCCCACGACACCAACGTGCTCATCGAAGGCGAGAGTGGGACCGGCAAGGAGCTTGTCGCAACGGAGATCGTGCGCCGTTCCGCCCGGGCCCGAAAGCCATTCGTCGTGGTCGATTGCGGGGCCATTTCCCCGAATCTCATCGAGTCGGAGCTCTTCGGACACGTTCGCGGCGCGTTCACGGGCGCCGACCGCGAGCGGATTGGCGCGTTCGAGGCGGCCCAGGGCGGGACGGTCTTCTTGGACGAGATCGGCGAGCTCCCCCTCGACATGCAGCCGAAGCTCCTGCGTGCGCTCGAGGCGCGCGAAGTGCGTCGGTTGGGTGAAACCCAGAGCCGCAAGGTCGACGTGCGTGTCGTGGCCGCCACGAATCGCCAGCTCGAGCGGGAGGTGAATCAGGGCCGCTTTCGCGAGGACCTCTATTTTCGCTTGTCCGTCGTCACCGTCCGGGTTCCTTCGCTCCGCGAGCGCCCCGAGGACATCGAGCTTCTCGTGAACGTGTTTCTCGATGCCCTCGACGCGCATCGGTCCGCGCACCTCTTCACTCCGCAGCTCATGGCGGAGCTCGCCAAGCACCCCTGGCCCGGCAACGTGCGGGAGCTCCGGAACTTCGTCGAGCGCACCATCGTGCTTCAAACGGCCGACGGTCCGGTCCCGCGGCAATCCTCGACCAGCGAGCCCAACGGCGGAGGCGAGGCGAACCGATCCGACATGCGGCCCATCGACCTCAATCTCTCGTTCCGTGAGGCGAAGGATCGCGTGCTCGCCGACTTCGAGCTCGCGTACCTCACCTCCCTCCTCGAGTGGGCAGGCGGCAACGTGAGTCGGGCCGCACGGAAGGCCAAAATGGATCGCATGAACCTTCATCGGCTCGTGCAGCGGTACGGTCTCCGCGAGGGACGCGGCCTCCGGGACTGACTGGGAGTCGCCTTTGGCTTCGCATTTGTTGTCGATGCCATTCGGCACGAAATCTGCTTTGATCGCGGCATGAATCGGACAGCGCGTGGCGTTTCCCTACGGACGAAGTGGTCCCTCGTCCTCTTGGGGCTCGCGTTGCTTCCGCTGCTCGCCCTCGGGCCTTTGACCTTGAAGCTCCAACGCGATGGCCTGATGGAAGCCGAAAACGCTTTGCAAGGAGCCGTCGCTTCGCAAGCCACGAAGTCGATTGGCTTCACGGTAAGCCAAATTTCCGATGCGGCAGCTCGGACGGGGCACCTCCTCGTGGCGGCCTCGTCGCGGATAGACAAGGAGGGCTCCGACAATCTCGTGGCTCTCGCCCGAGCCGAGGTGGTCGGCACGGAGCGTCTCGCCTACATCGTCGTGTACGACAAAGCCGGTGGCTACATCGATGCGATCGTTCGCACGCCCAAAGGCGAAGCTCCGCCCGCGGTATCGAAGGCGGAGCTTCCGAGTGGAATCGTGGAAGCCGCGAAAAAGTCCGGGGGCCACTGGAGCGTCGTCGCGAGCACGAACGGCAGGGATGCCCTCACCTACACGGAGCCGCTGACGGCTTCGTCCGGCGAGGTGACCGGTTTCGTTCGAGCGTTCGTGACGGAAGGGGCACTCTCCGGTCTCGTCGCCAACGTGTCCCAGGAACGATTCGGCAATTCGGACGCGGTCTTTCTCGTGGACGATGGACTGAAGGTCATCGCAGCGCCGCCCTCCGCGTCGTTGAAGGTCGGTGAGGATTTGCATGGAAAGTACATGTTTTCTCAGATGGCCGCGCAAACGATCGCTTGGGACGTGCCTTTCCAGGGAGTGACCGGGGCGTACGTCGGCCCGACGGGGGAGACCATGAGGGGGGCGCTCTCGACCCTCGGTCGGCACAGATGGCTCGTCGTCGTGCAGCGGCCCGAGCGCGAGGCATTGGCCGCTCTCCGAGGTACGCAGCGGGCGTTCGTGCTCGCCGTGTTCGTCGTGGCCCTCCTGGCGATCGTGGTCGGGAGCTGGCTCGCGGCCCGGTCCACACGGCCAATCGAATCCCTGGTCGCCCTCACACGAAAGTACGGAAAGCGCGACTTCGACGCACGCGCCGACGTGCACACGGGCGACGAGCTGGAAGAGCTCTCCCACTCGCTGACCGACATGGCCACGTCCATTCGAGCGGGCGAGGTCGAAATCGCAAAGAGGACCGCAACCGAAGCGCAGCTCTCTCGCTACCTTCCCGCGGAGGTCGCACGCTCGATCGCCGATGGAACGCGCACGTTGGGCCTTGGCGGCGAACGACGCGAGGTGAGCATCATCTTCGCCGACATTGCTTCGTTCACGTCGTTCGCAGAGCGCTCGTCCCCCGAAGACGTGGTCACGTTCCTCAACGAGGTATTTTCGATCCTTTCGGAGGTCGTGTTCCGCCACGGTGGCATGGTGGACAAGTTCATGGGCGACTGCATCATGGCGGTCTTCGGAGCCACCGAGCCCGCAGGGGACCCCGCACACGCCGACCACGCGAGCCGCGCGCTCGCCGCGGCAGAGGACATGCATCGTTTCGTCGAAACCCAAGCCGCCGAATGGAAGAAGAAGTTCGACTTCGACGTCCGTCTCGGTGTCGGAGTGACCTCCGGAACGGCGCTGGTCGGCAACCTCGGCAGCGAGACGCGTATGGAGTTCACGGCGATAGGC
>JAYUKI010000807.1:0-12001 GCA_043764595.1 Myxococcales bacterium | reverse complement strand
GCGTCATGCCGATTCCCGTCCGCGCGGGTCTCCGTGAGCGGGGGCGGGCGGATCCGAACGTGCCGGACGACGATGTTGCGAACGGCGGCGTCGTACGCACCCGCGAGCCGTCCGTGGATGGTGATCCCGGCGCCGGGCGCGGTCTGACCTGCGATCGTGACGTCACCGTGGGTGATCTCGATGTCCCCCTCGATGACCCCGGAGACCGTGAACACGACGACGCGCGGCCCCGTCCGGTCGAGTGCCTCCTGAAGGGAGCCCGGCCCGCGAGCGGCGAGCGTGGTGACGAGGACGGCGGGCCCTCCGCGCCCACCCGTCGCCGTGGCGCCGAAACCTTCGGCTCCCGGAAACGCCGGCACGGCAGCCTGAGCGGACGTCGCCGATAGAAGCCCAATCAGCAGAGTCGCGACCCGTAGCTCTTGTTTCATCGGCGACAAACATGAACGGTAGATGGGTTTCGTCCAGCCGAGGCGATCGGGTCGCCATGTCCTCGATTCTGTCGACCCCGTATGCCGCAGAGCGATTTGCAGGCTCGGCGCTCATCCTCTCGGCGCGACCGACGCGCGTCGCAGAGACGAATCGACGGCCTCGCAACCCGGCGGGCCTCGCACCCTTCTGGCGGTTCGTTTTGAAGCTCGGCTTGGGACCGTGAGGTGAGCGCGAGTTTCGAGAAAGCCGAAAACGTGGGATAACGCAGGGAATTCCGTCCCGACCTGCGTGGCACGGCCCCTCCCCATGATCGTCGTCCAAAACCTCGTGAAACGATACGGCGCGCGGGAAGCCGTGCGCGACCTCTCGTTTTCGGTCAAGAAGGGCGAAATTGTCGGCTTTCTTGGGCCGAACGGGGCGGGGAAGAGCACCACACTCCGGGTCCTCGCGGGGTACCTGGCGCCCACCACCGGGACTGTTCTGGTTGCGGGGCACGACGTCGAAAAAGACCCCATCGCGGCGAAAGCCTGCGTCGGTTACATGCCCGAAATGGTTCCGCTTTATCCCGAGATGCGCGTGGTCGAGTACCTCGACTTTCGTGCGGAGCTGAAGGGCGTTCCACGCGCCAAGCGGCGCGAGCGAGTGGGCGACGTTCTCGAAAAGGCGCGCATCACCGAGGTGGCCCACGTGGTCGTCGGCAGCCTCTCGAAGGGCTACCGCCAGCGGGTCGGTCTTGCCGATGCGCTCGTGGCGGATCCGCCGCTGCTCATCTTGGACGAGCCCACCGCGGGCCTCGATCCGAACCAGATCCGCGAAGTGCGCGACGTCGTGGCGGGTCTTCGTGGCTCGCACACCGTGCTCTTGTCGACGCACATCTTGAGCGAGGTCGAAGCGAGCTGCGGCCGGGCGATCGTGATCGCCAAAGGGAAGCTCGTCGCCGAAGGGACCGTCGCGGAGCTACGCGAAAAACGGACGGCTCGAGGGGTTCGCGCGACGCTCGATGGCTCGCGAGAGGCCGTGCAAAAGGTGCTCGCGGAGGTCCGGAAGAGCCTGCCCAAGCTCTCCGAAGAGCCGACGATCGTCACCGAAGAAGGCCTCGTGAGCGTGGTGCTTTCTTGGGAAAAAGAAGCCTCTGCGGGCTTTCGGGAGGCTCAAAAGGCGCTCGCCAAGGCCTTCGTCGAGGCAGGGCTCGGTCTTGTCTCGCTCGCACCGGTGCAGGGCCGCTTGGAAGACGTGTTCGCCGAGCTCACGCAGACGACCCCTCGCGACGACGCCAACGACACGGACGAAGCGACGGACACGAGCGGAACGGAGGAGTCGCCGTGAGGGGGTTCTGGCCGCTGTTGAAGCGCGAGCTGTTTGCGTTCTTCGTGACGCCTCTCGCGTGGGTCCTCGTGTGCGTCTTCTTGCTCGTGCAAGGGCTCCACTTCTTCTTGCTCGTCGAGCAGTTCGCTTCGCAGGTCTCGGCGGTGAGCGACGTTTCGCCCGTGTCCGCGTTCTTCGGAAACACGGTGCTCCTCTACTTGATTCTCTTCTTGCTCGTGCCGGCCATGACCATGCGTCTCTTTGCCGAAGAGCGAAGAAGCGGAACGGCCGAAGGGCTTCTCACCGCGCCCGTTTCAACGACGGCGGTGGTGCTCGCGAAGTATGTCGCGGTGCTCTTCGTGTACGTCGTGATGTGGGCACCGACGAGCCTCTACCTCGTCATTCTGCGCCGCACCGGGTCCCTCGACGTTCATGTGGCGCTCTCGTCGTACTTGGGGGTCTTCGTGGTGGGTGCGGGCTACTTGTCGATTGGGCTCTTGATGAGCGCGATGACGAAGTCGCAGTTCATGGCGCTCGTGCTCACGGCGATGGTCATTTTGAGCCTGTTCGTGCTCGGCGTGGGCGAGTTCGTCGCGCGCGAAGGCACCACGATGCATGCGGTATGCACGCACGTGTCGGTGTGGGCGGCGATGAGCGATTTTTCGAGCGGTCTCGTCGATTCGAGGCGCCTCGTGTTCTACGGAACGCTCACCGTGGTCCCTCTCTATTTCACCGTGCGCGTGGTCGACGCCTGGAGGTGGGGATGAGCGCCGCAAGAGGCCCACTCGCTGCCCTTCGGTCCTTGTTCGACATGGTGCGCGCGCTTCGGCCCGAGGAGATAGGCAAGCTCGTCGGTCTCGTGTCGGCGGCGGCGCTGGGCATGTTCGTGAACGTGTATTCTGCACGGCACTACACGCGCTGGGACGTCACGGCGGAGAAGCGCTACACGCTCTCGGTGGCCACGAAGACCACCCTTCGGGAGCTCGACGCGCCCGTCGAAATTTGGGTGATGCTCGGGGCGCAGGAGCCCCTTCGTCAGAGCGTCACGCAGATTCTCGCGTCGTACCAAGCCGAGTGTCCGCCCGGGAAGTTGGTCGTCAAGATCGTCGATCCGGACAAGGATGCCCTGGCCCTCGAGGACCTGAAGAAGCGCTTCAAAATCGAAGCCGGTCGGAGCGAGGACGGGCACGTGCTCACCGACGCGGTCATCGTCGTCGCGCGCGGCGAAAAGCGCTGGTTCATCGACTCGACCGATCTCTACGAAGCTTCGGCCAAGGACGACACCAAAGTGCGTCCCCGCGAGGAAGAGGCGCTCACCCTCGCCATTCGCAACGTCGTGCGTGCGGGAGACCGAGCGAGGCTTTGTTTTTCCGAAGGCCACGGTGAGGCGTCGACGCAAGACGGAAGCGAGCGTGGGCTCTTCTTCCTCAAGACCGTCCTCGAGAAGGACAACTTCGAGGTCACCGCGATCGACACGGTGAAGCCCAACGTGGCCGAGCCGTACAAGGGATGCTCGGTGGTCGTCGTGCCTGGGCCGCACGGCGCCTTTTCACCCGAAGAGGCCAATCGCCTTCGTTCGTATTTGCTCACGGGGGGAAGTGCCCTGCTCGCACTCGGGCCGGTCCCGACCGAGAAGGGTCTCGAGGGCACGGGGCTCGACGACGTCGCCGCGCCGTTCGGCATTCGCATCGGCGCTTCCATCGTGGTGGAGACGGCCAAAGACCGGGTCGTGCCCGACAGTTATGGCGTTCGCTTTTTTGCCGATCCGAGGCCGCACGCCGTGACCGCGGGGCTCGTGGCGCGGGACGAGCACGAGGTCCCCCGTATGCTCGTGCAGCTCACCCGTCCGCTCTACCACCACGCTGCGGACGGGGCGGCCATCGCTTCGGATCTTGCGGCGTCGAGCCCCGAGTCCTTCGGGCTTGCGGTCGTGGACGGAGCGGCCACCTGGACGAAGACGCCCGAGAAGAGCGCAAGGGATCCCCAAGGACCGTTCGTCGTCGCCATGGCCGCGGAGCGCGCAAGGGTCTCGAAGGATGCGCCACACGGTCCGCGCCTCGTCGTGCTGGGCGCCTCTACGGCCCTGCTCGAGTCGAACTTCAGGGAGCCTTGGGCCCTCCGCGGAACGGCGTTGTTGGCCGAAAATGCGATGGCCTGGCTCGCGACGAAGCCCGAGATCGTGGACATTCCGGCCCGCGCCGAGGTGCCGGCGGGAGTGCGCATTACCGAGGAGTCGCGCGCCGAAGTCCGGCGGTATGTCCTGGTCTTCATGCCACTTGCCGTGGCGCTCTTGGGCTTGGCCGTAGGCCTGCGCCGAAGGAGCACCGAGGGCCGCGCCTACGAAGGGCCTGGGCGAGCGAAGGGCGAAAATGGCGCGTCAAAGGCCCGCCGTTCGAGCAAAAAGTCGAGCAAAAAGCCCGTCGAGCCGCGTCCCGAGCCAACCTCCGAGGACGAGCCCCCCGGGAGCGCGTGAGCCGTGAAGCGAAACCTCGTCCCGTTCGTGCTCCTCGGTCTTGCCTTCTTTTTTGCCTACATGGTGTGGCGCGATCCGGCCACTACGTCCGACGGCGAGCGAGCGCTCCGCAAAGACAACGTGTTCGCCTCGTGGCGGCGTGACGCCGTCACCCGCGTGGCGCTCGACGGAGAAACGGGGGAGCTTCGTCTCGACCGTGACGCGGCCAAAAACGAATGGAGCATGCACGGATCGACGGACGAGGTCGATGCGGCGCGGGCCGACGTGCTCTTTGGCGAGCTCGAGCACGCGGTCGTCCTGCGCAAAGTGGACGCGGACGAAGGAACCGGCCTTCGCGTTCCGCGGGTGCGCGGCGAGATCGCCATGGGCGATATCACCTACAAGTTCGTGCTTGGCGGAGACGCAAAGAAGCCCGAGGGCGCGGCGTACCTGCAGATCGAAGGCGATGGGGCCGTGGTCGTCGAGAAGCGGCTCGCGGAGGCTCTGCTCGCAAAGGCCGTCGAGTACCGCGACAAGCGTCTTTTGCCCGCCAAAGGCGATGGTCCCACGGAGCTTTCCATCGTGCCTTCGGATGGACCACCTTTCTCGATCGTGAAGGACGGACGCACGCGCCACCGGCTCGGCAAGGACAGCGCTTTTGCGTCCCGCCTCGAGTCCGAAGCGCTGCTCTCGGCCCTCGCCGAGCTTCGTGCGGTGAAGTTCCTGGGCATCGAAGCAGGACGCCTCGCGACCCAAGGCTCGGCCGTGTCGCTCACGGTTCGACTCGCTTCGGGCGATAGGACCTTTGCGTTCGGAGGTGCGTGCCCCGGAGCCCCGCTGGACGTCGCCGTCGAGAGGCGAATGCCCACTCCGGTTTTTGCGTGCGTGCCCCAAGGAATCGTCGGGACCCTTCGCCGTCCGGTCTCGACCTACGAGGATCGTTTGGTCTTTTTCGTGCGGCCCGACGAGCTCGAAGAAGTGAAGCTCGTGAGGGCAGGGCAAGACACGCTCGATTTAGCGCGCAAAGGATCCGGCTTTCGTCTTCGAGCCCCCGAGTCCCGGGACCTCGACTCGGAGGCTTCGGATGGAGTGCGGGCGTGGGTGACCTCGCTCGTGTCCCTCGCCGGGGAGCCCACGATTCCACCGACCTCGGAAACCGTCGAGATATCGCGGGTGGTCGTCGTCTACGGGAAGGTGACCGAAGATGTTCGGTTCGTTCGTGCGGCGGAAGGACGCGTGCTGGGCCTGCGTTCGGACGGTCGCGCGATCGTGCTCTCGCGTGAAGCGGAGCAGATCGTGTCGCCTCCGAGAGCGTTTTCGCGGAAGACTTCGCTCTTTCCCGCGTCGCGTACCTTGCGTGAGCTGTGGCTCGACTGCGAAGGGCTTTCGCAGCACGTGGTCCGAAAAGACGGACTTCGGTTTGCGCAGCCCGAGCCTTTCCCGCTCGACGCGGCGCTCGCCGCACAGGCCGTATCTACGCTGGTCTCGGCCCGTGCGGAGGCCTGGGTGTCGGATACGCGAGCCGGGTTCGTGCCGGCGAGCCCGAAATGCACGGCGCGCCTTCTGTTCGAGCCCGAATCGGACGCGGGCCGGAACGACTTCACCCTCGAGCTCTCGTCGCCCGACGGCCCGAAGGTCCAAGGCGCGGTCGTTGGCGAGAGCGAAGTTTTCTTGGCGCCCCGCGAGCTCGTCGAGGCCATGCGTCGGCCGCTCGCCTCGAGGTCCGCCTTCATGATCGATCCGGCGCGTGCGTTCGACATGACGGTCTTTTTCGAGCTCGGGGCCCGGAAGGTCTCGATGGACGAGGATGCCGGAGCAGGTTCTTCGCGGGATGTACTCGAGGCCTTGCGTCCGCTCTTTGTCGTGAAGAAGGGCGCGATGACCGCGGCCGAAGAAGGAAACGCCCCCGTCCGCATCGAGGTGGGCCTCCTCGGCGACGGCGGTCCCACCTACGCGAAGTACCGATTCGGCAAGGAGTTTTCCGCGCCCGAAGGGAAACTGGTGTATGCCGTTCGCGACGGCGTTCCTTTCATTTTCGCCGTCCGCGCAGAGCTCGCCGAGCCCTTTCGCGCGTTGGTCGGGAAACGTCCATGAGAAAGAAGCCGTTCTCCTCGCTCGAACCTCACGAAGCCCGTCCCATCGTCAAATGGGCGGGGGGAAAGGGCGAGCTCGTGGAGGAGCTGCTCGTGGAGATGCCGAAGAAGATCGGAACGTACGTGGAGCCGTTCTCCGGCGGCGCGGCCCTCTTCTTCGCGCTTGCTTCGTCGCCCGAGCCGCGCTTCGAGCGGGCCCGGTTGAACGACAAAAACGCAGAGCTCGTGGCCTGTTACCGGGCCGTGCGCGACCACGTGGACGCGCTCGTCTTGCGCCTCGGCAAATACCACTACGACAAAGAGCTCTATTACCAAGTGCGGGACGTGGAGACCCAGGACCTCACGGACGTCGCTCGAGGGGCACGGCTCCTCTTCTTGAACAGGACCTGCTTCAACGGGTTGTGGCGCGAGAACTCCAAAGGAAAGAACAACGTGCCCTTCGGCACGTACAAGAATCCAAAGATTCTCGACGAAGTGGCGCTGCGAAGGGCCCATCGGGCGCTAGCTTGGGTGCGGATCACCTGCAACGACTTCGAGGTCGCGTGTGAAGGCCTCGAACCAGGAGACTTTGCCTACTTCGATCCGCCGTACGTCCCACTGTCGAAGACCGCTTCGTTCACGGCGTATTCGGCGTCGGGCTTCTTGCGCAAAGACCAAGAGCGTTTGGTCGACGTGCTTCGCGACCTGAAGAAGCGTCGGGTGCACGCCATGCTCTCCAACGCCGATACCAAAGAAACCCGAGACCTCTATTCCGAGTTTCGGACCAAGTCCGTGAGGGCGCGTCGCTCGATCAACTCGGACTCGTCCAAACGCGGGAGTGCGGGGGAGCTCATCGTGATGAACTACGAAAAAGGAAAGCGACCATGAGCGACGAGCCCTCGCGACGCCCTGGATTCGCCGAGCATGCCGAGCACGGGAAGGGCAGTCTTTATCCGGACGAGGTCATCGCCATGAAGGTGAAGGCGGAGCTCCGGAAGCGCCTCCGCGGCCTTCGTCGAACGGCCCCAGCGGCAAGTTGCGAGGAGCGTTCGAACAAGATCCGCGAGCGAATCCTGCTCCTCCCCGAGGTCGTCCGGGCGAAGAGCGTCGCGCTGTTTTTTCCCATCGAGGGACGAAACGAGGTCGACCTCCGGCCGCTCGATGCGGCGCTTCGAGCGCGCGGCGTCGTCCTCGGGTATCCGAGCATCGATCCGGACACCAACGTGATGACGTTTCGAAAGGTCGACGACCTTTCCTCGCTCGAAGAGCGCGGCAAGGGGTTTTGCGAGCCCGACGGAGCCGCACCCGAGCTCGCAGCTCCCGACGTCGTGGTCGTGCCCGCGCTTGCCGTAGCGCCTTCGGGACATCGTCTCGGTTACGGAGCCGGGTACTACGACCGTATGCTCGACCCACAATCAGGGCCGGCAAAAGACGCGTTTTCGGTCGTCGTGGCCTACGACTATCAGCTCCTCATGGAGCTCCCTACGCTCCCCCACGACGTGCCCGTGCGCCACGTCGTCACGGACCTTCGGGATTTTGCCGCCGAGCCGGTGCCTCCGTCTCCCTTCACTTGAAGGTCAAGAAACGTCGAACGCGCGCGGCGGCCGCCCGCACGCCCGAAGGATGGTGTGCGGACACCACTTTGCCCGTTCGTCCGGACAGAACGACGTAAAACTCTTCGCCCTTTTGGCTGCGTGCTTCGCCTTCGTACCGATAGCGAATCATGTAAAGCGGTATGCGCACGAACAGGGAAGAACGGACGCGGTTCTTGGTGTCGACGTAGAGCGCATTCCCAGGGGCGATGGCGCGGGTCAAGAGCGCCAGCGCGTCCCGTTCGGCGGCTTCGCGCGTGACGTCCGCGTCGAGGCGCTCGCCGCCTTCGGGCGAGTAGTTGCCGAGGGACTCGAGCTCGGCAAGGTCCACCTCGAGGGTCTCGTGGTCGCCGACGACGCCCGACAGAAACGAGGGGAGGGCGAGCTCGTACGGGAAGGCACGGCGTGCGCAAACCAGGAGCACGGCGTCCTTGTGTCGTGTTCCGCCCGTGGGGAGAGGCACGTTCCCGACGCGCACGTTGGAGATCCCAAGGTGAAAGCCGTCGACGCTCGCGTCCACGCGCCAGAACGGAATCCACGCGAGCCTGGGCACGTCGCGCTCGGGATCGCCAAGATCTGCAGGGCGGAAAGTGCGTTCGACGATGGCCTTCTTGGCGAGCTCTGCGGCCTCCGAAAAAGAGACACGCGCACGGAGGACGAAGGTGTCGCCCTCGGGGACCGTGACGGGATTCGGGAGGGACGGCAGAAGCGGACCTCTTTGGAACGAGCTCATTGGAAATTCCCTCGCGCCGAATCCTACGCCACCCCGGGCCGGATCCCGCACCAATCCCTACGTGCGAAGCGATCGGACCTTCCCTCGGAAGCTGCGTCGTTCCGCTGCCACGAGTCCGAAGAAACCTCTTCCTGACGCGGACGAGCAGAGTGCTATCGTCCATGAGGTCCTCGCCGTCCGACGGCCTCCACCATTCCAAGAGGTTCGCATGAAGCGAGTCGTGATTCTCGTCGCACCATGGCTTCTCGCGATCGCGTGTGGGACTACGGCGGGAGGTGGCGGAGACACCCCGGACGCCGAGGCCCCAACCCTGGACGCAACCGTGCAGGATGCACCTGGCGACGAGAAGCCCGTCGCTCCCGATGCCACGCCTTCGGATGGTGGCCTTTTGGATACGGGAACGGATGCCGCACGCATCGTCGACGCGGGCGATGCGTCGGTGGACGCGGCAGACGCGGCCCCTCCGCCAATGCCCGAGGTGCAGTACATCGGTCGATGGGACTTCCAAGCGGGCGAGGCCAGCGCGGCCTATCCCGCGAGCCGCGCCATCGTACGTTTTCGTGGCACTGGGCTCGAGGTCACGGCGCGCGACACCGCTGGCAGGACGTGGATCGATGTCACGGTCGATGGTGTCTTGCAGCTTCCTGTCGCCCTCGGCACCACCCCGCGCGTGCTCACGTTGGCCGAGAACCTCGCCATGGGGGACCACGTCGTCGAGGTGTACAAACGCACCGAAGACTTCAACGGCGTCCTCAGGCTCTCGGCCTTCACGTACCCCGGAGGAGGCCAGCTTCTCGTACCGCCGCCGCGAAAATCACGCCATGTGGAGGTCATTGGCAACTCCACACTGAGCGGCTACGGAGTCGACGGCGTTCGCGGGGATGCCCTCTGCAACACCTCGTCCGTCCACAATGCCCACCGGTCGCTGATTGCCCTCTTGGCCGCCAACCTCGACGCGGAAGAGTACGCCCCGAGCGTGTCCGGCACGGGAGTCCTCACGAACGAGAACCCGGTGGATACGAACCTGATCTTCTCGACGTACCCTCGTGTGCTTTCGCGGTTCACTACGCCACTCTGGGATTTCTCGAAGTGGCAGCCCGATGCCATCGTCGTCATGATCGGTGGTACCGACCTCTCGAATCCACAGGTGGATCCGCCGCCCTCCCAAGCCACGTTCGCGACGGCCTACGAGCAGTTCTTGGCGCTCGTTCGCTCGAAGAACCCGAACGCGTACGTCTTTGCCGCAACGAGCCCCACGACGAGCAACTTTTACCCGACCAACGACGTGAACGGGAATCCGTACATGGCGCGCACCAAAATGATGGGGGGCATTGCGGCCGCCGTCGCGTCGCGGAATGCCGCCGGCGACACGAAGGTCTACCCGTTCGTCTTCAGCGCCGCGAACGATGCCGACCTCGGGGCGTGCGCGTACCACCCCACATTTACGCTTTACCAGCGCATGGCGTCCGAAATCGTTCCGTTCATCAAGACGACGGTTGGCTGGTAAAAGAGCGAAATAGTCTAGCAGTATCGAGGGTTTGTCCGCTTCTGGCGGGTGGACACCGGTGGAGGCTCGAGGTCTTTCGGAGTCGTGCGTCTGTCGGCTATTCTCCTGGGCGGGGAAATGGCCGCCGTTCGCAATTGCAGATCTTGTGGTCGGCCCATGGCGGTCACCTTCGAGCATTGTCCGTTCTGCAAGGAGCCCCAGCCCGCGTTGCAAACGTCCGAGCGTCGGGAAGCTCGATGTCCGAAGTGTGCTCGGCCCTATTCGAGCAAGCTCGCCGAGTGCCCGTTCTGTGCGGACACCTCGAAGAGCCCCTACCGCGAAGGTCCGCCCACCACACCTCGGAGAGCCTTCGATCCTCGGCCCGACGCGCCGCTCATGGACGACTTCCGAGGCATGGGCATCCTCATTGGCACGGGGCTCATGCTGCTCCTCGGGGCCGCACGTGGGGTGATGATCGTGCTCGGCAACGAGCGTCTCGGAGGAGAAGAGAGCTCGGGTCTGCTGGTCCCGTGCCTGGGGGCTGGTCTCGTTCTGGCCGCGGTCGTAGGTGTCTTCGTTTCCCGTGCCCTTGGCGCGTTCGACGAAGGCAAAGGAGCGAGCACGGCCGCAATCGTGGGATGCATTGCCCTCGCGCCGAGTGCCCTCACCGTCTTTACCTTGCTCGACGCCGTGAATGGCATTGGCACGGATGGGAGCGCAAAAGACGTCGTCTGCGAGGTCGAGTCGAAAGGCCAAAAGTTGCGCCGCGGAACGAACCTTGGCTGGTCGATGTTCTACGTATGCGACGTCGCTGGTGAACGGTTGATAGGCCACTACACGTCGCACGACGAGCCCGAAGGGACGGCCCATGGCAAGGTGACGTTTCTCGCCGGCCGCGGCGTCCTTGGTCGATGGGTCCGGAAGGGCGAGCCGAAAGCGATCGGGCCGAAAACCGCGCCAAAGCGCTGACGTCGGAGCCGTCGGTCATCGTGGGCGCATCGCCCAGTCCAATCTCAGGGACACTTGGCGAAGTCGCCCGCCGTCGCGCATTTGTTGGATGGGCTGGCACTCGGAGCCACGCTTCCCTTGCGCGCGGTCTTCGCCTCGAACTTCACGGAGAACGAGATCGAGTCGCACGGCGCAACGGGGCTCGAACGATCGTTCATGTCGAGCGATGCGCAGAGTCCGGCTTTGAAGAGGGTGAAATTTGGAGCGGTGCACAGCGGCCCAGCATCGGTGGGGGCCTGTTCGCCAAAAGCCTTCAGCAAATCTGTCGCGCGCGCGCGTCCTGCGAGGACGCCATTCTCGAGACGCGGAAGACCAGGACCGTTTGCGAGCTTTGTCGTTATCGTGGCTCCATACACGGGGAGGAGGCTCTCCCCGATTCGAATCGCGAGGGCGTCGAGTCGGGCGACGAGCACTCCGCCCGTGACCCAGGCGTCCCGTGCGAACGTGAGGGGGACATCCCCGGCCAAGGAGCTCGAGCCGAGCTTCCAAGCGTCGCATCCGAGCCACGCCGGTCTCGGCTTTCCTGCGCCGTTCAGTCCAGCGTCGCCGACGCTTCCGCCATCGCAGGGGGCGGGAGGATCGAGGCCGGGTGCATCGAACAAAAAGAGGGACACCGAAGGATCGGTCGCCGTCCCGTTGTAATTGCCGACTTCGACGACGAGGCTTTCTACGCCCTCATTAGCACTTAGGTCGAATCCAACGGGGAATCCCCCATCGCGCTGCCCGGAGGGCAATAACGCCAAGAGCTTGGCCAATCCGTTGTCCCGTCCGCCGTCCAAGTCGCACACGTTTTCGAGCTTCGTCGTTGCGCACGACGAGCCGCCATCGGTGTTGGGACGGTTGTCGCACGTGCACACTCCGTCGAGGTCGAACCCAACGCGATCGGCGTCGGCGACCGTGAGGACCAAATCGGAAAGTGCGAAG
>JAYUKI010000806.1:0-3435 GCA_043764595.1 Myxococcales bacterium | reverse complement strand
CCGAAGAGCTCGCTCTCGAGGAGGGTCTCGGTGATGGCGGCGCAGTTGACGGGGACGAATGGGCGATTTTTCCGCTTCGAGTTGGCATGGATCGCCTTGGCGACGAGCTCCTTGCCGGTGCCGCTTTCGCCCGTGATGAGCACGATGGTGTCGGTGGGGGCGATGCGCACGATGCGCCCCAACACGTCTCGGATGGCCGCCGATCGACCGACGATGTTTTCGAATTTGTACCGGTCCTGGAACTCGCGGGTGAGCAAGGCGACTTCGCCTGCCAGGCGCCGGCTCTCGACGGCTTTTCCGACCTTTACGAGCAGCTCTTGCTCGGTAAAAGGCTTCTGGATGTAGTCGAACGCACCGAGGCGCATCGCGTCCACGGCGCTCTCGATCGTGCCGTAGGCGGTCATGACGATGACCTCGGTGAGCGCGTGGGATTCTTTGACGGCGCGCAGGACGTCGATGCCGTCTTTCGTGCCCATTCGGAGGTCCGTGAGCACCACGTCGAACGCTTCGGTGGCGCCACGGACGCTCCCCTGTTCGCCGTCCGAGGCTTCTTCCACTTCGTAGCCGCCCCCGCGAAGCATCATCGCGAGGGTCGTCCGCATATTCCGCTGGTCGTCGACGATAAGAATTTTCGGCATGTCCGCGTCCGCTCGGCTCACCCTAGCTCGTATTGCGGACGCGGGGGGAGGTCCGCATCAGGTCGGCTATGAAATCGGTGTGTGCTCGCGGATGCGAGGGGCGGCCCTTGTCCCGCTCGAGGCGGTTTGCTCGCGCATCGAAGCCCGTGATACGAAACAACAATGCGTGGCCACCTCTTCGCTCTTGGATGCGCGGCACTTTTCCTCTTGGTGGCGTGCGCCGAGGCGTCGACCGACCAAGTCATTGGGGGCGACCTAGAGGTCGACGGGGCGGCCCCTCCGCCCCCTCCTGCACCCACGCCCGCCGACTCGGGGGCGGGCACCACGTTCACGGACCTCTACCGCGATTTGTTCGGTCCGCCGGGCGCGGCATCGTGCTCGGGCGGAGGCGGGAGCTGCCACGGTAGCGCCACGCCACCGGGGGGCTTCGCGTGCGGCTCGAACAAGTCCGCCTGCCGCACGAGCATGGCCGGTCTGGCGGCAGGCGCAGACTTCAAATCGAGCGGCCTCTTCGCCATTTTGCGGAAGAGCAACGGAAACGCCAATGGACGGATGCCCCAATCGCCCACCTTTGTGTTCGATGGCCCGACGCTGGACCGGATCGCAGCTTGGGCGGCGGCTGGCGCCAAGGACGACTGAGCGTCGGAGCTCGCTTCGTGCGCGGTTTCTTCCGCGGACGAAGCCCCGAGCTCGCGGGCATCAGAACATGACGCCGAGGATCAAGCGAACGGTCTGAGCCGTCGATAGGCTGACGTCCGTGGTCTGACCGTTGGTGGTGCCAAGGGTGGTCTGGAGGTTCGTCTGCTCGGTTGGGAGGTAGCTCAAGCCGCCGAGCGGGAAGAACACGCCGTATTGGAGCGCTGCGTAGAAGCCGCCCATTTTGGACGGATCGTCGTTGAGCGTGCCGTCTTTGGCTTGGTAGTAGACCTGGAGATCGAGCTCGATGCCGAGGTCACGCTTGTTGCCGGGCGCTTGGATGAACTCGCTCGCGCGGGTCCAGATGATGGCCGCGCCGCCCCCGAGCTTTTGCCCGTTCGGGTTGCGGAGGAAGTCGTATTCGACCGACGGCCGGAAGTAATACGTGCCCTGCACGCGCGACAGGATGCGGCGGTGGAAGATGTAGTCGACGTAGTAGGCCGGATGGAAACGGAACGTCGAGATGGGGCCGTCGCCGAGGCGCTTTTGAAGTCCGTTCGCGCCTGGAGCAAGACCCTCGACGTTGCCGTCACCGCTGGCCCAGCCGAAGCCGAAGCCCACGCGAAGCTTGTCTTCGATGGCCTTGTACTCGGTCTGGGTGGCGAGGCCGAACTGACGGATGCCAATCGGATCGCTGAGATTGTTTTTTGCGGGCGACTTACCAATCGATCCGAGAATGCTCGCGAACTCCGCCTCGAAGCGGAACTTTCGGTAGAGCACCTGGAGCCAGCCGTCGGGGATGATGGCCGTGGCGTCGCGTCGCTCGAGGCTGCGGTCGGCTTCGGTGGGGGCCGTGTTGGCCGTGAGCGGGTTTTCGCCGGCGCGCACGTCGAGGATTTGCTTGCGAAACAGCGTAAAAATGCCGCCATTGACGACGATGTCGCCTTTGGCGAGCTTGAGCCGCTGAAGGTCCGGGTTGGTGCGGTGTGCAAGCACGGCCGACCACTGGCTCACGTTCGTGAGGTTGGCCGTGTTGTACGGCTGTCCGCCGTTGACGTCGTAGGGGCTCGCGTTCGTCGGTCCGCT
The DNA here is from genome assembly GCA_043764595.1 of Myxococcales bacterium. Taxonomy (GTDB): domain Bacteria; phylum Myxococcota_A; class Polyangia; order Polyangiales; family Polyangiaceae; genus JAAFHV01. The sequence continues at coordinate 1,075 of JAYUKI010000806.1, read as the reverse complement.
CGACACGAAGTCCCAAGACCCCCCGAAGTAGAGATCCAGGCTCTTGATGCCCGAGACGAACATGAGGCGGTCGCTGTTCGACTGCCAGTCGTCGTCGATGCGATCGCCTGAGTTGACCAGCATGCCCATACCCCAATGGAGCGGCATGCGGCCGAAGCGGACCTGCCCGACCGGCGTGACGTACTCGGCCCACGCGCGCTGCACGTCGATCGAGTTTCTGTATCCGTTCACGCCAGCCGTCGGAGGCGTTTGGGTCGTGGAGAACGCGCCCAGAGGAGCGTACCCATTGTACCCGTTCAGTGCAGGCCGGTAGCCGCTCGAGCCGGTGCCGCTCGGAGCCACAGCGTATGCGTCGGGTGTGGACCCGAGCACGACGTTGTTCAGGAAGTCGACCTGCGACAAGATGCGCAAGTTGTCCGAGATGTGAATCTCTGGGTTTAGGCGAAGGCGCATGTTGGCGCTCGCCTGGGTCTTGTCGGAGCAGAGCTCGTTGCCGAGATCTCCGCAGAGCTTCACCTCGCGCGCACCCCCGGTTTGGCTCGTGTACGTGTGATCGAGCGGGTGGGCCCAGAGGTTCTGCTCGTCGCTCGGATCGTTGAAGCGACCGAGGGCGAAATTGTGGAACAGCTCGCCGCGTGTGCGGAAATAGCCGTGCAGCTCCAGGACCGGGCGTGTTCGGCCCCACCAGTCATCCGCGAAAACGGACGCGGGGTTTCCGCTTATCGCGCTCTCGTCCGGGCGCGCTTCCCCCTGCGCGACGAGCTTTCGCTGGTCTTGCGCGGGATCGACGGCCGCCGGTGCGGAGCCGGGTGTGGAGGCGGCTGTGGAGCTTTGAGCAGGTGGATCCGGTGGCGCGGTACGGGGCTCCGGCATCAGATTTCCACGAGGCTCGGCGGCGGTCGGCCCTGGGGCGCTGGGCGCCCTTGGATCGGCCGGCTGCGCCTCCGCGCTCCGGGAGAGCGTGAAGGGCGTGAGGAGACCGCCGAGCGCAAGGGCAAGAAGCAGCGGATAAGATGCGCGGGTCTGCATCGCCCGGGCCTTCTAACATGGCTCTCGCCGACCGGATCGAAGGAAT
>JAYUKI010000805.1:0-3435 GCA_043764595.1 Myxococcales bacterium | reverse complement strand
CGCTCATGCTTCCCGATCGGTCGATGACGAGCGACATGGCCACTTGGGGCTCGTCGCGGCGTTTCTCGGCGTCCATGCGGACCGGCAAGACGCGCTCGATGGTGGTGTGGTTCCAGCCGCCGAGGCCATAGCCGCTCTCGCCGCCGGCAAAGAGGAAACCTCCGCCGATGTCGCGCACGTAGCTCTCGATCGCGTCCTGTTGGGTCATGCTCACCGCCTCGGCGGGGGCATCCGAGAGAATCACGAAGTCGAACCTCTCGAGCTCGCGGATGCTCGACGGGAGCTCGCGTGGCCCACGAACCTCGACGTCGAACTCCTGTGCGGAGAGCGCGCTCGACAGGTAGCTCGCGCGGGAGGTGTTCCCCTCGACGTACAGGACGGAAGGCCTTCCAGGGACGGCCACGGCCACGGAGACGCCGTTGTTTTCCTTGAAGCGGTCTTCCGGAATCTCCGAAAGCTCGAGCTGGTAGGTGACCTCGCCCGCGACGCGAACGACGCTCTTGAAGGTGACGTCGTTCTCGCCTTGGAGAAGGTCGAGGGACCTCACGCCGTCGAGGCCGTTGATCGCTTCGCCCTGCTTGAGGACGGCTTTCACCTTTTGCGCACGGCTCGAGAAGATGTACGCGTGGAGGTTGAACGGCTCGCCGACACGGACCTTGTCCGGAACGCGCAGCTCACGGAGGGCGACCTCGCCTGGCACGGGGCGCGTGTAGGGAATCGTGTAGAGCTTCACTCCGAAGCCGCGTGCGCGGTTCGCTTCGGCGAGAACGTCTCCGTCCGTCTGGACGCCGTCCGAGAGCATCACGGCGCGACGCAACATGCCCGCGGGATAGAGGCCGTAGGCGAGCTGGATGGCACTCGCGAGATCACTCGCGGCGCCGAGGCCTTGTCTCCCTTTGTCCTTCTTCGGATCGCCCGTGGCGAGCGCTTCGTGGCGTTCGAGCTTCGGCGCGGCTGGAGCTTGGTCGTCCATCGGCACCACGCGTGGACGACGCGCGAAGCTGATGACACGGACGAGATCGTCTTTGCCTTTGGCTTTGATTCCCTTGTCGATTTCGGCGCGAGCGTCTTCGAGGGCCGCTTCTGGGACCGACTCGGAGACGTCCACCAAATACACGGTGCAGACCTTCTGGGTGGTCGCCGTTCGCGCCAGGCGCGACAGTCCGAGGGCCAACAACGCGACGAACGCCACGCGAAGGAGGATCGAGATCACGCGTTGGGCGACGGGAAGATCGGCGAGGCTCTTGCCCACCACCCACATGAAATACGGCGCGAGCAACGCCACGCCGAGCATCTTCGGCGACAGAAGCTCGTAGTCGACACCACCGCGCGACCAGGTCAACGACGGACCCGCAGAGTACACGTACCTTTGGTACGCCCAGAGCAAGATGCCGAGGACGAGGAGGACGAAACCGCCATAGGCGGCCTTCTTCAGCTTGGCGCTACGTTCGCTCATACGGTGAGCCTCCTGTGGTAGGTGGCCCACTCGATTGCGGTGAGAATCACGGCCGCGATGAGCAGGTAGATCCAGATTTCACGACGGACGCCGACCGTGAAGCCTTCGACCGCAGTTGCTTTTTTGCCGTCGACGGTGAGCTCGGCCACGGGTGCGAGCGTGCTCTCTTCGCGGTCGAGGAGGTTGGCGGCGAACTGGGCCTTTCCTGCGGCAGCGCCCTCGGCACCTGCTTTCGCGTCGGTGGCCAAGAGCTCGTAGAAGCCTGCGTTTTGCCCGAGGTAGACGGCGCGTCCCTCGAACACCGGAACGAGCTCTTTGCGAGGCGGCGCGCCCTTTTCGGAAGGGAGAGAAAGCTCCGCGCGGGCGGCTTCGGTGACGACGGGAATGCGGAACACGTCGCCCGTCCGGAAGCTCGAGATGTAGTTCGCGTTCTCTTCGAGGAAGAAGTTGATGCTGTTCAACAGGAGGAGCGGCCATGCCACGCGAAGCGGGAGGTCGCTCTCGCGGATATCGAACCCGAGGGCCACGAAGCGAAAGCCTCCGCGTGTGCCGGTGACCAAAATGGCGCCTTGGTCGCTGGCTCCGATGACCTTGTCATTCGCCTCGGGAACCAGCTTGTGGCCGCGAGCGATGTTCACGTCGTCGAGCGCGGTCCAACGAACGATGGGGTGCTTGCGCTCGATCTTGTCGAAGCCGGGGCTCTTGATCTCGGCATCGACTTTGAGCGGCGAGCCGGGACCGCGCGGATCGAGGTAGATAGCGTGGGCGCGAGGGGGCGAGGCTGGCGTCACGCCATCGAACACGATGACCTCGGCTTTGGTGTCGCCACCTTTCACGAGGTAGTCGCGGGGGCTCATCAGCGTGACATCGAGGTACTCGTCGAGCAGCAGCGCCGCCTCGAGGTAGGTGTTCCCGCCCGTCACTACGAGGATCTTCGCGCGGCGTCGCTCGGGCAAGAGGGCGTAGGCGCGGTCGTCGGCCGGGAGCTCGTCTTTTGACTGACCGAGGGGCTGGATCTTCGCCTCGAGCGTGCGGCTCGCACCCGACAGGTTCGGATAGAACCGGGGCAACCGCTCGCCGGGCTTCAGCCGTAGCTTCGTGATGTCGACGAGCTGTCCGTCGCCGAAGAGCTTCATCTCGATCTCTTCGGGCTCGGGGCCAGTGTTGGTGACTTCGAGCATGACTTCGTAGCGGCTCTTGTCGAGCGGATAGCGGCGCACGGAAAACGCCGTCACGGCGACGTTGCGCGAGCCCTTGCCCACCGGAACGTACGAGAGCTTTGCGTCGCCGAGGTGCACGGGGCCTGTCGAGTCTTGTGCTGGTCCGAGTGAACCGTCGGAAACGACTACGATTTCAGCATTTTCCACGCCGCGTAGGGCGTCCGTGGCGAAGCGCAAGGCGCGAGGAAAGTCGGCGCGGGCGTCCGTCGCTTGGATCTGATCGAGGGCACGCTCGAGGTCGGACGTGTCGCCGCTCATCGGGCCCGTCGGCGTGATGGACGCATCCATCTGCGCGATGAGCATGCGGTCGGAGCCACCAAGGCCACGAATGAGTTTTTTCACCTCGTCTTTGGCGACTCCGAGGCGATTCGGCGCGACGTCGGTGGCCTTCATGGAGGCGCTCGCATCGACGAGAACGACCAGGTTCCTACCTTTGATCAACGTGGCGGCAGCGCGCGGATCCCCCAGCGAAATGGCGAGCAATGCGAGCAGGGCGATCTGGAGCAAGAGCGAGAGAAGCCGCTTCAGCTTCGAGAACAGGCTCGTGGCTTCTTTGTCGCGGAGGATGCGCTCCCACAGCTTGGAGAACGGCACGGCGACGGCGCGACGCCGCAGCTTGAGGATGTAGAGCGCGGTCGCGAAGGCCGCGGCAGCCCCCAAGATGCCGAGCCATTGGACGAGCGGAAGGCCTGCGAAGATCACCTCAGGAACCCTCCACGACGAAACACACGAAGCACGAGCTCCTCGAAGGGTTGCTCG
>JAYUKI010000804.1:0-12011 GCA_043764595.1 Myxococcales bacterium | reverse complement strand
ACTTCGTGAGCGGAGTTCCGGCGAAGGTGCGCCTCGCGTACGGCGGATTGAAGCTGGGCGAGGCGCTCGCCAGACTCGAGCAGCTCGAGCCCAGTGGTCTCGACGCCTTGTCCGCCGAAGCCAAGCAGAACGGCATGCTTTTTGGCCGTTTTCTGGTGGAGAACGTCGGCATTCCCGAAAGCGTCGTAGCGCTCGGCCTCGAGCTCCAGCTCCTCGAAAACCTGGCGACGCTCACCAATCTGCCGCTCGAATCGACCTACTCGTACTTCTACAACGTGAACTCGCTCGATAGCTGGGGGGCCGAGGACCTCGCCCTCGAAGGCCCTCTCAACGCCATCCTTACGGCCACGCGGCAGTGGAAAGATCGCGCGCGAATTCGCGCCACCCTGTCGCGCATCTCGAAGCATCCCCTCGTCTTTTTCGAGGAGTGCGATTTCGAGTCGCTCGTGCTCACCGGCGAAGAAGAAGCCGTGATGGCGGTGCTTCGCACCGAGAGTGTGACCTACTCGGATTTGCTCGAGCGAAACGTCGCCGAGGAAGAGGTCGTCAATTCGCTCGCGTACACCTTCGCGGTCACGCGGCAGTTCGCGTTCAAGGGACAGAAGAAGGGCCCAATGGCCGCGCGTGGCACGCGCCGCCCGGTCGTCGGTAAGCCGTCGATTTCTCCCCCGACCGCGATCGCACAAGCCCCAAGGGGGGCTCGTGTCGGCGCTCCGGTCCTCTCTCCTCTCGACGCCGGGCCGGTCTCGCAGCGACAACCTCCTACGAAAAACGCGCCGCCGCCCGTGGCGCCTCCCGCGGCGGGCGCCGTGAAGCGACCGGTGATTCGCCCGATTCGACCCGCCGGTGCTCCTGCTCCTCCCGCCATTCGGCCCGTGGCATCCCCTCAGCCCACGGCCCCACAGCCGGCGCCAGCTACCACGCGGGCTCCCGCGGTGGTCGCAAAGCCACCGATCCCCAGGCTCGAAGAGGACGACGACGACAACGAAAGGACGGCGATTGCGGCCCGTCCCAACTTTGCCGCAATGCGACCTCAAGCTCCTCGTCCGCAGCCCAAAGAAGTCGTGGCAAGCTCGACGTCCTTCGCTTCTCGCCCACAGCAGTCCGGCCCGGTAGACCTCGACGAAGTCGAGATCGAAGAAGACGGTATGGCGGAAGCCGAGCGCGCTCTCGAAGCCATGACCGATTTCCGTCTTGCCGAGGCGGCACTGCAGCGCGGGGACATGACCTCGGCAGAGGCTCTCGCGGAGAAGGCTGTCGAAGGTGATCCGCAGCAGTCCGAGTACCGCGCCCTTCTCATCTGGGTGCGCTCGCAAGGAAGTCCGAATGACCTCGCGGCCTTCGTCGGAGAGTTCGATTTGCTCCTGGCGGACGACCCTGCGAGCGAGCGAGGGCACTTCTATCGAGGTCGTTTGTTGAAAGCCCTTGGCCGGCAAGTCGATGCCCTCGCTGCGTTCGAGGACGTGCTCACGTTGAATCCACAGCATCGTGACGCCGCCGCGGAGGTACGAACCCTCCGAACCCGCCGCTAGAAGGCTGAACGATTTTCGTCGATAGCGGCGCGCTGGCGTTGTCGGGCGTGCTCACGGACAGGAGTACAGGAGTACGCTCCGCGCGACCTCCTAGCCAGGGCTTGCTCTCGACGAAAATCGTTTCAGCCTTCTCCATGTTGGTAACGGGCCTCGGGGACTCGGCCGGGAGAGTCGGGAGTGGGCCGGGCGTGGGCCTCGGGGACTCGGCCGGAGCGTGGGCCTCGGGGACTCGGCCGGAGCGGGCCTCGGGGACTCGGCCGGGCGTGGGCCTCGGGGACTCGGCCGGAGCGTGGGCCTCGGGGACTCGGCCGGAGCGGGCCTCGGGGACTCGGCCGGAGCGGGGACTCGGCCGGAGGGGGGGCTCGGGGACCGGCCGGGAGAGGGCCTCGGTTCGGCTTGGGTTAGCGGGGGGGACTTGGGGTTTGGGCTAGCATTTGGGTGCGGTAGCCTTGGACGAGGGCTTGGCGCGCGGCGGCCATTTTTGCGGTGTGCACGCGGTTTTGGGGGCCGGCGAGGGAGGCTTTTGCGAAGTCGGACAGCTCGCGTTGGGCGGCCCACATGGCGCTTTGTGGGATGGCTAGGGCGCTGCGGAAGGCGTCTGCCATTTCGTTTGCGGTACGGAAACGTGTGGCGGGATCTTTGGCCAGGGCTCTTGCGAAGAGGGCCTCCAGCACCAAGGGGGCTTGGGGGAGGTAGCGTCGGATGGGGGGTGGCGGCGTCTCGACCTGTGCTCGGCGGACCTCGTACTCGGTGCGATCCGTCGTGGGGAACGGCAGCTTTCCGGTGAGTGTTTCGTACAGCACGATCGCCGCGGAGTAGAGGTCGCTTCGACCGTCGAGGGGCTGGCCGAGCACTTGCTCGGGGGACATGTATGCCCCTGTTCCAGGTGCGTTTTTCGCTTCTTCGGGGGTTGGGGCCGTCACTCGCGCAATGCCGTAGTCGGTCAGCTTCACGATGCCGTCGGTGCGCAAGAGAACGTTCGAGGGCTTCACGTCCCGGTGCACGATGTCGAGCGCGTGGGTCGCGGCCAGGGCTCCCAGGAGCTGCTCGAAGTAGTGCCAGGCTCGACGAAATGGAACACCTGGCAGACTGCCTGGGCCGGCGAGCTTCGCCCGTGCGACCTGGCGCGCGATGAGGTCCTCGAGGGTGCTGCCTTCGACGTACTCGAGGACGAGCGTCATCACCGAGCCACCGCTCGACGGCCCCGCTCCGGAGTCCGCGGTAGGCACCCACTCGAAGAGCTCGTGGAAGCCCACCACGTTCGGATGCGAAAGGCGCCTCAGCGCATCGGCTTCACGCAAAAAGAACGTGAGAAACTGCGAGTGCATGCTTCCGTGATGCTTGAGCTGCTTCAGGGCAACGAGGTGAGGCGTGCGCCCCGCGTTGGGGCCGTCTGGCGCGTAGAAAAGCCAGGCTCGCCACACCACGCCCATTGCACCGGCGCCGAGCCGCGCATCGACGACGTAGGTGCCGAAGCCGCGGTCGATGCGTGTCCCCGGACCTACCTGAGCCGAACGCCGCCGCGAGGGCTGCAGCGATCGGCACTGGGGACAGACCGCCGTGCCCGGCGCGATCGGAGTTTGGCAACGCACACAAGGAGTCAAGCTCGACTGAATTTAGCGCTCTTTTCAAAACGGCGCTCCGATTCGCCCTCGAGCTCCGGCACGAGCCGAATCCGTGGCGGGAGGCTGGCCGAAAATCCCCAGGACGCTAACGTAACCGTCATGCGTCTGGCGCCTGACTCTTCCGAAGACCTCGTCCCCGACGAGGGTCCAACGTGCGAAGAGCCCGAGGCTACGGCCCCCGCACCGGCCCGGCTCGCGCGGGCCTCGAAACGTGTGCAGAGTGAACGCAATGGGCGCCAGCTCGTCGTGCCACCCCCGGATTTTCGCTACGTCGCGCTCGTGCCGACCGACGTGCAAAACGTAGGACGAGCGCTCGTAGCGGGCGCAACCGTCGGGGCGGGGATGGCCCTCGCGCTGGGGCAAGGGGCCCGCGGAATCGCCCTCCTGTCGGCAGGTTGTGCGCTCTCGGGACTCGGCCTCGCGCTCGGCCGCCGAAAAAAGGGCGGGCCGTCTCTCGCGCTCGTCCCGTGGGGACTTCTCGTCGAATCCGAAGTCGCGCCCCGTGCACTTTTATGGTCGGCCGTGCGCAGTGTACGGGTTCAGGCAGCCCATGGACGGGACGGCGGACACACCACCACGTTGGCAAGCTTCGTCACCGTCGAAACGAGTGGAGAGACGTTCTTCGGTCGCACTCCAGGCGAGGCCAATCTCGAGCGCCTCGAGGCCCACCTTCGAGCGTACGCGGACGAGCAGGCCACACCGATCGCGCTCGATTTCGACGGCCGCTTGCCCGCCGACGTCACCGAGGCCGACGGCGAGCGACTTTTGTCGATGGCTTGCGCATGGGTCGACACCGGTCAAGCCCACGACCGTCTGGGCTTGCACGGCGCGACCTACCGAAAAGCCACTTCGCGCACGTCGACCCCGCGCGCCGTAGACGCGCTCCGAAGCGTTCTCCGCCTGGGCGCGCCGCGCTCGAGCGCCGATCCGCGCGCGTTCGCCGCGATCGTGGCCGCCGAAATTGGAGCGACCGACCTCGTCGATGACCTTCTCGGCTTGGTGCAATCGCCTCACCCGCTGGTGGCTGCCTTCGCAAAACAAGCGGCTCGCCGCCTCGGAGCGCCAAGCTCCCGAGTGGGCTCGCTCGACGAAGTGGTGCCCTTCCTCCAAGGCGAAGACGAACGTGTCATCCGAGCCTGGGGCGGAGATTGGTCCCCCGCTCTCGAGTGAGCGGATGGGCGTGCTCCCTCGCTGTATCAAAGCCGAGAGCGACCACAGACCGCCACCTACCCGCCACCGCCACCCACCCGCCAGCCACCCGCCACCCACCCTCCACCCACCCTCCACCCACCGCGCCGCGAATCGAACAACGTGCTATGGGCTTCTCGTGCCTACGCATGAAGTAAAGGTCCCTGACGAATTGGCCGGCGCGCGTCTCGACAAGGCCATCGCCGCCTTGGTGGAAGGTGCCTCCCGTGCGCGCGTGAAGGCCGCCATCGCCGACGGCGCCGTGCGGGTCAACGGTCGCTACATGGTGAAGGGCGGCCTCGTCGCTGCCGGAGACGTTCTCACGGTGGAGCTCTCGGACCTCTCCGCCCCCGACTCCCCGGCAGTTCCGGAAGACGCTCCCCTCGTCATTCGTCACGAGTCGAAACACGTGCTCGTCGTCGACAAACCCGCAGGGCAGCCCTCCGCTCCGCTTCGCCACGGCGAGACCGGAACCCTCGCCAATGCGCTCGCCTTCCGCTTCCCGGAAACGGTCGGCATCGGATACTCGCCTCGCGAGCCGGGGCTCTTGCACCGCCTCGATACGGACACCTCGGGCCTGCTCGTGGTTGCACGAACCAAAGCCGCATTTGCCGAGCTGAAAGAGGCCCTGAAAGGCGACGCGCTCGTCAAAGAGTACCTCCTCGTCTGCAAGGAGGAGGGGCTCCCCGACGAAGGAACCATTGCGTTTCCGCTTACGAACCACCCGAAGGATCAGCGCCGCGTCTATGCGTGCGTGCACCCCCGCGACGTCATCCGCTATGCCCCGCGTGAGGCCTCCACCGACTACGTCGTGCTCGAGCGCAAGAACGGGTTCGCGCTCGTCCGAGTGGTCGTGTCACGTGCGCTCCGTCACCAAATCCGCGCCCATTTCGCCGCGATCTTGCACCCCTTGGTCGGCGACAAGCTCTATGGCGGCGAACCCGTTCCGGGCCTCGAGCGCCACGCGTTGCACGCCTCGCGCATCGCCCTCGAGACGGCGACGCCCGGCCTCGGATTCGACGTGAGCAGCGAGCTCCCCGAAGAGCTTGCAGCGCTCCTCAAATAACCGAAGTCATTCGGGAAATGCGATAACGACCGCGGTCGAGTTGTAGAACCCGTTCGCGTCGCGCCGTGCGAGCGCAATCTCCCCGTTCACGCAGGTTCCGCCGAACGGGGCGCCCAGCGTCTTGGCAATGAGCCGCGGCTCCTCGCGGTAAATCTCGCCGAGCCTCATTCTGCGCCCGGCACACAAGAGACCGAGCGCACCAGAGATGTTGCCACCGGCTCCTTCGACCGCCCGCGTGGCGGCGAGCTTGGCGCCCGCGAAGAGCGACTCCGCGGAGGCACCCATGAGCCGCACCATGGCGCCCTCGGGGACGCTTCCAAAAAGCTCGACCGAGCCGTCGTCGTGCACGAGGCGGGAGCCACGCACGATGGGCTCGCCGTCGGCGCGCGGGCCTTCGGTGCCGAGAATCGCAAGCTCGTAGTGGGAGGCAAGGAACAGCGCCAGGGTGTCGTCGCTCGGGGGGAGGCCGCCGTGGGCACGGGCCCCTTCGAGCCAGACCTCGATGGCCGGACGATCGTCGAGTGCATAGATCCGCGCGCCTTCGGCACGCGTGACCCGATGGGTCTTTCCGACAGGGCTCCAGCCATGGCGCGCCGACACTCCGAGGCACCGTTCCGTGAACAGACCTGCAACGACCACGTCGGTCGCGCTCACTCCACCGGCGTCGGACCACACGAGGCCGCCCGCGGTTTCGTTGTCGTTCGACACCAGGGCACCGGCAAGCTGGGCATTCGTCGTCGCGCCCTTTTTCATGGCCGCAACGAGCGCATCCCCGATGATGCTTCGGCTCGGCGCGAACGCGAGGCACGCAAGCTCTCCGCGTCCATCGCGAGCGTGCCCATCGGCGATTTTCCGAAGCTCCCGAGTCGCCGCCGCCACCTCGATCGCCTCCGAGGAAGACACCGTCACGGCTCGCGTGGTCGTCGCCAGGTCCGATCCCCCAACCAGCGAGACGGAGACTCCGAGCTCCGAGTACCGCGTGGTATCGAACAGGCCTCCGGCCGACGTTCCGCCGACGAAAGGGACCCCAGGGAGCCGAGCTCGGATGCGGTCGGCGATGCTCGCGATGCCCTCTAGTTTCTGGCTTGCAAAGACGACCGCGAGCTTCGGGTCGGTGCCAAGGCTCGCGACGGCCTCGTCCACCGCGCGTTCGAGCGCGAGATCGAGTGCCCCATCGGTCGCAAGCGCTGTCGCGAAGCGTGTCACATGTCCCCGACTACGAACAGAGCAAGGTCCCCTTTCGCGCGCAAGTCCCTCGAAGTCTCGGACGCATTTCGGCTCCAGCCAGCCGCCTTTGGAATCCTCTCCGCTTCCGGGGCGTACGCGCTTTGCCGTTCGGTAGACCGCTACCGTCCGTGAAACTTGACGAACCCGCGGCCCGTGCCGCAATAGGGCCCACGGTGAAACCCGCGAACCATGCCGAGCCTCACGGGCTCATGATGAAGCGGACTGTCTTCGCGACGTTCGCCGCGCTCGGCGTTCTCGCGGCCCTCGCGCGCCCGAGCCCGGCCGAGCCATCGTCCGACGGGGTCGCGCGCTTGCTCGGCCAATCGAGTGGAAAAGTCGTCTTGTCGAGAGACTTTCGCTGGGAGCCCAGCGCAGGGGCTCTCGTCGACGCCATCGTCGGAAGGCGCGTGCTCTTTCTGGGCAGCACCACCGAGGGGGGGGCGCGCGACGTCCTCCGTGCGCGTGTGCGCGTGACCTTCGAGGGGCGTCCCCTCGAGGTCCGCGACGTACGAAATCTCACCGGGACCGAGCTCGGCGACGACCACGCCCTGGTAGTCCGCGGCGATCGTGCGGCCTACGCCACGTACGCGTTCGGCCAAGAGCAGAGCGTTACGTACCTCGATCTCTCGGGCGAAGGCGCCCAAAACCTCACGGTGAAGCTTCCCGACCGCGTCATGGCCGCGGTCACGAACGCTCAAAAAACCGGCTCATTGCCGGGCATCGGAAGGGTCGACGTGACCCTCGATCAACCCGCACGGGACATCGGGCTTTCGCTCGGGGAGTCGGGCCTCGACGTTACCCTCGGGGACGACTCCGGAACCCGAGCGCTCCACATCGACGCCCACACGGGAGAGCTCTCGCCGGAAACCGACGGCGTCCACGCCCAAGCCGCACAGCACCTTCCGAAGCGTCTCGTCTTTTGGGCCGTCGACACGGTTCGAGCGATCCCCGAGGTCGGCGCCGCCCCCATCGCATGGCTCGAAGAACGTGCGTTTTTCCTTCGAGATCAGGGTCGAAAGCTCTCTTACAAGGTCGGAGGGGAGGGGGGCGAGCTCGCCCACGTCGCGCCCGAGCCCCCGAAGCTTCTCGACGCGGCGCAAGCCAGCGAAGGTGGCGCGGCGTTCCCGCCTGCGAACATCACGTCCATCTGGAAAAACCCCCAGGAGGGCGAGGGCGTGTGGACCGTACCCACGCAACCGTGGCTGAAGCGATTTCCGTCGTTCAACCAAGGTGGCGAGCCGGCTCCGTCGATGTTCTATCGAACCTTCGTTCGTCCCGACGAAGAGCGCGCGTACGCCAAAGTGCTTCTCGTGGCCATGGACATGCGCCAGCTCGACCTCGGAATGGAGGGCGGCATGGAAGACCCGAAGCCTGCCATCGGTCCGCCCGGTGCAGGCCGTATTCCGCGCGATCCCGAGGTTTTTTCCCGGGTCGCGGCGGCCTTCAACGGCGGCTTCAAGACCGAGCACGGAAGCTACGGCATGATGGTGCGAAAGCGCGTCTTGCTACCTCCGCAGCCTGGAGCGGCTTCGGTCGTCCTCTTGAAAGACGGCCGCGTGGGTATGGGCTCTTGGAGCAACACCACGAAGGTCACGGGCATCACGGACGTCGCCGACGCCGACATCGTCTCGTTCCGTCAGAACCTGGATCCACTTCTCGACGGCGACAAAGTGAACCCGAGCGGGCGCTCGCTGTGGGGCTTCACGCTCCCTGGAACCAGCATGCAGACCGAGCGCTCGGGCATCTGCGTCACGCCCGCCGGACACTTGTATTATGCATGGGGGGACGACGTCTCCGCCACCACTCTCGGCAAGGCCATGAAGATGGCCGGGTGCACCTACGGCATGCACCTCGACATGAACCCGCACCACACCGGGCTCGTTTTTACGAACATCACGGAGATCAAGGGCAAGCAATACAAGACCGAGCTCTTGACCAACCAGATGGAGATCTCTCCGGACCGGTTCATCGATTTTTCGCCCAAAGACTTCTTCTACATGAGCGTGCGGGACCCTTCGCCGCCCAAGCTCGCGTCGCAGGTCGTCGCAAAGGCATGGTCGCCCGACTCGGGAGCACAGCCCGCACCCACCTGGCACCCTGGCCTGTGGTCCACCACGACCGAAAGCGGCGTCGAGCTTGCGGTGGTGTCGGCCGGACGAGCCACGTACCGCATCCGAGGCGGTAAAAATGAGCCCGAGAGCGCGCGCGGCCAGGCCCTCCACGAGCTCCCCGAGGCCGACGCAAAGCGGGTGCTTTTTGCACTGACGCTAGGCACTTCGCTCGAAAAACACCCGACGGGTCTCGCCACGGACGGACGCGTCATTCATTCGCCCACGCCCTCCGCGGAAAACGCAATTCTGTTTGCGGCAGAGGATGGAACCTTGTCGCTCCGAGCTGCCGCCGATGTTCCTCAAGACGCCGCCCACCACGACTTCGCGGAGCTCCCCCTCGTCGTCGCCGACGGCAAAGCGCTCGCAAAGCCCGCACGTGCGGCCCTCGGAATCACGGCCGACGGGAACGTGTATATTGCACGCAGTGCGACGGCGACCAAGGCCACCGTGGATGCCCTCGTGGCTGCAGGCTGCGTGACGGCCGTGCTGCTCGACCGTGGGGCAGGGGACGTCGTGTCCTTCCACAGGTCCGGGACCCCGGCTCCTCCCCACGCGAGCTATGAGGCCACCACGCTCTACGGGATGGCAAAGCCCCTCCTCCCGAAGGCCTTCCGCTTCCTCACTGCCAACCCCGTTCCGCCCCCGACCAAGAAATAGGCTCAGGTGAAATCCAGGCTGAAACCAGGACAAAGAAGGTCGAGTCGGCGATTCCAGTGTCGCGAAGATGCGCCCAAGGTGCGAACGAGGTTGACGCAGTAGGATATCGAGCTACATAAGCGCGGTCTCTCAGGGAGGAACCCATCCAATGCGCACTCGTCTTTTCGCCCTCGCCAGTGTTTTTGCGGTCGCCACTCTCGCTGGCTGTGCAGCCGATACGTCGGTTTCAGAAGACGGCATGGACGAGGACGTGGTCGGCGAGTCGGAAGAGGCCCTCTCGGCCAGCGGCAACACGGGTTACTTCATCGTCACCCGTCACGACGATCGCCGCTGCGTGTCGCCCCTTTGCGGCGGTGTTTTCGTCAAGCGCGTCAACCAAGCGACCACCCGCTGCGCGGATGGCACGCTCCAGGCCGAGTGCTACGTGGGCAGCTACGACTTCGCCCCGACGGGCCTCGACTCGGACGAGCGCGCCGACTTCCAGAACGCCTTCGGAAGCGGCTTCGGAATCGTCCGCGCCACCATGCGCTCAACCAAGTTCAATGCTGAGAAGCTCGGCAAGCTCCGCGTGACCGAGGCCTGGAAAGGCGCCGGAGAAGTCGCGTCCACGGGCACGGTCTACCGCACGGCAGACAACGGAATTCGCTGCATCAAAGCTCCGTGCCCCAGCACCACGGCGTACACGCTCAACACCCGCGACCAGCACAACGTCATCCGCGTCAACCTCGGTGGCGTTCCCGCTTCGGCCGACGAGGTCCGCGCCGCACAAGCTGCGCTCGGCACCTCCCAAGGCATCCTCGTGTCGGGCGGTCTGGCCATCCCGAGATGCTTGCCCACGGCGAACTGCGGGCCCTTCATCTCGTCCGAAGAGTTCTACCTCCGAGTCACCCACAAGGTGGCTCCCCCGGTCACCGCGTGCGGAGTGCGCGGTGGCATCCAGTGCAAGGCGAACGAGTTCTGCTCGTTCCCGCTCACGGCCCAGTGCGGCGCCGCCGACCACCCCGGCACGTGCGCCGTTCGTCCCGACGCCTGCATCCAGCTCTTCCAGCCGGTCTGCGGATGCGACGGCCGCACGTACTCGAACTCGTGCATGGCCGCGAACTCCGGAGTCTCGGTCGCGGCCGACGGCGCGTGCCGCTGAAGCCACCTTCGCCCTGAGCCCACGAGCCCCGTGCATCTCGGATGCTACGGGGCTCGCTGCATTTTGCCCCGGGCCCCTTCAGCACCGAACAGGTTGAATCCCTTCGGATTTCGCCGGGTTAGCGCCTCGCGTTGTCGCTCCCCTCGGATACAAGAGTATCCGTCGTCGCTCCTAGCGATGCTTGCTACCCCAGCGAAATCCTCGGTCCGAAAACGTGATCGGCGCTCGAGGTTCGCCGGCGCGAAGTGGCCAGAAAACCGAACGGTTCGCGTTCATGCGGCGCTCTTCAAACGGCTAGCCTTTGGACCCGTTGCGCTCCCGATCCGGGGTCGCTCGCATGGGCAAGCCGGTCGTGCGGGGCTCGCTGCGTGTGCACCGCACGCGTCTCGCCAGGCGAAGCTCGTGATTCCACGAGAATCGCGTCCTCCCGAATCCTATCAGGGGGCGGTGCTCGGAGCGCCAGCGGACGGCTTCGGGATTTCCACTTTCGGAGCTGCCGGCGCTTCTGCAGGCTTCTCGGCCGGTTTTTCGACCGCCGCGCCAGGAGCCGTAGGAGCTTCGGTCGGGGTAGCCGGCTGCGAGCCGTTCAAGCCGGGATGCTCGGCGTGGACGTCGCTCGCGCCTTCGTCCGCGTCGACATTCGGAGCGTGGTAGCGCGGGGCCTCGCCAGGCTTGGAGTAGTCGATCCAAAACGCCGGAGCCGACCGCACGTCGAGGTGAACGAACACGCTGTTGGGGTAGTACCCGACGCCCACGTCATGCAGCGTGCGGCAGTAGTCCCGCAGCACGGTGTTGGGCACTCCCTGGACTCGGAAGTCCATCGCGCGTCCGTGGTTGTGGTTCGAGTGAGGAGTGTATTGCTTGGGGCTGAAAGGCCTGAAACCACTGATGATTTCGATCTTCTTGCCGCCAAAGTGGTTCGACACGATTCCCAGTAGAGCCACGAGGCGCGCATCCGGCGTGTGCGTCTGACCGGAGCTCGAGTGCATGAGCTTCTTGAACTGCTCGAGCGCAGGGCCGGGCACTTTGCCGCGCGTGCTGACCTTCACCGAGGCCTCTTCGGCCGTACCGAAGCGAACGAGGTGAACCACGTTCGGCTGCTTGGGCTTGCCGGTGTACGAATCCTTCCCGTGTTTCCCCGGTCCACTCGCCAGGGTCGCGCTCGCGGTCGAACCGTGAGCTGCGGGGCCGGCATGTCCGCCATGTGCAGGAGGAGGAGCCGCGGTCGCGGGAGAGCCATGTGCAGCGGCCGAGCCGGGCGCCGGAGCAGCCGTTTTGCCAGCGGGCGCAGCCTTCGCTTGACCTTCGCTCTTCGCGGGTGCGGTCTTGTCACCCGCTTTGGGAGCCACGCCAGGAATGGTGAGCGTGTCGCCAATCTGAAGGCGCTTCGGGTTCACCTTGGGGTTCGCGTCGGTGATGGCCCGTGCCGTCACGTGGTAGCGCGCGGCGATGGTGGCGATGGTG